>JAKSPU010000039.1 GCA_024404505.1 Clostridia bacterium
TGCCCAGAGGAAGTGCTTTGGCTGCCGCTGCCCTTCGGGCAGCGTTGCAGCCAAGGAAAAGTTCATTTAATCTTTTTCCCCCACCCCCCCCGGCCCCCCGCCCGGTGGGCGGGGGGAGAAGTTAAAAAGAGTTTTGCAAGGGGCCTGCGGCCCCTTGCATCCCCGCCGGGACGCGGGGGAACGGAGTGCCGCCGACGCCCGTGCGTTGGCTCCCACCAAGCTCGTTCAGCGTAAACGAAACTTCATTTCATTTATTCCCTGCCCGAAAAGTTCTTGAGATCCTTAAGGACTTCTTTCAAGAAGTCCTTAAGCGGGTGCAGGGCAGAGCCCTGCAAATAACCACAGAATCATATATACATTCAAAGGAGATACTTAACCATGTCCGAAAGAAATCAAAACGAGCGCCCGGTAAGCAAGCGGGAGAAGACGAGACAGCTGTGGGTGAAGATCATGGCGTGGGTGCTGAGCCTGCTGATGGCGGGGTCGGTGGCGACGCTGACGATCACCATGCTGCTGGGCCGCTGAGAGGCGAGCCGACACGACCGGGACAAGCCTCGATCCCGCACCGCCCGACGCTCCGGCGCATAGCATGAGAGTGGGGCGGTCAAGGAGGCACCCCGGCCCACGTCCCGATACGATCATGATCATTCAGATCCCGGCGTCCTGCGAGGGACGGCTGCTGCGGTCCTACCTGCAGCTGACTATGGGGCTGTCCACGACCGCCCTGTCACGGCTCAAGAAGGACGAGCGCGGCATCCTCGTCAACGGACAGCACGTCACGGTGCGGTACGTCCTGCACGGGGGCGACGTCCTGTCGCTCGCGCTCGACGACAAGCAGACCGAGGCCACCGAGACCGTCCTCCCCTGCGAGGGCCCGCTCGACGTCCTCTACGAGGACGACGCGCTCATCGTCCTCAACAAGCCCGCAGGCACCCCCACGCACCCCTCGCACGGTCATCTGACCGACACGCTCGCCAACGCGCTCGCCGCCCGCTACCAGAAGGAGGGCATCCCGTTCGTCTTTCGCCCGCTCGGACGCCTCGACCGCAATACCAGCGGCGTGGTCGTCTGCGGCAAGACGCAGGCCGCCGCGGGCTTCCTCGGCAACTGCCTCGCCGACCGCACCGTCGTCAAGCGGTACCTCGCCCTCCTCGACGGCGAGCTGCCGTGCGACGGTCTCACCCACGAGATCGAGGTCCCCATCCTCCAGCCCGCCGCGGGCATCAGGATGCGGACAGCCGTCTCGGACGGCACCCCCGGCGCGGAGTACGCGCTGACCCGATACCGCGTGCTGGCCTCCGGGAACGGGCATACGCTCGTCCTCGCGTCGCCCGTCACCGGGCGGACCCACCAGATCCGCGTCCACTTTGCCTCGCTCGGCTTCCCGCTGACCGGGGACGACGTGTACGGCGTCCCGTCGCCGCTCATCGCGCGGCAGGCGCTGCACTGCGTGTCGCTGTCGCTGCCGATGCCGTTCTTCTCCGCGCAGACCGCGGGGCGGCGCGGGGCGGTGCCGTCCGCTGCGGACTTTGACCTGCTCCCGGCAGGCACGCCGCTGAATCAGCCGTCCGGCGACGGGTGGCTGCATCTGTGGGCGGAGATGCCGGAAGATTTCCGCCGTGCGGCGGAAGAGGCGGTGCCGGGATGCGCGCGGGGCCGGGATGCGTGCGGGGCTCTGCCCCACACCCCGCTCAAGGACTTCTTGAAAGAAGTCCTTGAGAATCCCAAGAACTTTCATAAATAGTATTCTATTGTAAGAGTTTTTGGCGCTCCCCGGAATTCGCATAAGGTTTTTTCCCCCACCCCCCCGGCCCCCCGCCCGGCGGGCGGGGGGAGAAGTAAAGTGAATATTTGCAAGGGGCCTGCGGCCCCTTGCATCCCCGCCGGGGCGCGGGGGAGCGGAGGGCAACCGAGGCCCGGGCGTTGCTGCGGGAGAGGGGCGGCCAGCTCGGCGAAGCCGAGGTGTAACATCTCAAACGCCGAAGTTCCCCCCGCCCCTCCCCCAGAGTATGTTTGCTGGCGTCCATGGCTCATTTTGCCCCTACCCCTGCCCTCCTTGGCTACGCCGTCGGCCAAAAATAACTATTTGCCCCGTCCTCCCGTTCCCCCGTTCCCCCAAATCTGCACGGATCGGGCAGATGCCATCTGCCCGATCCCGAGCGGGGTAAGGGGCCCCCGCGTGGGCGTTTCAGGAAACGCCGGCTCACAGGAAGGCTCCCACCAAGCTCGTTCGGCGTAAACGAAACCTCATTTAATTCATTGCCCGAAAGTCTTTTGAAGGAGTCCAGAGGAAACTTTTCTTCAGAAAAGTTTCCTTTGGCGTCCCCCCGTTCCCCCGCCCCCCCGTTCCCCGTTCCCCGTTCCCCGTCCCCCCGTTCCTCAAGAAAGGATACCCGATGAAAAACAAGGAAGAATTAAGATCACCCATCAAAGCGGCAGAGTATGAGAAGCTGCCGGCGGAGGCGAAGCGGCTGTACAGGCCGGTCGCCGCGAAATACGAGCGGCTGCCGACCGCGTGCATCGTGCTGTACGCCGTGGCGGCGCTGTGCCTCGCCCTGTACGTCGCGCAGGGACAGTCCGTCACATTCTCCGATTGGTTCAACCTGCAAGTCAGCGCACCCGTGCGCGGCTTCCTCGCGGCTGTCACCGCGTGGATCCCCTTCTCCGCAGGGGAGGCCGCCGTCCTGCTCGCCCCCATAGGCCTCGGACTTCTGCTGTGGTACGGCATCCGGTACCGCTGCGATACGTGGCGGAGCGCCTGCGTGTTCGTCGGCATCATACTGTCCATCCTCGCCACTGTCTTCTCCGTCTTCGTGCTGACCTTCTCCGCGGGCTACCGCGGCTCCACACTCGACAAGAAGCTCGACCTCGCCGATAACGAGGTCAGCGCCGAGGAGCTGTACGATACCGCCGAGATCCTCATCCGCCATATCAACGAGGAGACCGCTAACTTCGGCTTCTACGAGGAGGACTTCTCCGCCATGCCGTATTCCATGTCCGAGATGAACCGAAAGCTCGCCCTCGCCTACGACGACTTCTGCGCGGACTACGGCTTCATCCGCGACAACGCAGGCCGCCCCAAGCCCGTCCTCATCTCCGAGATCATGTCCTATATGCATATCACCGGCGTCTACTCCTTCTTCACCGGAGAGGCCAATATCAACGTCGGCTTCCCCGACTACACCATCCCCTACACAGCCGCCCACGAAATGGCCCACCAGCGCGGCATCGCCCGCGAGAACGAGGCCAACATGATCGCCTTCCTCGTCTGCATCCGCTCCGAGGACAGCTATATCCGCTACAGCGGCTACCTTAATATGTACGAGTACGTCGCCAACGCCCTCTACAGCGCCGATAAGGACCTCTACCGTCAGGCCGTCGCGCACCTCAACCAGGAGGTCCGCGACGAAATGTCCGCCTATAACCGCTTCTACGACAAGTACAAGGAGTCCACCGTGTCCAAGGTCTCGTCCACCGTCAACAACGCCTACCTCCAGACCCAGAAGGTCGAGGTCGGCACCAGAAGCTACGGAATGGTCGTCGACCTCACCGTCGCCTACTACAAGGCCTTCCCCGAGGACTGACAAACTACCCCGACAAACCTGTGAACAACAGCCCCCGATCTCAGAGGATATGCCGCCGCAAACCGGCATATCCTCCGACAAATGGACACAAAAAATCCGCATACCCTGTTTTTTTTGCGCCCGTTTCCGATTTTTCACCTCCTTTTTATTCATTTTTCCGCTCCGGTGCGCCGGGCAGCCGACAGAGATGTCGGTCATTCTTTAATTTTGTAAACAATTCATGAATTGCTTGATTTCGCCCTTTACAAATCAACTTATTTGTGCTATTATTATGATACCCAAAGTGACGAAATCGTAAGTTTTCAATTTATCATTGATTTTCCGCTTTTTTCTTTTACCCTGTGGACCTGAAGCACAGCGCGTGCTTATCCCATAACAGGAGATCATCGGTCGAGCTTCGTATCGGACCGTCATATATATATCATGGAAAAGCTTCGCATTCGCGGCGGACGTCCGCTGAACGGCACCATCCCGGTCAGCGGCATGAAGAACTCCGCCCTCCCGATCCTGTTCGCCTGCGCCCTCAACGACGAGACCTGCGTCCTGCAGAACGTCCCCGCCGTCAGGGACGTGGCCACCAGCATCGAGATCCTGAGACACATGGGCGTGTCCGTCACCTACCGGACACCTACGACGCTCGAGGTCAACGGCGCCGGCTTCCGGCCCCTCACCTCCCCCGACGAGCTGGTCGAAAACATCCGCGCCTCCTCCTACCTCATGGGCGTCGAGCTCGCCCGCTGCGGCAGGACCGACATCGCCATCCCCGGCGGCTGCAAGTTCGGGTCCCGCCCCCTCGATTACCATACCAAAGCCTTTGAGATCATGGGCGCCGAGATGGAGCGCCGCACCCGCATGACAGGCGAAGCCCCCGAGGGCCTGCACGACGGCAAGATCATGCTGGATACCCCCTCCGTCGGCGCTACCATCAATATCATGCTGGCCGCCTCCCGCATCCCCGGCGGTATCACCACCATCAATAACGCCGCCAGAGAGCCCCACATCGTGGACCTCGCCCTGTTCCTCAACGCCTGCGGCGTGACCGTAAAGGGCGCCGGTACATCGGAAATCAAGGTCTACGGCGCCGAAAAGCTGCACGGATGCACCCACAAGATCATCCCCGACATGATCGAGGCCGGTACATACATGGTCGCCGTCGCCGCCTGCGGCGGACGCGTCACGCTGACGAACGCCGTTTCCAAGCACCTCGAGGCCGTCACCAGCAAGCTCACCGAGATGGGCGTGCGCGTTGAGGAGTCCGAGGACGGCAACAGCATCACCGTCGTTTCCGACGGCGCCGCCTCCCTCAAGAGCGTGCAGATCAAGACCGACTACTATCCCGGCTTCCCCACCGATATGCACCCGCAGTTCGCGGCGCTGCTCTGTGCCTCCGAGGGCATCAGCACCGTGACCGAGAACATCTGGGCCCGCCGGTTCGCGTACCTCAAGGAGCTTGCCAAGACCGGCGTCGCCTTCTCCCACTCCGAGCTGGGCAGCACCGCCACCTTCTTCGGCGGTCAGAAGCTGCTCGGTGCCGAGATGGATGCCACTGACCTGCGCGGCGGCGCCGCCATGGTCATCGCGGCCCTGATGGGTGAGGGTGAATCCACGATCACGTCTCCGGAGTACATCGACCGCGGCTACGACGATCTGATCGGCAAGCTCAGCCGTGTCGGCGCGGACATTGCCCGCGTGGAGGTTTTTAAGCCCTGCACTCAGCAGACCGCGGCTATCCTGTCGTGAGTGCCGACGCCTCAGGACCTGAATGATGCCCCGTCGGGCGGAGGTCTGAAAGAAAAGAATACCCGGGTTCCGGGATCCGAAAGGATCCCGGAACCTTTTTTCTGCATATTTGCTGCTGCATATTCATTTTTCATGAATATTCAGAATGAATACCGCTGCATATTTTGTGTATATTTCTGAATATTCAAATATTCGTCCGTTTTGCATATGCAGTTTTTAATAAATGTTAAACAAACGTGGACTATTCCGCGTCTTTCCACAGGACGGCGAAAATCTGTGCAAATCTTTATGAACAAATCTTGAATTGTCCCGATCGCGTTCTCGGACAGCCGGAAGCGGAACCGTTTCAAAATGATTCCTTCTCCGGGTATGGGAGTTCCCTTCCCCGAGGGAGAGGGGGGTAAGCGTGCAGTCCGGCGCTGGCTGACAGACTTGCTCCACGTTATCATGTTTCGGATCTTCATAAAAATCGGTTCATCATATTTTTTGGTGTGTACCCGAAGTAGCTGTCGGAGGAGGGCGGGCAAGCTCGGCGAAGCCGAGGTCTAACATCTCAAACGCCGAAGTTTTTCCCCAACTCGCGCAGCGAGTTGTGACCTCCCCGGCTTAAGCGATCGCAGCGTTTTTTTCATCGTAAAAACCCCTCCCACCCCAATCCTTGGCTGCGCCGCCGCCTTAATAAAGTTGAAAAAGTGTTTATAAACAATGCTTTTTATCAGCGTTTGTTCAGAGGGTGCCGCAGCCAAGGAAGAGTGGGGATGGGGTATAGAAATGTAAAAAGAAACAGAGATCGCTCTCTGGGGAAGGGGCAGGGGAAACTTCGGCGCCTGAGATGGTTCCCCTGCCCCTTTCCCGCAGGAACGCCGGGCAAACACCAAATATTATGAAGAACCAATTAAGAGGGCTGGAAAGCCCGCTGGCCAGAGGGAGGCGGCCTCGAGGCCGCAAAAAAATGAAACGGCGGCCTTGCTCATGAGAGGAAAAGGGGTGAAAACACGAGAAAATGAAAGGTTGTACTATGCTAAATCAAAAATTTCAGAAAAAGTTTTTCAAAAGCTATTGACAAGCCGCGCACGGTGTGCTATAATAGGCGGCGTTGTGAGAGGAAAACTGTGCCGTGACGTGACCCGGTCCCGGCTTCCGTGCCTCTTCACGGGAAAATTTATATGGAGGAACTTCAAAATGTCCACATTTATGCAGAAGCCCGCAGAAGTCGTGCGTAAGTGGTACGTGCTCGATGCCGCAGGCAAGCCCCTCGGCAAGACCGCCGTCGCCGCCGCCGATCTGCTCCGCGGCAAGAACGATCCCACCTTTACCCCCAACGTCGACTGCGGTAACTTCGTCATCATCATCAACGCCGAGAAGGCTACCCTCTCCGGCAACAAGATGACCGACAAGTACTACTACCATCATTCCGGCTACATCGGCGGTATGAAGAAGGTCCAGTACAAGACCCTGATGGAGAAGAAGCCCGAGTTCGCTATGGAGCTTGCCGTCAAGGGTATGCTTCCCGATACGACCCCCGGCCGCAAGGCTTTCACCAGACTGAAGGTCTATGCCGGCGACGCTCATAAGCACGAGGCCCAGAAGCCCGAGACTTACGAGTTCTGATCTGAAGAAAGGAAGGACATCACCCTATGTATACAAGTGCTAAGCCCTACTTCTACGGCACCGGCCGCAGAAAGAAGTCCATCGCCCGCGTTCGCCTGTACCCCGGTACCGGTGAGTGCACCATCAACGGCCGCGCCATCGACGATTACTTCGGTCTCGATACCCTGAAGCTCATCGTCAACCAGCCCTTCGGCGTTACCAACACCGTCGGTAAGTTCGACATCGTCGCTACCGTCGTCGGCGGCGGTATCTCCGGTCAGGCCGGCGCTATCCGTCACGGCGTGTCCCGTGCGCTCCTTCTCGCTGATCCCGAGTACCGCGCTGCCCTCAAGGCTGCCGGCTTCCTGACTCGTGACCCTCGTATGAAGGAAAGAAAGAAGTACGGTCTCAAGGCCGCACGCCGCGCTCCTCAGTTCTCCAAGAGATGATTTATACCGGAGAGTCCCGAAAGCACTTACCTTTTCGGGGCTCTCATTTTTTCAGTTCTTTTAAAAATTGTTATTTCCCCGAACGGAACGCCGGACAATTGATGAACTACATTATAATTTGAAACGGAGGATACTGTACATGAAAAAGCTGATCATTGCCTTACTGCTCATCGCCATGCTGCTCACAACGGGCTGCGCGGGCGGCCACAAGTCGAAGCTGACCGAGCTCGATAAGTACATCTTCGAGGTCGAAGAATACACCGAGCTCGACTACGACTGCGCCGACGCCTTCTATGCCAAGTCCAACGACAACTGGGGCGGCGGCTGCTCCGCGATCAGCAAAATGGTCGACGGACATCGCCTCATCGGCAGAAACATGGACCAGAGCATCTCCAACAAGTGCGTCTACATCATCCGGACCAACGCCGGAAAATACCGGACGCTCGGCCTCGTCTACACCCACAGAGACTACTCCCCGGACTACGAGGAAGTCATCAGCAAGGGCCTGTCCGACGAGTTCTACAAGTCCCTTCCCTTCATGTGCGACGACGTGGTCAACGACGCCGGTCTGCATATCGAGATCAATATGCGCCACGGCGAGTACTGGCCGAACGGCGCCGACAAATTCGCCTGCGAGGGCACCAATCCGGATTCGTCCGAGCGCGTCTATATGTTCGAGCTGCCGCGCTACATCGGCGAGAACTGCGCCACCGTGGCAGAGGCCAAGGAGTACGTTTCCACGCTGAACGTCTATTCGCAGAACTACTATTGGAACTACTGCTTCATCGTCAGCGATTCCGACGGTCACTCCAGCCTGCTGGAGTTCTCCTCCAACGAGGTGCATTGGCTGGATGAGGAAAAGCTGGACAGCTACGATTGGCTCGACGTTTACGACACGAAGGCGATCGCACAAGCCAACTTCTATCTGAACAAGGACGCGTGGCTCATTCAGGACATCAAGACCGGCGAAGGCCGCTATATCGCCCTGCAGAACGGCATTGACGCGGTCCACAGCAGGAGCGATATGTACGACCTGATGCATAAGGTGCAGTACTCCAACTTCTATCTGGATTACGACGAGTGCAAGAACAACTGTTTCGACCCGCGGAGCGAAAACATCGGAGAGGTCGCCTGGGCGACCTACGATCTGGTCATGGATCCGGACTTTGAGGATACGGCCCGCGAGATGATCAACGAGGTGAACGCCGGGGTCAGGGATATGCCGCGGCAGGAGAAGCAGGACATCAACGTATACTGGGAGTCGATCTTCACGGAGGTCGTTGACGTCAACGCCAAGGAGATCTTCGTCCGGATATTCGAGAACGAGGATCTGCTTTACCTGATCAGCTTCGACGGGACGACCAAGCTCGAAAGCATTGACGACTGGAAAAACTGATCGTGTGTTTTCATATCGGCAGGTGCCTTCACGGGCACCTGCCTTTTTTCAGGAACACAGGTACATCTGTCATCCCACACGGATCACGACCCTTTCTGCAGCGTTTCCTCAAGGCGTCAGCCGTGCATTGTGCGGTGATGCCTAAAGGTCGTCTCCCATGGATTTACTCACGGCGTTCTTGAGGAAGACGTCCCAATCCAGCGAGTCGTACATCCCGTCCGTCCTCGTTCCCCCGTTTCTTTCCTTGCTTTTTCTTCGCGCGCGCGTATTATCAAGTTCAATATATATTTCTTTATCTTTTTCTATATTGGGTAAAGAATCTTTACGGGGGGTGTCAAATTTTTTAACCGGGTCAGTAAAATTACTTAACCGGTGCTGTAAAGTATTTTGACTGACCGGTAAAGTATTTTGACTGACCGGTAAAGTATTTTGACTGACCGGTAAAGTATTTTGACTGACCGGTAAAATATTTTGACTACCCGGTAAAAATTCTTTACCGGTACTCTGACCGTCACTCTGAGCTGTCCCCTGCCCTGCGTCCTTGATACAAGCCCGGTACTGATTCCGCACGATGTCGTCTACGCGTACCTGCTCCTTGACGATCAGCTTTTTGTCGATCAGCGCTTTTATGAGTTTATCTACCGAGATGATGCTGCAGCCCAGCCATTCCGCTATGTAGGGGCGGCTGCCGGTGAAACGGCCGTTGTCCTTGGTGTAGCCCCGGATCATGGCGTAGAGGAGCAGCTCGTTGCCCTTCAGGCCCAGCTCCGTGACCATCCAGCCTTCCACGCGAATGAACGTTTCCGATTTGATCTTCAATGCTGTGTGTTCCTTCTTTCTTTGTGTTGTTTTTGTGTAACCCTGAGTTTTGTTCGGGGAGGGGCGGGGAGAACGCATGGCAGCCGCGTTCCGCTCCCGGCGGTCCCTTTTTAGTATAGCATACTTAACTGCGGGATGCAACCCCATTTCGGAGTCTTCCCGCGGCAGGCATAATTGCGGCCCGCGTTTCATACGCTGTACCATCACTCAAAAGGAAGGACGGTATCTGTCAGTATGGAAAATCAGTATCTGCCGGAGGGGCTGCTGCTCGGTACGGCGCGCTGCCGCGAGTTGACCGAATCGCTTGCCGGGCTGCGCCGCGCGATGGAGGAGGGCGCGATCGTAGAGGGCATGGCCGTCATGTGCGACGCGTCGCTCGACCTGCACGTCCGCTTCCCCGCCCTGCCGGACGCGGAAGGCATCATCCCGCGCCGGGAGGCCGTGTTCGCGCGTCCCGGCGAGACCGTGAAGGACATTGCGATCCTGACGCGGGTCGGCAAGGCGGTCGCGTGCCGGGTGCTGTCGGTCGGAGAGCCGGACGAGGCGGGGCAGGTCCGGGTGCTGCTCTCGCGCAGGCTGGCGCAGGAGGAGTGCGCCGCGCGATTCGTGTCCGCGCTTATGCCCGGAGACGTCATCCGGGGCCGCGTGACGCACATGGAGCCGTTCGGCGCGTTCGTGGACGTGGGCTGCGGGCTGTCCTCTCTCATGTCCGTGGACGCGATCTCCGTCTCGCGGATCGATCATCCGCACGACAGGCTGTACAACGGTCAGCTGATCTGGGCGGCGGTCCGGGCTGTCGACGCCTCCGGGCGGCTGTTCCTTTCCATGCGGGAGCTGCTCGGGACGTGGGAGCAGAACGCGGCGAGGTTCCGGGCCGGGCAGACGGTGGTCGGCATCATCCGCAGCGTGGAAGAGTACGGGATATTCGTGGAGCTGACGCCGAATCTGGCGGGGCTGTGCGAGCTGCGGGACTGCGACCGGCGGCGGATCGAGGCGATGAAGGGCCGGACGGCGGGAGTGTTCATCAAGAGCATCATCCCGGAGCGGATGAAGGTGAAGCTGGTGCTGATCGACGGGTCCGCCGGGGACGTGCCGCCGCAGCCGCGGCTGGACTACTTCATCCGCGGCGACGAGGTGACGCACATCGACAGGTGGGTGTATTCGCCGGCGTGTGCCGCGAAGCGGGTGGAGACGGTGTTCGGGTCGTAAATACCTACTTTCCTGCGGGGAAGGGGCAGGGAGACCATCTCAAACGCCGAAGTCCCCCCAACCCGCTGAACAACAGCGAGTTGTGAACCCTTCCCAGAGAAGCATCATAGAAACTTTTTTCTTTTCAATACCCCAACCCCACCCTCCTTGGCTGCACAGCCGCCTGACAGAGCATAATGCTATTTTCTTACCGGCGGTGCCGTAGCCAAGGAAGGGTGAGGATGGGGTATGGAAATGTAAGAGGTTTCAGATATGGTTCTCTGGGGAAGGGGTAGGGGAAACCTCGGCGTCTGAGATGGTTCCCCTACCCCTTCCCCGCAGGAACGCAGGGCAAGCACTTCAAAATCCAAACTTCCCCCCTACCTCAACATCCACCGGCGAGACGCCGCTGAACGCCGCGCGGCCCAGCAGACGGTCCACAAGCCCCCGGATCACGTCGTCCGTCCCCGCGTAGCAGTTGATATACGTCCGCACCTGCGGGACGTCGATCAGGTGGTAGGGGTTGTCCAGCGAGACGAATACCGTCGCAAGCGTGTGCGTGTACACAGGCACGTCCGCGCCCATCGGCGGCGCCCACGCGATGCGGACCGTCGTCCGGTTGGAGCGCGTCGCCAGCGAGGCGGCGTAGATGATCGCGTCGAAGCTGTCCGTGACCTCCCGGACCGGCGTCATCATGCCCTCAAAGCCCGGGGCGGGCCTGAATACCGTCACGCGGAAGCCCGCCTCCTCCAGCGCACAGCGCAGCCGCTCGTTCTGACGCGTGTCCGTCGGCATGACCGACGCGCCCTCCTGCCGGTCGTCCAGCGGGACGAACAGAAGACGCGGGTATTTCTCCGGCGTCAGCGGCAGGACGCCCGTTTCTTCCCGGACGAGCGTGATCGCCTCCGCGGCGACGGTCCCTGCCCACTGCCGATGCTCCCGGCAGCCCACGACCGCGTGTGCGGCTTTCTCCGGCGGGATCAGCGTGCCCGCTCTTTGCTTTTCATGCAGCCCGAGCGACGCCTTGAGCGCGAGGATGCGCGTCACGGCCTGATCCAGCCGTTCGCGGGTGATGATCCCCGCCTCAAGGCCGCTTTTCATGAAGGACAGGTCCTCCGTGTAGTCCTTCGTGAACAGGAACATATCGCATCCCGCCGCGATGGTCATCGGGACAAGCCGCTCCCGCGGGAGGAAGCAGGCAAGGCCGGCCATCGTGGACGAGTCCGTGACGATCAGGCCCCCGAAGCCGAGATGCTCCCGCAACAGGCCCGTGACCACGGCGCGGCTGACCGAGGCGGGCAGGAGGTCTTCCCTGCCCGCGCCGGGGTCCTCCCGGCGCTCCCACGCCGGGAACAGGATGTGTCCGACCATGATCGACCGGACGCCCTCGCGGATGGCACGGCGCCAGACCTGCCCGTAGGTGCGGTCCCAGCCCTCGACGTCAAGGTCGTTGACGGACGGCGCGATGTGCTGGTCGCGCTCGTCGCGGCCGTCGCCGGGGAAATGCTTGGCGCACGCGGCCATGCCCTCCGACTCGATGCCGCGGACGCAGGCGGCGGTCAGCTCGGCGACGGTGTCGGGGTCCGAGCCGAAGGTGCGGGTGTTGGTGATCGGGTTGCGCCAGTTGAAGTCGATGTCGGCGACGGGCGAAAAGGACCAATTCAGTCCCGCGGCCATCCCCTCGCGGGCCGAGACGCGTCCGAGGCGCTCGGCGAAGGCTGTCCGCTCCCGCGGGAGGGCGGCGATCTGCATAGGGCGGCCGAGGGCTGTCCCCTCCGTCACGGCCTGTGCGCCGCCGGACTCGAGGTTGGCGGACAGGAGCAGGGGGACGTCGGAATTGTCCTGCATGATGCGGGCGGCGCGGCGGCAGGCGTCGAGCGGCATGGGGCGGCACATGACGCCGCCGGGCTTTACCTCGCGGGCGAGGCGCGTAAGTGCCTGCTCGTCGTCGTCGTAGGTGATGAGGCAGAAGAGCTGGCGGATTTTTTCGTCCTCGGACATACGGGCGAGGGTCTCCTCGACCCAGAGGACGGCGGTCTCGTCGAGGCGGAAGGGGGATTCGGTCAGAGAGGTGGGGGACATAGGGGGTTCCTTTCTGTTTTGTTGTTGTTCAGCGTTATCTGACAGACTTACTCCACATTGTCATGTTTTTGCATCATAGTGCCGGTTTCTCCGTATGCACGGAGAAATGGGCTGCTGAGATGGTGGTCGACCGGGAGGGCGGAAGAATATCTGCCGGCGCTTTCATTCAGACTTGCGTCCATTACGTTGTCCTCTTCCGGAACCGCCGGAAGGTGACGATGTCCTGAATGAAGCCTTCGTTATTCAGGTATATCAGGAACGCCACGAGGATCACCGCCTCAATGACCTTGTACACGTCTGCGGTGAACGACGCGATGGAAAAGCTGAGCTGCCCGAAGCCGATCTGGATGAACTCGTACCCCACACAGCCGAGCAGGATCGCCGCCTGCTTGTTCACGTACTTGCCGATGAAGCCGGAGAAGAACAGCGGCAGGAAGCACGCGAACATCGACGCGATGGTCGAGAAATTGATGGTCGGCGTCACGCCGTTCGTGCCGCAGATCGACAGCGCCCCCGCCGCGCCGAGCATCGCCCCCGCGACCGTGTAGCAGATCACCGCGTTCGTCCGCTCGTCCACGCCCGCGTTGACAGCGATCCGCTGACCCGTCTGCAGGGCGCGGTAGTCGTAGCCGAAGCGCGTGTAGTGGAACAGCACCGTCATCACGAGCAGCGCAAGTCCGCCGATCACCAGCATCGCCGGCATATTCACCGAGAAGCGGTAGTAGTCGGCGTTCGTGCCGAAGCCGACCGGCTTGCAGCCGTCCGTCAGGATCGCCACGACACCCTCCAGCAACAGCGTCATGCCGAGCCCGATGATCATCGGCGGCAGCCGCAGAAGGACGTACAATACACCCGTCACGCACCCCGCCGCGGCCCCCACGACGAGGCTGATGACCAGCATCGCCCACGGCCCCCAGCCGCGTCCGTAGGCCAGCATCGCGCCGACCACCCCGCCGAACAGCATCACCGCGCCCGCGGAAAAGTCAAACCGGCCCGTGTGCATATTGATCGACACGCCGAAGGAAAGCAGCAGCACGTAGGTCAACCCCCGCAGCCAGAGCTGCCACGTCGACAGCCCCGAGAACAGCCGGATGCCCGCCAGCCGGCACGCAAGCGCCATGACCGCCCAGCACAGCAGCGGGATGATCACGACGCCGACGCAGCGCCGGATCGGGAACGGCCTGCGCGTCCTTGCGGCGGTCATGTGCCGCTCCCTTCCCCGGAGGCGTCTGCGTCCTCATGGACGGCGTCCCGGATGCTCCGCGCCTCGGTGTAGTCCGCGCCGCACAGCGTCACCAGCTCGGCCAGCGTGCCGCCCGCGTACCGGTCGATGACCGCGCCGTCGTAGCAGTAGCCGCTGTCCGGGTTATCGTAGTACAGCATGGACTCCAGCAGCTGCTTGTTGTCCGCGACCCAATAGCTCATGTCGATGCGCGGCGCGCTGCCGTCCGCGTTCGTGATGCGGTGGTCACGCAGCGCCGCCAGCGTCAGGATCAGACCCGGCGCCATCGCGCTCGCGTACTTGCCGCAGTCGTAGGCGTAGCCGAGGTCGAAGCAATCCGCGTAGTCCGCCGTGATCGCGTCCACGCCGCCCGAAAGGAAGGACTCCACCCGCGCGTTGGATTTCTCGATGCCGTAGGCGATCTTGGTCACGACGTCGCCCGCCCCGACCGTCAGGATGCAGGTGCCGCCGCCCTCAAGGCTGGCCGTCAGCTTGGTCGTGAACGCGTCGTCAAAGCTGAAGCCGTCCATATAGCCCACGACGCGGTAGGTGCCGCTGTGGAATTTCGCGGGGTCCACGCCCCTGCCGGACAGCTTCACGACAAGCGATTCGCGGTCCTTCACGCCGTCGTAGTCCGTCGTCGGGTCCTCGCACAGGTATGCCAACATACCCGCCAGCCGCCTGACGTGCATATCCGAGCCGTACAGCGCCGCGCCGCCGAACAGTGTGAAGTTTCTCTGCTGCTTGCCCTCGACGAAGAATTTGGCCATGTCATAGCCCGCTCTGAACTCCGTGTCCGGGGACGGCGCGACCGAGCCGAGGTAGTAGGGGTTATCCTTGAGGCGGGCGTACTGCTCGTCGGTCGGCTGGCCGGTGGGGTAGGTGACGTACATTTTTTTGGCCGCCGCAGCCGTCACGGAGGCGATGAGGTCGTCGTCGGAGAAGAGCAGGATCGCCTGATACCCCTTGGAGGCGTAGGTATTGATGGCGGAGACCTCCGCGGAGGAGCTGTCGGTGGTGGTGAAGTCGACGGAGAAGCCGAGTTCTTCGCCGACGGTTTTGAGGTAGCGTTCCCATGCCTTGGCTTCGCCGGAGGTATCGTCCTCGCGGAGGACGCCGATGCGGACCGTGGTGCGGTCGCCGGTGGAGCAGGAAAGGAGGGGGAGGCAGAGGGCTGCCGCCAGGAGGAGGATGAAGATTCTTTTCATGGTTTTTGTCCTTTCTTTTTATGTAACGGACAGGTTTTGGGGTCGGCTGTGAGCCGAGGGTAGTGCGGAGGAACGGCCGCCGGGGCCTGCGGCCCCTTGCATCCCCGCGCATTATGCCCGGCCGATGGAGCGGGAGAGGGGCGGGGGGACCATCTCAGGCGCCGAAGTTCCCCCCGCCCCTCCCCCAGAGAACGCTTGCGGGCGCCCGTGGCTCATTTGGCCCCTACCCCGTCCTCCTTGGCTATGCCGCCGCCCAAAGAAAGTGGTTTGGCTGCCGCCGCCTTGGCGGCGATGCAGCCAAGGGATACGTTCGGCATTGCGAGGCTGCGAAGCAGACGAGACAATGCTCCCCCGTTCCCCGGGGCTGCACGGATCGGGCAGATGCCATCTGCCCGATCCCGAGCGGGGTAAGGGGCCCCCGCGTGGGCGTCTGCACGAGGGCCGGCGACCGGGAGGGCTCCCACCAAGCTCGTCCGGCGTAAACGAAACCTTGTCTTCATTCTTTGCCCGAAAAGTCTTTGAAGAGTCCAGAGGAACTTTCTTCAGAAAGTTCCTTTGGCGCTCCCTCGTCCCCTCGTTCCCCCGTTCCCCTCGTTCCCCCGTCTCCACATCCTCTTACCTCTCCAATAACTTTCCCCGTGACGACAAAGAGAACAGGAATACGACGGTGACAAACAGGATGCCCTTGACGATCTGGAGGTACCAGCTGCCGGTGACGAAGACGTTCATGAGGGCGTCGAGGAAGGACATCGAGAGAGCGCCGAGGAGGGCGGCGTACATACGGGAGCGGGGCCCGCCGGCCATGTTCATGCCGCCGAAGACGAGGGCGATCAGCATATCCATGCCCACGGACGAGCCGGAGGACGCGGAGAGCGTGGGGGTCTGGATCGTCATCACGAAGGCCGCGAGTCCGATGCCGATCCCCGCCAGCGCAAACGAGCCGACCGTCAACCGCTTCGGACGGATGCCGGACAGGTACGCGGAGGTCACGCCGCCGCCGAGAAACCGCTGCTTGCGTCCCAGCGGACGCAGATAGAACAGAACGCAGCAGAACAGCTCGAACAGACCCATCAGGAGCAGGAAAAACCACGTCCGGTTCAGGTTCTCGGTCAGAGACGACGGCAGAACCACCGCCGAGTTCGTCCCGAAGGACGTGATGATCAGCGTCGCCAACGCACTGTATACGTTCATCATCACGATCGTCATGATGAAAACCGGCAGATTGAAGAACGACGCCAGAAGCGAGTTCAAAACCGACAGACACACGGCAGTCCCGAGACAGCCGAGCAGCACTGCCCATATGCTGCCCGCCTGCCTGCCGAGCAGTCCCCCGATCAGCGCGCTGACCAGCATATTCGCCCCCAGCGACAGGTCGAACGAGCCGCAGGTGAAGATGAAGGTCGCCCCCGTCGCCACCAGCGCCGTAAGCGACGCGTTCGCCACGATGACCTCGTACCCGATGCCGAGGCTGATGCCGCGCGACAGCGCCGCCGCCGTGTAGGCGGCGGCCAGCAGAAGGCCCGCCGCCAGCGGCAGACGGCGGGTGAGAGTCCGGGTGAGGGCTGCACGCCCTCGACGTGCCTCCCGGTCACCCCCGGTATGTCTCCCGACCGCAGCCGAAGGCCGCGCCTGCGTGTTGTGATCCATGACGGTTTGCTCCTTTCAGTTTTTTGGTTCATCATAATTTCTGGTGTGCGCCCGAAGTTGCGTTCGGGCGAGGGCGGGGAAAACCATCTCAGACGCCGAAGTTTTTCCCAACTCGCGCAGCGAGTTGTGACCTCCCCGGCTTAAGCGATCGCAGCGTTTTTTTCATCGTAAAAACCCCTCCCACCCCAATCCTTGGCTGCGCCGCCGCCTTAATAAAGTTGAAAAAGTGTTTATAAACAATGCTTTATCAGTGTTTGTTCAGAGGACGCCGCAGCCAAGGAAGAGTGGGGATGGGGTATCAAAATGGAAAGAGTTTCAGAGATGGTTCTCTGGGGAAGGGGCAGGGAGAACTTCGGCGTTTGAGATGGTCTCCCTGCCCCTTTCCCGCAGGAACGCCGGGCAAACACCAAATATTATGAAGAACCAGTTTTTTCGGGCGGGTACCCGAGGTCGTTTGCGGGGAGGGGCGGGCCGGCTCCGCCGAGGTCAACTGCAAGCGCTGATAAACCTCACACCATATACCCGATAATTTGTGCATCTGTCAGTGATTCCGAGCGGGGGAACTCGGCCGTGATGCGGCCGGACTTCATGATGAGCAGACGGTCCGACATCCCCATCAGCTCCGGCAGCTCCTCGGAGATCATGATGATAGTCTTCCCCTCCCGCTTCATTTTATACAGCAGACGGTACATGGTCTGCTTGACCCCGACGTCGATGCCGCGCGTCGGACAATCGAGGATCAGCACGTCCGACCCGACGCCGATCCACTTGCCGAACACCACCTTCTGCTTGTTGCCGCCCGACAGCTGCGAAACAGGCTGGTCCGGACCGATGCATTTGATCTGCATCGAGTCGATCACGTCCCGCGTGTACCGCTTCTCCCGCCTCGGCAGCATCAGCCCCCACGAGGAGAGGCCGTCCGGGTCGGCGACCGCCGGCGCGATCGCCACGTTCTCCCGGATCGACGCCGGCGTACACAGCGACTCCGTGTCGCGGTCCTTCGCGGCGTAGCCGATCCGGTGCCGCATCGCGTCCGCCGGACTCCCGATCGGCTCCCCGTGCGCGGTCACGGTCCCCGTGCGCGGCCTGACCGCCCCGAACAGCACCTTGCCGAGCGTGTGCATCCCGCTCTGCGACAGTCCGCCGATCCCCACGATCTCCCCGCGCCGCGCCTCCAGCGAGACGCCGTCCAGCGCCCCGTCCACGGACACGTCCTCCGCCTTCAGCACGACCGCGCCGGAGGCACTCCCGTCCCGATCCGAGCGGTAGTAATCGCCGACCAGCCTGCGCCCGATCATGGACTGCCGGATCAGGTCCGGGTCGAACTGCCGCTTCTCAAAGGTGCGGATGATGCTCCCGTCCCGGAGGACGGTCAGCGCGTCGCAGACCGCCATGATCTCGTCGAGGTCGTGGGAAATGAAGACGACCGCCCCGCCCGCGAGCGCCATGCGGTCCATGAGGTCGTAGATGATGTCGCGGCCCTTCTGGGACAGCGCGGTCGTGGTCTCGTCCACGACCATGACCGACGGGCGGCGGCTCCACACGCGGGCGACCTCGATGAGCTTGCGGTCCTGCAGGTCGAGCGTCGCGGTGACGGCGTCCTCGCGGATATGGTCGGCGCCGATGTCGTCGAGCGCCTTGCGGGCCGCTTTCCGCATGGCGCGGGCGTTGATGAGGCCCCTGCCGCGTTTGCCGGCGGCGAAGCGGTCGGTGTCGCAGAGGAACAAGTTTTCCGCGACGGTGATGCCGGGGACGGTGCCGTTCTCCTGCACGATCATGCCGACGCCGCCCTCGAGGGCGGTCTGCATGGTGTCGGGGTGCCACGGTCTGCCGAGGACGGTCATGGTGCCGGAGTCGGCCTTCTGCATCCCCGACAGGATGGAGGTGACGGTGGATTTGCCGGAGCCGTTCTCGCCGACGAGTCCGAGGACCTGTCCGCGTCGGACGGTGACGTCGACGTTCCGGAGCGCCGTGACCGGGCCGAAGGTCTTGGTCATGTTGCGGATGGTGACGATCGTTTCACCCGCGGTGTGGGGGTGCGTTGTGATGCTCATGGGTTTGCCTCGCTTTTTCGGATTTCATCCGTAGTATGGACCCGGGGGAGATTTTTTAAACAAAAAGATTTTTTGCAGCCGACGTTACGTTCGGGGAGGGGCGGGGGGACCATCTCAGACGCCGAAGTTCCCCCCGCCCCTCCCCGGTTGTTTACATCATTATTGCCCGGCGTTCGCAGAAGCCCCTCCCCTGCCCTCCTTGGCTAC
Organism: Clostridia bacterium; assembly: GCA_024404505.1. Classification (GTDB taxonomy): domain Bacteria; phylum Bacillota; class Clostridia; order Oscillospirales; family CAG-272; genus CAMEON01. Next base: position 19,187 of record JAKSPU010000039.1, read on the forward strand.
CGGCGCCGCCGTAAGGAAGCAGGAATATGCTCTATCAGCGGGCGGGGAGCCGCGCTCCTTGCTGAAAAAAAAGACCCCCGCCCGAAGGACGGGGGAGCCAAGGAAGGGCTGACGGCAAGCCGCAGGCTGCAGCGCTCCGCGTCTCCGCGTCCCGCGGATGAGGGTGCAGGGAGAAGGAGCGGCGCAGCCGCTCCTTCTCCCTGCTGATAATAAAAAACACCCCCCGCCCGCCGGGCGGGGGGCCGGGGGGGTGGGGGAAAAAGCTTTATGCGGACTATCCGGGTGCAGCTACACGCCGGGTGCCTGTCACGGGAATCATTTCAGCTCCGTAACAACGCCGATAAACAGCGGCGATCCGCTCTCCGTGTCCACTATCGCGTAGACAAACGGCCGGTCGAGGATGATATATAGCGGCTCATCCTCCAGGAGTGCGCCTTTGCCCGGCACCACACCCCACGTGATCGCCGCGGCCTTGGTGCCGTTGCGGTCCAGCTCGATGTGCGTCTTCTGCTCGACAAGACCCATATACAGATTCTCCCCCTCGCAGCTCGCCGCCTTGGAGAGATCGCAGAACGTCGGATCGAACAGATCCGTCATGCCCATGGCCTTGAGGGTGTCGTCAAGCCGGATGTCGAAGTCAAAGCTGAACTCCGGGATCCCGGCGTGGACCTCGCGGGACTCCTTCTGCGCCCACGTCTGCGCCCAGACGTCGCCCGAAAACGACGCGGCGAGGTCCATGACGTCCACGCCCTCGTCCGGCAGCATCCCCACGAAGGCGTACCGGCCGCCCTTGTAGTACTTGGCGAACGCGCGGAAGTTGTCGCCCCAGAGGAAGGTATGCTCCTCGGAGCGGAGCATCTTGACGTCGCTGCGGGTGCCGTCGGCGTTGGCGAATTTTTCGTCTCTGACGTCCTTCTTTTCGTACTGCTCGGCCCACTTGGCGTCGAACATGAGCGCGTTGATGAGGATCATCATGTCGCGGGGATCGAATTTATCGAGGATATGGTCGATCATGCCGTCGGTATGGTCGGCGCACCACTTGTTGACGTCCTTGACCGTGGACGCGTCGAACGGGGCGGCGTAGGCCTGCGCCTGATACCAATCCGCGACGGATTGCAGGAACTCCGGTCTGACGGTCAGCTTTTGGTCGGCGTCGTCACGGAACCACACGGAGTTGGCAAGCGCGACCTTGCAGTCGTCAGCAGAATAGAGATTCTGCCAATAGTCGTAGAGGAAGCGGTCAAGGTCGCCGACGGGCAGGCCGAGGGTCTGCTCCATCTGGGCCTTGGTGTTGCCGTCCGTGCCGTTGGCGATGAGAGCCAAACACATCATGGCGGACAGCGGGGAGATCATGCGGTTGGGGGTATTTTTGGTCGACTCGTCCTTGAGGGACTCCGTAAAGAGGGCAAAGGCGAAGTCGAGGCAGGCTTTCTGCCCGGCGGACTTCTGATCGGCGGTCAGGCCGGCGTCGGCGGCGGTGCGGGTATAGCCCTCCATGAGGTCCTCGGCCTTGACCGTGACAGCGCAGGCGGTGTAGGAAAGCAGGAGGATCGCGCACAGCGCGAGGGAGAGGGCGGTGGTGAACAGACGTTTCATGATGGACTCCTTTCGGGTTTTTTATTTGTATTCGTTTGTACCCGGCGTTTCGTTCGGGGCCGGGGGGGTGGGGGAACGGGTGAACGCCAAAGGAACTTTCTGAAGAAAGTTCCTCTGGACTCTTCAAAGACTTTTCGGGCAAAGCAGGATGCCGGGCGTAATCCCAAGCCTCCCCTTGGCTGCACCGCCGTCAAGGGCGGCAGCCAACGCACGACCTCCGGGCGGCACTCCGCGTCTCCGCGTCCCGGCGGGGATGCAAGGGGCCGCAGGCCCCTTGCAAAA
>JAKSPU010000004.1 GCA_024404505.1 Clostridia bacterium
TTTATGCAAGCATATGTGCCGTCAAGGCGTCAGCCGTGCATTGTGCGGTGATGCCAATAGTCTCCCGAGCCTGATGCGTTTTTCTTTGACCGATTTTTCATTTTTGACTTGCAAAGACGCGGCAGTTATGGTATACTGTGTATATCATTCCATCGTGGGGTCACTATACCGCCCGATACGAAAGGGGTCCCGCCTATGAGACAATCTTTATTTCTCCGGCTGCTTCTCCTGTCCCTGATCCTCTGCGCGTTCCTGCTGACCGCCTGCTCGGACAGCCCGGACGAAGCACAGACCGACACCGGCACGGGACAGCCCGAACAATCCGAAACCGTGGAGGAAACCGACATGACTGACACAGACACCATTCCCGCGACCGAGCCTGTCACGGAGCCTGTGACGGAGGCTCCCACCGAGTCACCGACGGAAGCGCCCACCGAAGCCCCGACAGAGCCGGAGACCGATCCCGTGCGCGAGCCGCTCGAGTTGGCTCTTGACTTTGAGCCCTTCGTTCCCGACAGCCCTGCCGAGCTGCACGACGTCAAGGCCATGTGGCTGTCACAGTTCGATATGAACAATCTGTACGTCAACGGAGGGAAGCAGCGCGACGAGGCATCCTTCCGTAAGCTGCTGGATACGCTGCTCCAGAACGTCTACGACAGCGGCTTCAACACTCTGTTCGTGCAGGTGCGTCCCAACGCGGACAGCATCTATCCGTCCGAGATCTATCCGCCGAGCGTATACGCGGTCGGGAAATACGGCAATGATTTCGAGTACGATCCCTTTGCCATCATCGTGGAGGCAGCGCGCAGCTACGGCTTCTCCATCCACGCGTGGATCAACCCCATGAGAGGCGTCACGCCTGCCGAGATGAAACTGATCCCCGAGGGCTACGATATCCGTGCATGGTATGAGGACGACGATCTGCGCGGACGGTATCTGGTCGAGTACGGCGGACGCATCTACCTCAATCCGGCTTATGCAGAGGTCCGCGACATGATCGTGTACGGCGCGCGTGAGATTTTGCAGAAGTACGATGTGGACGGCGTCCACATGGATGATTACTTCTATCCGAGCGAGGCTGCCGCGTCCTTCGACGCCGACGCTTACGCTGCCTACAAGGCAGAAGGCGGACGCGCCTCACTGCAGAATTGGCGGAGGCTGAATCTGTCCGCGCTGGTTTCCTCGCTTTACCGCATGACCAAGCGCGAGGGCAAGGATCTCCTCTTCGGCATCAGCCCGGCCGGGGTCCTGAATACCGTACAGAACAAGCAGTACGCCGACGTGACCCGCTGGTGCAAGGAGCCCGGCTTCATCGATTACATACTTCCGCAGGATTACTTCGGCTTTGAGCACGCGACCGTGCCGTTCGACGAGGTATGTCACACATGGGAGGACCTGATCGAGACAGACTATGTGACGCTGCTCATCGGCATGAGCTTCGGCAAGGCGCTCTCAAAGACCGACCAATACGCCGGGTCCGGCAAGAACGAGTGGGCTCAGCACAACGACATCATGGTCCGCTCGCTGCAGTATACCTGCACGCTGGAAAAATGCCGCGGCATAAGCGTCTTCTGCTACCAATACTACTATGATCCCGTAAGCGGCAAGCCCGTTGCCGGCACGCAGACCGAACGCGACAAGTTCACGCCCGAGCTTATCGCCGCGTCTTGGGAGAACTGATTCCCGATCAATTTTTACGAGGTGACGCCCCATGTCCCGATCAACCCCTCAGACCGTCCGGTCACTTTCACACGAGCTGAAGCGTCAGAAAAAGCAGAACGAACGTCTCCGAAAGGAGAACGAAGAACTGCGGAAACGTCTCGACAAGAAGGAAAACGACTCTCTTGAGCGTTCCTCGATCCAGGCCGAGGACGTCGACCGCCGGATAAAGCTATACCGTCAGCAGTCGTTCTTCCGGTACTTCTCTACCCTGTTCAATACATCCCCCGCCTACCGGCTGATCAACCGCTCCGTGAACGTGTTCAAAAAGTTCAAGCTTGTGCGTACCATTATCTCCATCATTGCCCTGATCCTCGCGTCCACCGTGCTGCTGACGCTGATTCTGACTATTCTTCCCTTCCTCATTGCGTTCCTCCTTCTTGTGGTACTTCTGACCGTGCTGTCTATCCGGCGCATGAACAAGCTGATGAAGCAGCGGCTGATCGGCAAGCGGATAGTCATCCTGATCCCGCCGCCGGACTGCACCTTCCGGGCGGACAGCTTTTTCGTCGGCAGCACGCGGGAGCTGGCGGACCGGGAGGATACGGCCGTTCTGGTGGTCTCCCCGTACCATCTGCTCACGCGGGGCATATCGGGCAAAGGCCCGTATCTGACCGCGCGGAAGGAAGGATACGATCTTTACATGGTGCGTCCCGTGTACTTCTTCATGCTCCGCAAGTTCGTCATCGATAAATCCGATGCCGACGTGACGCTCATTTTCTGATCATCTTCTTGACAAATGTCATTTCCCGATGTATAATAACGTTACCGGAACGTCTGATCCTCCGGATTTCTGAAAGGAGACACCTCTGCCTATGAATACGACACTTACCATCGTATACCTCATTCTGCTCGGGGCCATGAGCTTTATCACGTTCACCGTATTTGCCATTGACAAGAAAAGCTCTCACAATGAATCCAACGGCCGTATCCCCGAGATCGTGCTGCTGTCCCTCACCTCCTTCGGCGGGTCGATCGGCGCTATGCTCGGTATGTACGTCCTGCGCCACAAGACCAATTTCAAAACCAAGTATCATTTCGCTCTGACTGCGTGGATCTCCCTGATCGTTCAGATCGGTCTCGCCGTCCTGATGCTGCTCAATCTTGCTTAAGGAGGTTACGACATGGCACGCTCTAATGAATTCACCCACGGCGGCAGCAACTCCAAGAATATGGGACTTTTGCTGCGCGCGCTCGCAAACATCATCGCCTTCGCTCTCATGTGGTTCGGCCTCCTGTTCTGGGTCGGCGGCTGCACGCTGATCTCCCTCCCCGCGGCCATTCCCGTCGTTCTGACGATCGTCGGTGCCGCGCTGACCGTACTGCTGCTCATCGCCAACCTGTTCGGCCCGTTCGCGCATAGAGTCAAGTAAACAGTAAGCATATCCGACAAAAGGGGCTGTCTCACTTACGTGATCCAGCCCCGCAAATCCGGCTCGGCGGATGAAATCCGCCGTTTTGGCCTTGTAGAAACATTGAATTTCAATGTTAATTAGCCAAAACCGCCGGAGTTTGCTCGAAAATGGCGGCACCCGACCGCCATTTTCGAGGGGCTGTCGCTTAATGCGACAGCCCCGCTTTTTTCAGTTTCCTTCGTCCTTGGATTTCTTTTCAAGCCATTCGTAATGGTCACGGCCGATCAATTCGTCTATATAGAAGTTGGACCTCATCTCGATCTGCCTGTTCATATAGTCGATGCCGTATATCTCCGCCAGCGTATGGCAGTCGGAGAACAGATTGACACCGAGGCCGAGGCGGTCGCCGGTGATCTCGTATCCCATGGCGGCCAAAATGGTCGGATAGAAATCGAACGACGTGAAATCGCGGCGCTTGTTATCCTCCGTTGTGACGACGGAATTGATGATCAGGTTATAGCGGGCGCGCTCCTTCTGCAGCTTGCCGCTCATTCCCTTTGCTTTCAGGATATCCTTCATGTTGACGTGGTCACCGACGATGACGATCGTCGTGTCCTCGTAGAAGGGCTGCTGCTTGACCCAGCTGATCAGATCGCCTATGTCGCGCGAGGTGGTCGCGTATACGTTCTCGAAGAACTCGGGATGACTTCTCACGCTGCCCTTGCAGCCGTACTCGGGATCCGCCTCATACAGGTACCCGTTGAAGTGCGTGTCGATCGTACTGATGAACAGGTGCCACGGACCGTCACCCTCCTCGTCGAGCCGGGTCATGATCTCCTTTGCGAAGAGGCACGATACCTCATCCGAGAAGCCCCACTCGTTGACCTGCGACTGCGGCACGACCAGACCAAAGTCGTCAACGCTGTTGACGTCGACGATCTCATACGAGCCGTGGCGCGTGAAATACTGCTTGACACCGCCGAAGCTGGTCCTGCAGCCATCGATCAGCACGTTGCGGTAGCCGTCGTTCTTGAGGATGTCGCCGAGCGTATACGCTCCGCGCATGAAGTTGTCTTCCTTATAAGCGTTGTTCTGTTCCGCCGGGACCTTGAACGGCACGCCGCTCGTGTTGGCAATGATCGACGCGGTCGTCCACGTCGTTCCGAAGCCGTTCAGCATACCTCTTGTTTCTCTGTCGCTCGCAAAGAAGATCGCGTCCTCGTCAAAGAGCAGCTCGTACATCTCGGGAATGACTTCGTGATCCCAGATGCCGCCCTGATCCTCGGTAAACATGGTCGTCTCCAGCGACTCGACCTCGATCAAAAGCAGATTACGCTTCTTCTCCGGAGTCTTCAGCTCGACGTCCTGCGGGCGGACGTACTCGGATTCGATGAAATCAGAGGTGTTGGTCTGCGTATAAATGTAAGAGAACACGCCGGCCAGCCATAAGCCGACCACGACGAGCAGCACGCATACGATCGCCGTGAACAGCTTGCGGCGGCGGATCGGATATACCTGAACGCCAGCGGACTTTTCCGTTTTTCCGATGACAAGCTTCTTGTGGAAGAAATCGTACTGCAGAAGGATCACGACCGCCGTCACCAGCAGCATGATCTGAACGGGATACTCGAATATTTCAAGCAGGATCGTTTCGCCGGGCTGGGTCCCGCCGTTCAGACCGTAAAAGACTACCTGCTCGAACAGCTGGTCCGGATATTCTGTCCGATAGTAGATGCCGAGGGCGAATACCATCGCGCATACTGATACGAGAATGATGTGCAGGATAAAGAGAGTCTTCTGCTTTTTGGTCCTGAGGATGCCCTCCGGCGCTTGATTCTCCGCGCCTCCCTGCTTTTTCTCAAGGCTTTTCTTTTTACTGTTTTTGCTCATTGTTTGAATTCTCCTTGCATGAAGGATCCTTTTTGCCTTTTCGCAAAAAGTTTTATCTCTGCGGACGAAATACCGTTCCGGGGCTTGATTTTTGCATGATATTTTATTATACTATAATGTGGATGCGAAAACAAGTCGTAATTGTGAATTTACACTTAATTATACTTAATGTTTACGGAGGTGTGTGAGCTGATGAAATTTACGAAAGATCTTACAGGAGATCAGAAACGTACTCTGATCCGAATCCTCATCGCGGCGTGCGCTCTGATCGCGCTCCATTTCATACCTGTCTCCGGCTGGCCTCGAATTTTGCTGTACGCAGCCGCTTACGCACTCATCGGATACGATATCGTATGGGAGGCTGTTCACGGGATATTGCACGGTGAAGTCCTTGACGAGTGCTTCCTGATGACCGCCGCCACGCTCGGCGCTTTCGTACTCGCCGTATACGACGGCAGCTTTGACGGCACCGAGGCTGTGGCCGTCATGCTGTTCTACCAGATCGGCGAGCTGTTTCAGGACGTTGCCGTCGAACGCAGCCGCAGCAGTATCACGGAGCTGATGGATATCCGTCCAGATACAGCCGTGCTGGAAACCGATTCAGGCACGACGACCGTCGACGCTGCGTCCGTGGCCGTCGGATCCGTCATTCTTGTGTCACCCGGTGAGCGCATCCCCCTCGACGGATACGTGCTGGAGGGGGAATCGTCGCTGGACACCTCCGCGTTGACCGGTGAAAGCAGGCCACGCAGGGTATCCGCGGGCAGCGAGGTGCTCAGCGGCTGCGTGAATCAGACCGGCCTTCTCCGCATCCTGACTACCAAAGCCTTCGGTGAATCCACAGCGTCCCGCGTCCTTGACCTGATCGAGAACGCAAGTGCCCGCAAATCCGGATCTGAAGCGTTCATTTCACGCTTCGCGCGGATCTATACCCCCGTCGTTTGTGCGTGTGCGCTCGCGCTGGCGCTTCTTCCTCCGCTCGCGGGTCTCCTGATCCCCGGGGTCACGGCTGACTTCCCGATGTGGATCTACCGGGCGCTGACCTTTCTCGTCATCAGCTGTCCCTGTGCGCTCGTGGTCAGCATCCCGCTCACGTTCTTTGCCTGCCTCGGCGGTGCGGGTCACGCCGGTATCCTGATCAAGGGCTCCAACCTGCTCGAAGCGCTTTCAAAGGCCGATACCGTTCTGTTTGACAAAACAGGTACCTTGACCCGGGGGCGGTTCACGGTCACAGGGTTTATAGATCCGTCCGTTGATACGAACGAGCTGCTCGAGCTGGCCGCACACGCCGAGTGTGCTTCCCTGCATCCCATCGCCGCGGCGCTGCGCGAAGCGTACGTCGGAGACATCGACCGCACGCGCGTGTCCGACGTCCGGGAGATCGGCGGTTACGGTGTGACGGCTGTCGTTGACGGCAAGTCCGTTGCCGTCGGCAGTGAGCGCCTTTTGAGCAGCGTCGGCACAGCCGTCCCGAAAACGTCCGGGGCAGACGACGAGGACGACAAAGGCCACACGGTCGTGCATATCGCTGTCAACGGTTTCTATTCCGGGTCCGTCGTGATCTCCGACGGTGTGAAAGACAACGCGCGCTCCGCGGTCGAGGGTCTTCGGGAAAACGGCGTCAGGCGCATCATGATGCTGACCGGAGATAACGCGTCCGCAGCGAAGCAGACCGCGGGAGCGCTCGGCATCACAGAATACCGCTCGGAGCTTCTGCCCGAGGACAAGGTCAACGAAACCGAATCGGCTATGGCCGACCCCGCGCGCCGCGGCAGTGTGATCTTCGTCGGTGACGGCATCAACGACGCACCGGTGCTGACCCGTGCCGACGTCGGGATCGCCATGGGCGCACTCGGCACGGACGCCGCCATTGAGGCCGCCGACGTCGTTCTGATGGACGACGATCCGCTGAAGGTCGTACAGGCGATCCGTCTTTCCCGCCGGTGTATGCGTATCGTATACGAGAATATCGTATTCTCGATCTTCGTCAAGGCGGCGTGCCTTCTGCTCAGCGCCGTCGGTGTGGCCGATATGGGAGCTGCCGTGTTTGCCGACGTCGGAGTCATGGTGATATGCGTACTCAACGCCGCACGCGCTCTTCGTGTCCCAGCCGTGAAGAACGCGTGAATCGGAAGCAGCGATGCTTGGACGCAGGATTCCGCGCGATATAACATCGCCGGATGCCCCGAGCAAGCTGCCACCCTCACCACCCTTTCCCCGCCTGGGAGGCGGGGGAAGTATTTATAAAAGCAAAGAGAAGGGCCGCCCGCGGGCGGCCCTTCTCTTTGCATCCTCATCCGCAGACTACACGACTGCGGCTCATGAAAAACGTAAACTCAATCTTGGTCAATCGTTTTCATTAAAAGTTCTTGGGATTCTCAAGGACTTCTTTCAAGAAGTCCTTGAGCGGGGTGTGGGGCAGCGCCCCACGGACGTCCTTGGAGCGTGGGGCAGCGCCCCACACGTTCTTCCTTACTCTGCATACCCATACGAATAAGCGAGCCGTCCTATGGGAGCGCTGTCGCCGCTGACGTAGTAGTCCATTATGTCGAACTGTTCGGTGACGTTGTCGGCTGCCTTGAAGCGGATGAGGCTGCCGGGCTGCACGCCGAGGAGGGACCACGGGATCGAGAGAAACAGGTCCTTCCCTTCGAGCTTCATTCCGGCCGTGCCGACCGTCTTCCATTCGCCGTCCTTGAGCTGCTCGATCGACGTTTTGCCGTCCGACGGGCTGCGGTTGACGATAAAATCGAAGCCTGCGAAGGACTCATCGGCACCTGTGGAAAGGAGCAGATTCATCCAGCCCGTGTCCCCTTCCTCGTATGCGGTGATTTCCTCCGCGCAGGTCACGCGGACGTACAGATTCTTCTCGTCGTGGATCACGCGGATCCCGGCGATATCGTTGCGGTCGGAATCGTCCCTGTACAGGTACGTGCCTGCGGCATCAAAGTGACGGCGGGTCATGCAGTCGCCGACAAAATCGGCATACGCGACGGCACGGTCCCACGCAGGGTCCCCGGCCCCCTTCTCGATGCGGACGGATGCTATCGGAAGCGCGTAAGCAGCCGCATCGGTGTACTTGTACCGCCGAACGTTCTCAAGCAGCTGGAGATAGTAATTGTCCCCGTATCCGCCCTTCATCATCTCGATGTCGCGGCTGTATTCGTGATTGTACACGTCAACGAACTTGTTCGGTCCGAGATGCTGCGCCTGCCACTCGTTGAAGCTGGCACAGAGAACGAGCGTTACCTTGTCATCGTTTGCGTGGACGGTATCCCACATATCCTGGAACGAACGACCGGCGGTCCAATCGTCCTCGACCCTGCCCGTCACGTTGTTGTACGCGCGGCTGGATTCCGGGTGCATGAGAGACGCGTCGATGCCCGTGTGGCTGTGCTGGGCAACGGGACAGGCGATCGCGCCGTTGTGGATGTACTGCGGGTATTCCCAGCTCATCCACGGCAGACCGTTGTCATTGTTGTCGCCGTTCGGCCACTGCGATTCACGGATCTCGAAGTATTCCTTCATCTTCCACCCGACGAAGGAGGCCTCGCCGCCATACTTGACCATGTCCGACGCGTTGTTGTTGTCCTTGGTCGTCGCAACGATCAGCGGTTTTCCGTGCGGCTTGAACCACAGGTCGTCCCACTCCGGATGCGCTTCGTAGTAGGCTGCGTACAGCTTGTCCACGGTCGTCGCGGAATCCGTGTTGGTGTAGAAGCTGACCTTCGGGACGTCGAAGCCCTGCTGCGAGAAGTTGGTCAGCACGGACATCAGAACGTTCACGACGTCCTCGTATATGAACTTGTTCGTCGCGTCGATGCAGAGGAAGTCGACGCCCGCCATGGTCAGAAGCTCCATGTGGCGCGTGACGACCCACGGGTCCGTCATGCTGTAATAGCCGTACAGCGGCTCTCCCCAGAAGTAGAACTGACCGTAATCCGAAACGTCGTTCAGCTGTGCGATGCCTTCCTCTCCTTCGTCGATCAGCTCCTGAATGTTGTTGATCTGCCGGGTCAGCTCGGGATGCTGACCGAGCCAGAGCGAGTAGAAGACGCCGACGTACCGCTCACCGTCTTTCTTCGCGTCGGCAGCCTGCCAGGTACGTCCGAGCGCGTCCGAGCCGGACAGGCTCATGACGGCGTTTTGCTGCGGCGTCAGGCCGCGCTCATCTCTTTCTCCCACGGTATATTCCTCCTTTGATCCGCAGCCTGTGAGTGCTGACAGGAGGGCTGCCGTCGTCAGAAGGACGCACAGCCCGACCGACAGGCCCCTCGGCAAACGGTGATTCCGATCTTGTTTCATATCCGTCTCCCGTGTTCGATAGTCAGAAATCCTTTTTTCTGCGCTTGGTCATAGCGGCACCGGCGGCGAGCAGCACGGCAGGCGCTGCGGCTGCGAGCGCGCTGCTGCAGCCCTTACCGGACGTTTCCGTGCCGGCCTCGCTTTCAGGTGCGTCCGTGACGACGGTTTCCGGTCCGGCGGTTTCATCGTCCGTTTCGGGCAGCGTTTCCGGTGCCGGAATGACGCTGCTGTACGTGAAGCGGAAGCGTCCGCAGGGTGCGGTGTCACCGTCGTTGTAGACGCTCATGAGATCGCCGTCCGCAAGGTTGTTGTCCGCCCACTTGAAGTTGATCACGAAGTCTCGTCCGTCGATCCCAAGTGCCGCTCTCGGCACGGCGATCTGAAGCAGGTTCCCGGCGACCGTGTAGTCGATCTCCGCGGCGCTCTCCCAGCTCCAGCCGCCCGTCGACTTCTCCAGCAGAGCCTTTTCATCGGGTGACGTCCGGTTGACGACGTACCCGAAGGTCTCCCATGCGGGAGCGTCGCTGCCCTCTACGCCGATGAACAGACGCATCCACAGCGGGTCGGAGGAAGGTGTCAGCGCGTCCTTGGTCGTCACCATAAAATAAACGTTGTTCTCGTCGTAGGTGACCTTGGAGGACACGATGTCGTTGCGTCCGGTGGTATTGTCGTAATGGTATCCCTGATATCCGTCCGCGTTCCGGACGCCGGTATTGTCTGCGTAGGTGCGGAATTCGGGCTGGATGTCCGCCCACTGCTCCGCGCCGGCGTGCAGGTCGATGGTCTTTGCGATATTGGCGGGTGCCTGCGGCTCCACGCCCTTATACTGACGGATAAAGGACACCATCTGATAGTAGTAATGATCCTTCAGCACACCGTTCGACGGCTCGATGTCCCGGCTGAAGCCGGCTGTCGCGTTATCGGGGAGTGCGTTGGTCGTTCCCCACATTTCGTCATAGCGTCCGGCGACCCATTCGTTCCAGCCGGTTATGTAGATGAAGGAGGGATCGACAGAAAGCGCATACTCGAACTGATCCTTGAAGTTATACCCCCAGAGGATGGCGTCATCGGTGGGGACAAGGCAGCCCTTTTCGATCGAGTAGGCGCGGCCGTACTGATCGTCGTATCCGGCGTTCATGGCGGTAAGGCCCTTCGCGTCGCTCCAGTTCTGTGCCACGCTGACGCTCATTTCCTCCACAATCGACTTATCCTTTACGTTCAGCATGGATTGCTGCGGGTATACCGAGATCCACTTCCAGAAGGTATACTTGCGGAGCAGCGAGGAGTCGGGCGACCACGACGTCGTGATCCTTCCGTTCTCGATGATCTGGCGGTAATCCTGCGTGTAGCAGGGATTGATCGGACGCCACGAGAAGAATTCATAGATCTCCTTGTCGTGCGCGTCGTGCAGATCGAGTCCGGACGGGCTTCCTACCATGAGAGGCTTGCCCTCCCACAGGAACCACAGGTCCTTATAAAGACCCTTGGAATAGATGTTGTCGTACAGCTCGCGGATCTGCGTGGCTGCCTGATCGTACTGGAACATATTCAGCATCGCGCTGATACCGGGGGCCTTCACACCGTCGTTCCGCGCCTCTGACCAGACCTCAAGCAGCTCGTTGATGGCCGCCATGTAATTCTCCGTGCCGTTGGTATTGTCAAAAATGACCACGTCGATGTCGGCGTCCGCCAGCAGCTCAGCCTGATTCCGCAGCACCCAGCGATCTACGCCGTTATTATAGTAGCCCCATACAGGCTCGTCCCAGAACACGGTGGTGATCCCGTTCCACGCGGGATGCTTATAATCGTTCCGCGCCTCCGGGTACTGCTCGATGGTCAGCGTACCGTTGATGATCTTGTTCCGGTAGTGCGAGGAGTGCCATGTGTGGTAGAAGATGCCGACGTATTTATCGCGTCGGGGACCGGCAGCAGCAGCGTCCGTGACCGTGCGTCCGAGGCCGTCGACAGCCGTCCATACGCCCGGATTGATGAATTCAGTCGGCAGCGCGGCGCCGAGCGGTGTGAACTGTCCCTTGAAGCCGCAGAGACGTGCGACAAGCGACAGGCCGCAGGCGGAGCCGTTGACGTACAGCTCGGACGTATCGGACGCGAGTTCTACCGTGCAGACCTGCATATTGGTGACGCCGTGACGGACAATGAAGAGGTATTCTCCGGCAGGAAGCTCCGCGGGGAGCTTGGCCCACGTGCCTCTTTGGATCCCGCTGACGGTCTCCGAGGCTGCGGGGGCTTCCGCGACGGTCTTCTGATAACTTCCCTTCCACGCATACAGGGACAGATCAAGCGTATTGCCCGAGGCATCCGACGGAGCGGCAGGGATATACACCTCCGCGCCGGTGAACGTGTCGTCCACATTGAAGCGGATACCGTACTGATCGTTGTACGCCATCTCCCGGCGGGCAAAATCACCGGCGGGGTACAGGTCGGACGGCGTGGGGTCCACGTCGTTTTTCGACAGATTGCTGATCGGCAGGAAGGAGAAGTCCTCGCCGATATACTTGACCTTGACCATGGGCGCCTGATCGATGACCTGATCGTCACGGAAGGTGCGGATATTCTCCACGGTCTCTTTGGCGGTCCAGATGCCGACCTGCTCGCCCTGAACGCTCTGATTCTCGATGTAGAAGAGATACTCGCCCGCGTCAGCATAGCTGTCGCAGGTGACGGTCAGCGTGGCGTTGTCGTTGAAGTCGACCCACGTGCGCGAAGCGACGGGCGTGCCGCGCAGCGTTGCCTCGTAGGAATCCGCCCATCTGTACAGAGACAGGCGCAGCGTGCCTTTATTGTTGTTGTAGCTCGGGCAGGCGGCGTTGACCTCCTTGATCGGCAGGGGCGAATTGAACTGTACAGCAAAGGTACTCATGATCTCAATGGCTTGTCCCTGATTCCCCGAGTAAGCGTCTGCGTAGCCCGTCACCTCGGATATCTTTACGTCCTTGGGAGCAAACTTGAGTCCCTGGATGTTGGGACCGTCCGCCTTGGACATGATTGTGAAGGTGTGCGTGCCGGCAGGCAGGTCGATCTCGGCGGGGGTGGTATCCTTCCACGAACGCCATCCGGCGCCCGGCACCTGATTCTTCAGCGTGCCGATCTCCTCTCCGTCGAGCAGGAACACGAAATTGCCGCCCGCGACGTTATCGGCCCAGCCGGTGACGAGACAGACCTGATAAGTGCCGGCCGCACCGACCTGTATCTCGACGCTGATGGTGTCTCCGACGCGGACCGCGTCGAAATACGGCTCGGGACACAGATTCTTTTCGATATAGATACGGTCGGCCGAGCTGCCGTTATAGGTAAAATCCGAATAAGATTCCGCGAGGCTGATCTCGGTGACCGAGGTCGATGATACGGTGACGGTACCCTTTGCAAAAGCGGTGAGGGGTGCCAGCATACTGCCGGTCAGCAGCGCGGTGAGCGTCAGGCAGAGAGAGCGAAGCAGCGACTTTTTCATTTGTTTGATCCTCCTTCAGGATGGGGTCAACTTCGGATCGTTCGTTTCAGGCGTCATACAACGCGCCGAACAGGGCGCGCAGGATGGTGTGGACGTAGACGCGGATGCCGAAGTCGTTCGGGTGGTTGATGTTGTTGCCGAGGAAATCACGCATCCTTTTGCCCGTGGACTGCATCCACACGAACATCCCGTATACCGGAGCGACGACAGTCTGCGGATACTCGGCGGCAAGGCTGAACAGGATGTCCTCAAAGTACACCTGATTGCCGACCCAGCAGGACTGCGGATTCGGCGTTTCAGCCGATTGCAGCAGCACCGTGCCGTCCGGATGCTCGGCGTAGAAGCGGCGGAGCATCTCCCCGATTTGAGCCTTATATGCGACGGGCGGCGTGAAGCTGTCGTTGCCGCCGACGCGAAGCATCAGAAGGTCGATGTCCTTCCCTGCTATGCGCTTGTCCCACTCATCGAGGCAGTTCTCGGCTCTCCAGCCTCCGACAGCCTGATTCTCGAGTGAGACCGGGACTCCGAAGGTCTGACCGATCCACTCGGTCACGATATGCGGATAGTCGGGCATACCGGGGTTGATGAAGCCGCCGTATTTCGTGCCGCTGGCACAGCAGCCGACGGCAACGCTGTCACCGTAGCACATGACGCTGACCGGCTTCCCCGCCCGGAGCTTTTCGAGCAGAGGGGCTGACGCAGCGCTCTGATCAGGAGGGATGAATCCGGTGTACGCGTCCCTGTGCGTATAAGTCACGGCGCACTGTCTGTCGACGACCATGAACGGCTCACCGTAGATGATGTAGCGCTGCACCGTGCGGTCAAAATCATACTCAAGCTCGTCCCAATCGACGCCGATGCGGATATTGGGATCGTTAGGCTGTGTCGGGAAGTATTCATCCGGCTCCCAATAGGGGATGGACGAATCGGGCAGACGGTAGATCCGTCTGCCCTCGATACGGTAATCGACGCCCTCCCGGTAGGTGACGGAAAGGCGGTAGTCGCGGACGGTCACGGGGCCGTCCGGCTCATAGAGAAGCGTGGCGGCACCATCGGCACCGACGAACATGATAGTCTCGTCCCAGACTCCGCACCCGCGCCAGATGGGGCGCAGGTGCAGGGCGGGCGTATAAGCTTCCGTTGTCATCATGACGTTCTCTCCTCTTACTGCAGCTTCTTGAGGATCTTTTCGATGTTACGGTCAAACCGCTTGGAGGCTGCGGTGTAGCCGGAGGAGAAGGTATCGCGGTTGTCGTTGACGGCAGTCTTGAAGAGCGGATAGAAGCCCAGCTCCTCGGAGAAGTACATAGCCATATCGAACACGCGGTTGTTGAAGAGCAGGTCGAGCATTTCGGCGGACTCGGCATCGCGTACGTTGCGGGAGGTCAGCATGACGTCGTAGTAAGCCGGCTTGAGCGTGAGGGAAGACATGGCGGCATACGCCTGCAGGGTGTCGGCGACCAGCTCAACCATATCCTCCTTGACGGCGGAGGTCACGCACAGGCAGGAGCCGCTCTCATGCGTCCAGGTCTTGTAGTTTTCCTGTGCCTTGTCATACTTCGGAACGGTCAGGACGCCGTAGTCTCCGGTCATCTCGCGGTTGAACGCATTGAGGTACAGCGCGCAGTCACCGAAGAACAGGCCGCGGCCGGACATGAACGCGGAATTGCCGAGGAACTCCTGTCCGGGAGGCGACATGAAGGTCGCGTTGTTGGCGTGATAGATGTTCTGGGCAAGACCCAGCACGGTCATGGCCTTGTCCATCTGGTTGGAGTCGGAAAGGTACAGGACGGGAGAATCGGTGTCACGGCTGTTGATGATGTAACGGAGACCGGAGCCGATGAACAGAGTGTTGCCGTACTCCCACGTCGTCACGAAGCCGTAAGTATCGTTTGCGTCCATCTTGCCGTCGCCGTTGCTGTCGGAGGAAACGCCCTGGATGACCTTATTGAAGTAATCAAGCGTCCAATCACCGTTCTTGACGGTCGTATAGGGATCGGGGACGGTCTCGGCGTACTGACGCTGCATCTCCTTGTTGAAGATCAGCACGTAGGTCACGTCGTCGTCGCCCGTGTTGGCGTCACCGGTCATGAAGAAGATATTGCCGCCGAGCGAGAAATCTGCAGTACCGGCATCCCACCAGGGCTTTTCGAGATCGACGCCGAGCTTGATGAAGTCATACATATAGTTGTTGACGGAAAGCGGCACGGTCTCGAAAATGCGCTGGTTGACGATGTAGAAGTCGCCGGTACCGGTCTGCGCCTCGGTCTTGCACTGCTCGGAAGCGGAGTACGGGTCCTTGATGATGACCTCCAGCTCCATTTTGCACATATCCTCAAGTCGGTTGTTGCGCTCATAGACAGCGTCGTTGATGACCTGTGCGGAGCCGCCGTTGGGGTCGACCATACCGTTCACGGCGTCGACCTCGCTCTTGAAGACGTCCACGCCGAGGATGGTGAAGGTCTCACCGTTCCAGTCGATATCGAGAGACTCCAGCATTGCGTCGGCAGGGGACTTTGTCTCGCCCTCGGTGCCGGGCGCGTTCGTGGATTTGCCGTCCGTTTCCTCATCTTCTCCGTCTCCGTTGGCGCAGGAAGCGAGCGGGCAGACGAGAAGCGCGAGTGCCAGCAAAAGGGACATGAATTTTAGTTTTTTCATGGTATTATTCTTCCTTTCCGCAAATATGGGTATCCCTGTATACATTATATATTTTTTCTCCGTGCTTGTCAATGAGTTTCCGTGAAAAAACGGGGCTGCCGCACGAAAGTGCGGCAGCCCCGCGCCCTTACCCGTTGCCGGGTATCGGAGCGTAAGCCGATCAATACAGCTTAGCGGACAGGATGCGGTCGTTCTGAACGACTACGAACAGAGTGTCACCGCAGACCTTGACGTACACGAACTGAGAGCCGGCGGAAAGGTCGGCGTCAGAGGTGACGTTGGCAACGGTCTCACCGGTGGTCTTGTCGACCACGTACAGAACGATGTTACCGGCCTGAGCCTTGGGAGCGACCAGCGCGTACTTATCGTACATACCGACAGCGTATGCGTTGGGAACGTCGTACTCGGCGATAGAACCGTCGGAAGCAAGCACGGAAAGCTTGCCGCCGGTGGTAGCTGCATAGCAGGCACCGGCGGTATCGACGTCAAGGTAGAAGGACTCAGCCATAGCCTTGGAATCAACGACTGCGGGATTGGCGGCGTCGGTGACGTTCAGCTTGAACATCACGTTCTGCTTATCGGAGAACAGGTAAGCGATATACTCACCGCCTACGTTGGCAACGCCGAGACCGTTCACACGCATGGACTTGCCGTCTTCAGCGCAGACACAGAGTCTGGAGACCTGAGTCAGGGTCTTGGCATCGTAGTCGATCTTATAGACCTCAAGGTAAACGTCGTTTTGGGAATCGTAGTTGGCAAGACCGACGTACAGGTAGCCGCGGTCGTCAACTGCGAGGCCCTTTGCGAATGCGTTGGCCTCGAAGGTGAGGTATGCAACGCGCTCGCCGGTGGCAACGTCGATCATGGAGACGTTGTTGGGGTTGGCGTTCAGGACGCCTGCAAAGAAGTACTTGCCGTCGGGAGAGAAGGCAGCACCGCGGGTGAAGCCTGCGACACCGAGCTGGTCAGCGTTGATGGCAAGGGTCTCCTGCAGCTTGACGTTGTTCCAGTCGATCTCGGGAGCAACGGGCTCAGCGGGCATGGACTTAGCGAAGTAAGCCTCTGCCTCCTCAGCGGTCTCGAAGAATGCGAACCATGCAACGTCGATGGAGCCGCCGTTGCCGAGGAAGTAGTCGAGACGGCAGTAGTTGCAGACGGAGGTATCGTTGAAGGAAGCGGAAGCGGTCATATCGACCACGAGAACGTGCCACTCACCGTCGTTCTGGTACTCATAGCGTGCCTCGTCATCGCCGCCGTGCCAGCCGCCGGTGGAACCGATGAAGAACTCACCGCCGTTCGTGCCGGTGGTGCGATACTTGAGCGCACCGTACTTGGCAGACTTGGCGTTGGCGTTGAGGTTGACGACTGCGACGTAGGGGTCGCCGCCGTTGGAGGTAAGGGTGATGAAGCCGTCGCCCATCTCAGCCGTGGTATGGGACACGGTGGAGCCGGTGCCGCCGTTGACCTGATCCATGATGAACTCGGGATAAACGATGTACACGGGATCACCGGGGATAACGGTCTCGGACAGGGCCTTGACCTCGATAGAGGAGAAGAGAACGGTGGTTGCACGGGCAGTTGCACCGATATCGGAAGCAGCGTTATCGACGACAAGCGTGTTCTCAACGGTGTTGACGGAGCCGTCAGCACCGGTCAGGGTAGCGGTCTTGACGAAGTGGACGTCCTGATTGGTGTGCAGACCTGCATACTCATCGATTGCGACGGAACCGTCGAGTGCGATGGAGACGAGCAGGGTCTTGCCGGCGTAGATGTTGACGACGTTGTTGTCATCGGTGATCAGGATGTCACCGGTCTCGCAGGCATAGTTGAAGCGGTAGTTGGTAACACGGGACGGCCACTCGGCGTCATACGCCTTGATGGTGACGGTCAGACCGCCGTCGTTGCGGCTGATGCAGATGCCTGCACCTCCACAGGAGTTGCCTTCGGGATGACCGTCGGTCTCGTAGTAGTTGTTGATCGGGTAGAAGACCAGATCATTGATGTGCGTATCGGGACCAGCCACGTCATCGGAGGTGACGCCTTCGGTACCACGGACGAAGAAGTAAGCGCCTTCAGCGTTCTGGCACCAGAAGTCCTTCAGAGCAACAGAGTACTTACCGTCCATGGTCGTGACGAAGTCGCAGATACCGGCGAGCTTGTACTTGCCGTCCTCGATGCCGCACTGGTTGATGGGCAGCTCGGGGGTGAACAGGTTGAACAGGTCGGAGGAAGCGAAGTCGCTCTGGGAAGCGACGTCGGAGGTCAGGGACTTGGTCGCATCGCCGAGCACGGGCTTGCGGTAGTCGATGTTGACCTTGACGGAGGTGATGGCGACCATGGTGCCGTCAGCCAGCTTGTAGAGAGCGGTCAGGGTGTGATTACCGGACGGAATGGAGGAAACGTCTGCATAGATGTTGAAACGGGTTGCGAAGGTACCGCCGGCACCGGTCACAGCGGCGACGACACCATCTTCCGGATTAAAGAACCATTCCTCGCTGAAGACGGGCGCGTTCTTGTCGATGCGGTAGCCGAGGGCGGTGATGTCCTGCGTCGTGCCGATCCAACCCCAGAAGCGGACGGATGCGGAGTCGCTGGGGATGTCAACGATCTCGGGGCAGGAAGCTGCCTGGCCAGGCGTGAAGAACGTGACGAGCTTATTGCCTTCAGCGTCCCAAGCCTCGCACTCGTCGAAGGACTTGGCAGCGAAGCAAGCCTTCTCGGCGTCGAGGTCGTAGATGCCGTCAGCGGGCTCGGTCTCAGCGGGCTCGGTGGGAGCCTCGGTTGCGGGCTCGGTGGGAGCGGCCGTTGCCGGCTCTGTGGGAGCATCCGTAGCGGGCTCGGTGGGAGCGTCGGTCGCGGGCTCGGTGGGAGCATCGGTCGCGGCCTGAGTGGGCTCGGCATCGGTGCCGGTCTCGGCGACGGTGGTACCGGTGTCGTCTCCGTTATTCTTACAAGCCACGAGGCAGGTCAGCATCATAGCGGAAAGAAGCAGGAGAGCAAGAATTCTCTTGGTCATTGTTTTGTACCTCTCAATACAAATTCTCCCGATGCCGTAAACGCATTTTCCGGGAGTCAAATCGCATTATAGCACATTCCCGGCTTTTATTCAATACTTTTTTTCATCGTCTTGAAAATATGTTGGAATCATCAATCTGCTCATCAGATTATTGTGCATTTTTACCATTTCACGACATTATTTCACCCTGCTTGGGAGGGCGGAATTATTTGCATCTTCTATTGACACCTCCCTGCCTGTGTGCTATAATCAAATCGTAAAAAACAAACCCGGAAACGGAGGAATTCATCATGTTGAAAGGCATCCCGAAGCTGTTATCTCCCGAGCTGCTCAAGGTCCTGTGCGAAATGGGACACGGAGACCGCATCGTCATCGGTGACGGCAATTTCCCGTCAGAAAGCGTCGGCAGGAATGCCGCCGCTGTCATCCGGTATGACGGGCAAAGCATCCCCTCGCTGCTTGACGCCATACTGACTGTTTTCCCGCTCGACACCTATACCGACAAGCCCGTCCTGCTGATGGAGCTTATGGATCGGGACAAGGGCATCGTAGACACGCCGATCTGGGACGAGTACAGAGACGTCGTCGCGGCGCACGACGCCCGCGGCGCGGACGCCGTCGGCACCGTGGAGCGCTTTGCCTTCTACGACGAGGCGAAGAAGTGCTACGCCGTCATCGCCACCGGAGAGACCGCTATCTACGCAAACGTCATCCTGCAGAAGGGCGTCGTGACGGACTGACCGTCCCCCTGCCCCGCTTTCCGGTCCCCGGCCCGAAATCAGCCGTTCCTGAAATTTTTATATATGGAGGATCACATTATGGCTAAGCAAACTGACATCCGCGCCGTGACAGGCACGGACCGGCTCGGACGCGCCCTGCCCATATCGGGCGAGGTCCCCGCACTCCGCAAGGACCGATACGTCGGCATCTTTTACTTCCTCTGCCTCGACCAGCACGGCACGGACGGTCCCTACGACGTCGAGAAGATCCTCGCCGCCGATCCGACAGCCGCTTGGGACGAAAAGAATCCGCTCTGGGGCCGCATCGACGGCGCCGCGCACCACTGGGGCGAGCCTCTGTTCGGCTACTATTTTACGCGCGACGAGTGGGTCATCCGGAAGCATATCGAGATGCTTTCCTTCGCTGACGTCGATTTTCTCGTTTTCGACACGACCAACCGCGCCATTTACAGGGACTCCGCGCTGAAGATCATGCGTATCCTCAACGAGTACGTTCAGGCGGGCGTAAAAGTGCCGAAGGTCGCGTTCATGACCAACACGCTGTCCGGCGAGACGGTCAATGAGATCTATAAGGAGATCTACGCCCCCGGGAATTACCCGGACACGTGGTTTATCTGGGAGGGCAAGCCGCTCATCATCGGCATCCCGGAGCAATGCTCTGACCATGCGCGTGATTTCTTCACCTTCCGCATCTCGCAGTGGCCGAACGAGGACCAGAAGCAGGACGGTTTCCCGTGGATGGAGTTCATCCGTCCGCAGCGCGTCTTCCGGACCCGCGCGGGTGAAGCGGAGATCGTCAACGTCTCCGTCGCTCAGCATCCCAACTGCGCGCACAGCGACGGCGCGTTCTTCGGTGAGACCGACGCGTGGGGCCGTTCCTACCACAACGGCGCAATGGATACCCGCTTCCGCGCAACGGATTGGGGCTTCAACGTCGCCGAACAGTGGGAGTATGCCATGTCCAAGGACCCGAAGATCATCTTCCTGACCGGCTGGAACGAATGGACGGCCGGGCGCTGGAGCTGGGACCGCTCGGGAGAGATGTCCTATACCGTCTCCAACGAGGAAGGGCAGACCGTGCATTACGTCCGGCCTCCCCGTCCGTACATCCGCCATACCTTCTGCGACTGCTGCAACGAGGAGTACAGCCGCGACATCGAGCCGATGAGAGGCGGATACTTTGACAACTACTACCTCCAGATGATCTCCAAGATCCGCGAGTTCAAGGGTATGCCCGAAATGCCCGCAGATGAGATGCCCGCGGACGGTCACGGCTGGTCTGAGGGCATCGGATACAGCGATTATCCCTTCGGCAACGCACACAGATCCTGCCGCGGCTTCGGAAAGAACTTCTACGAGAACACGTCCGGCGTCAACGATATCCTCGACATGACGGTCAGCGCGTCCGCACGCGCCCTGCGCTTCACCGCGGAATGTGCCGCGGACATTGTGCGGACGGGATCGTGGATGCGCCTCCTCGTACACGTCGGAACAGAACGCTCCGCCGCCCCGTGCGGCTACGAGTACGTCGCCAACTTCGGCAAGTCGGAATCCGACCGTGCCATGCTCGCCAAATGGAACGGCACCGCTTACGAGCCGGTCTGCTCGATCCCGATGTCCGTCGAAGGCGCGAAGATCACGCTGATCCTGCCCCGGCGTTCTCTGGGACTTACGGACAGCTCACCCGTATCGCTCACGTTCAAGTGGGCCGATCAGGTCGGTGATGCGCCGACGGTCGAGGACTTCTATACGGAGGGCGACACCGCGCCCTACGGCCGTCTCTCCTACAGATATGAGATCAAGTGAACCAAATATCCTTATTGGGGAAGACTTTTTTCACATAAAAGTAAAATTCTGACCATATCACCGCAAATACTGACTTGACAAACGTTCCAAAATTTGTTAAAATTACATAGGATTTACTATTATATTCCAGAAGGAGGCATATCTATGAAATTCAACCGCAGATCCGCGCTCTCCCTGTTCTCTCTGCTGCTGATCGCAGCCATGCTGTCTTCCACGTTCGTATGCCCCGTGTCCGCCGATGAGGACGGTCAGAAATCCGAAAACCGAGTCGTCGCACATTGGAAATTCCAGAACGATCCTGCGTACGTATCCGGTGACATCAACACCGATGATCTCACCGTCAAGGACATCTCCGGCAACGGCAACGACCTCGTCGTTGTCTCCGAGGGCAACGGTGATCAGCTCGATATCTTTTCGTGGGATAACGGTGTCAATCCCCAGACCCTTGAAAGCGATGCCCGCGTGACTGCGCTCAAATTCGACAACAGCCTTGCCAAGGCAAAGTCCGTCGACCCTTACGAGGCCGACCAGACCGCGTACAGCGGCGCTTACGTCTCCGGTAAGTATCTCGAGACCGTGAGCAGCGCCCCGATCAACAACTTCTCCACGCCCACCGGCTGGACGGTCGAGATCATCTTCATGATTTCCCCCGAGTTCAACAACAACTACAACCGCTACACCGGCCTGTTCTCCCGTCAGGGCGTGGTCGAGAGCCAGAACGAGCCTGCCTTCTCCATGGCTGTGACCGAGCTGTGCTCGGGCGGTGAAGCGGACGGCGCGCTCGGCACAACCGGCGCCACCGGCTATCAGTACCTCCACGTCGACGTCGATGAAAACAAGAGCAACCACGAGGAACTGAACGGCTCCCTGTTCGCGGACACGTGGCATCACTACATGGTCACGAGCGACGGTGAACTCACCGATATCTACATCGACGGCGAGTACATCACCTCGTACACCGAGAACAACCAGATCTACATCACCGACCCCAATTTCAGCTGGGAAGTCGGTGTCGGCCGTAAGCTCAAGGGCGAAAACGCCACGATGAACGAGGAGTATCCCGAGGGACTCATCCGCCGTCTCTTCTGCGGCACCATCTCCGAGATCCGCTTCTGCGAGGATTACATGGATATCGAGAACTCCCTGTTCTATACCGGTGACGTCCCCGGTGCCGATGAACAGGAAACGTCCGCTCCCGCCGCGAAGCCCAAGCTCACCAACGACAACGTCATGGATATGTGGGATCCCGATGCCATCGGCAACATCTTCCCCGCCACCGGCAGCCAGACCAACGCCAGCCTCTGTGAGGAAGGTCTGCTGCTTGAGTACACCGGTGACGAGACCACCTCTCCCGACCCGTTCTACACCTACCCCATCGCCGCGTACTACAAGAAGACCTCCAGCACCATGCCCGATCCCGAAAAGTGCAACTACGTCACCATCAAGATGAAGCCCGAGAACTGCGACGGTATGTTCCAGTTGTTCACGCAGGCTCCGAACGAGGCCAATTCCGAAACGGTTGAGTACACGCCCGAGGATATGCACGAGGACGGCTGGTATTACCTGATGTTCGATATGTCGCTCACCGACCTTGTCGATCAGAGAAAGCTGTCCACCATACGTCTGGACTGGTCCTGCGGCAATACCACCGTCGGCGCGAACATGATCATCGGCGCGATCGGCTTCTTCGAGGAGGAGAAGGACGCGTGCGAGTGGTGCGGCATCGAGTACGTCACCATGGCGCCGAAGACCAAGGCCCCCGCTACCGAGGCGCCCGATCCCGTGACCGAAGCTCCCACCGATGAGGCTGTCACCGATCCCGGGAAGTCCGGCTGCGGCTCGATCATCACGTCCGGTGCCGCTCTCGTCATGATGGCAGCCGCTGCCGCCGTGGCGCTTGGCAGAAAGCACGACTGATATTCACAAATAATCAAATCAGGCATAAATAAGGCCCCTTTCCTCGTGAAAGGGGCCCATTTTGCGGATATCAGATCGGCTGGCAGTAGAACGGCTCCTCGGGATGGGAGACGAAGTCCTTCTCGTCGAGATGGCAGGACACGTTTTTGACGATGACTCTGCCCTTACCGGGGGCGTTCCACGACTTGATGAGCTGCGGAGCGTGATTGTTTCTGATCGTCACGTCCTCAAGGGTGATGGACTTGTAGTTGCCCGCGTGGATAAAGGTCACGTCCCCGCGGTCCGGACGGAAGGAGGCCGTCACGTCGGACAGCGTGAGCGATACGGGACACGCCGCGTCACCGTACAGGTAGAGCGGCTCGGAGAGATTCTTCGCTTTGATATGCTCAAAGGTGATGTCGCAGAGCGGCTTGTTGCATTGCCAGATCGAGTTGCCGGAGAAGTTGAAGCACAGGAATCTGTCGGCTCCGTCCACGGTGCAGTCGCGGATGACGACGTTGCCCGGCCTGTACCGGATCTTCGACGAGTAATCAGCGTAGTAGGTGAAGATAGCCAGCATATTGTGACGCTGGGTGTAGCCTGCCGCGTCGTTGGCGTTCACGCCCGCCTTCTTCTCCTCCGTCGTCATGCCGCCGCGGAAGGAGTAGCGCGCGGGCGCGTAGATCCTGCATCGCGTGGCCAGCATATTGGTGCCTCCGAAGCGGAACGCGCTGCACGCGGTGTTCAGGATGCAGTCCTCCACCAGCACATTCCTGTTGTCAAAGCCTGCCACGCAGTCGTCGCCCGTATAGAACGCGCATCTGCGGATGATGACGTCGTCGCAGCCCGTGATATGGATACCGTCGTGTCCCGCGAGATTGACCACGTTCTCACACAGGATATCGGACGAGTGCCAGATGCACTCCGGCCAGTTGGAGCTGTTCTGCATGGTATAGCCGCGCAGGACGATGTGGCGGCAGCAGATCATGCTGATGCCGTGCGGTCCGCGGTAGAATTCCTCGCCGTGCTCGTCGTAGCAGTTGCTGCCGTCTATCACTGACCCCTTGTCTCCGATGACGGCGATATGCTCGGCCAAGTAGGCACGGATCAGGCCGTTGTACCAGCGGCCTGCATACTTGCGGCATACACTCTCAAATCTGCCGTCCGGGACGGGTCCGCGCGACTTGACGTCCTTCGGCACCGGCTCGACCGTGTCCTCGTCGAGGATGAAGTAGTCCTCCGGATCGCGCGATCCGACGAGCACCGCGCCCGAGAGCAGATGCAGCGTCACGTTCGACCGCAGCCGGATGCCGCCCGTCCGGAACGTGCCGGCGGGAATGACGACCTCACCGCCGCCCGAAAGAAAGCAGGCGTCGACAGCAGCCTGAATTGCCTTATGCTGCATAACCTCAGCGCCGGGGACGGCGCCGTAGTCGAGTACGTTGAAAACCTTTTTCATATCGGTCAAAGCTCCTTTTTCTTCCCGGACGCCGGTGGCTGCCGGGGTCTTTGTGATATGATTATACCATATCCGTGCTGAAAATGTCGGTCAATATTTGTCCTGTTTCAGCCATTATTTGACTTTTTTATTCAGACCTGATGTTCTGCCGTCCGCTTCCGTTCTTGAATGACGGCATGGGTACGGCAAAAGCGATTTGAAGAACCCTTTTTTCACGGGTTGAGTCCGAAACGGTTGACATACCGAGGATATAATGGTATAATGGAAACATAAATCCCGCGATCCGATACCAGAAAAAACTTATAGAAACGGAGACGGTATGAAAATGAAAGCCTTCCATGTAAACAGAAACGCCCGCTGGGCGCTTTACCTGATCCTGTCCGTCGTCCTGCTTGCGCTCCTTGTGACGCTGGCAGCATGCAACAGAGGCGACGATCCGGGTCAGGATACGACAACCGATCAGGTGTCAGAGACGCAGCCCGGCACGGAACCCGCCCCGGACACCGACGCGCCCGCCACCGACGCCGACACGGTCCCCGAGACCGAGCCGGAAACCGAAACGGAGCCGGAAACGCAGCCCCTGTCCAACAAAACTATTTCCTTCTACGAGGACTTCCCCGTTGAGGACGCATTCACCGCCAACGGCTACGAGCTGTCGGTCACGGCAGAGGGCGGCGAACATCTCCTGTCTGTGAAGCGCCTGTCCGATCAGGGCAAGCGTGTCACGGTCAAGTTCGACAACTACCTCAAGACCCTCGGGCTTGATACGCCTGACGCGAACACCATCCAATACATCGTCCTCAACGTGCGCAAGGGCGGTGAGGGTACCGCGTGGGAGCCTGTCTTCCTCGCCGTCGGCAAGGAGACCTTCAAGGCAGGCTCGGGCGGAACGATCAAGCAGCTGCTGATCTCCTCCTTCTCCTCCATGCCCACGGACGGCACGACGTGGTATATGCGCGACGTCTCCGTCGCGGCCTCGCTTGACGAGGCGCTGCTCATGGGCGGCATGACGCAGTATGTGCTGGGTTACGGCTCAACGCTCGATCTGTCCGCGTCCGATCCCGTCAACCACGTGAAGATCACCGCGCCCGACGAGGACGAGAGCGTATCCTTCTGGTTTGATCACTTCACCGAGAAGGTCAACTGCGACACCGTGCCGGTCAAGGACACCGTCGGGTACACGATCCAGATGGCGAAGAACGAATACGAGGCGTGCCAATTCTTCCTGTCCGCGCCGAGCGACCGACGCTTCACCGTGGAGTACACGCCCTTTACCAACGAGGCGGGCGCGTCCCTGTACACGGAGCTTCGCGTGGAGTTCTACCCCACCGAGGGCGCCGGCCTGACGATCCCCGATTGTCTGATCCCCTATGAGAACTACGTCGGCTTTGAGGTGCCGGAGGACGTCGCGTGGTCGTACGATGTGCGCGGCTGCGTATCCGTTCCCGCGGGCACGACGCGCGGCTTCGTGATCCAGGTCAAGACAACGATGGACACGGCCCCCGGTCTGTACAGCGCCGACTTCAATATCTATGACGCGGACACGAAGAAGTGCGTCAAGACCGCGAAGGTTTACACCTACGTGTACGACGTGACGCTCTCCGAGGAGACCGCCATGAAGACCCAGATCCTCTGCTGGAACGGCCAGTGGCTGACACCTTACCGGGATTGGGGTTATATCAATTCCGACGAGGATCAACTGACCATCCTGCGCGGGCTGTGCGACTTCCTGCTCGACTACCGCATCTGCACGCAGGGCAACTGGGGCGAGGAATGGCTGAACAATCCCCGCGTGACCTCCGTCGGCATCGGGGACGGCTCCGAGTATTCCCTTTACGTTTCCAAGAATCCCGACTGGAACAAGAAATTCGTGCTGTACAAGGTCGACGAGCCTGCCGAGGCGCGTCGGCTCGAGGAGCTGAAAACGATCACCGAGCAGTATCGTTCCACATGGGAGAATGTCCGCGTCGTCTGCCCGTTCGAGACGGATATCCGGTACGACAACACCGACCAGATCGACTATATGTCCCGCTACGTCAACGTCTGGTGTCCGAAGTTTTACAGCTTCACGCCCCGCGACCTGAGCTTCGTCACCGGCACCCGCTACACGCAGTCCGTGTCCAATGACGAAAAGTACGGCACCTTCGAGCAGAGAATGAAGGGCTACCGCGACAGGGGCGACGAGACCTGGATCTATGTGTCCTGTCTGCCAGAGTCGAGCGCGCCTTACCTGAACGTGATGCTGTACAACGACGGCACGCAGCCCGAGACCATCTTCTGGATGTGCTACCGCTACGATCTGACCGGCTTCCTGTACTGGAATCTCTTCTATTGGGAGAATTCCGGCTACGGCAACGGATACCTGCGCTACCCCGTCACCAAGACCGGCCCCGGCGACGGTCTGCTGCTGTACCCCGGCTGTGCTTACGGTACGAGTGAACCCATGCCCTCCATGCGTCTCGTCGGTATGCGTGACGGCATCGAGGACTATCAGCTTCTGACCATGCTCGAAAAGACCTGCGGCAAGGAGCTGACCGACGATCTCGTCAGCCACATCGCTACCTCCGTCGTCACCTTCAACACCGACGACGACGTGCTTCACAACGCCCGCGTGTTCATGCTGAAGACGCTGGAGGAGAACAGCAAATAAGATGCGTGCGGGGCTCTGCCCCGCACGCCGCTCTAATGCTTCTGAAAAGAAGGATTTTAATTATCCCGGGAACTTTCATACAGGGGAAAAATTGATCATAAATTTTGTATCACTGAAAGGAAAGACCATGATCATCCAAACCGAAAGACTGATCCTCCGCCCGTGGTGTGACGCGGACGCGGAGAGCCTGTACGAATACGCAAAAGACGACCGTGTCGGCCCTGCCGCCGGCTGGCCTGTACACACAAGCGTGGAAAACAGCCGCGAGATCATCCGCACCGTGCTGTCGGAGCCGGAAACCTACGCCGTCTGCCTCAAGGAAGACAACAAGGCCATCGGCAGCATCGGTCTGATGGTCGGAAAACAAAGCAATCTCGGCCTGCCGGATGACGAGGGCGAGATCGGTTACTGGATCGGCGTGCCCTTCTGGGGCCGGGGACTGATCCCAGAAGCCGTCCGCGCACTTACCCGCCGCGCCTTTTTGGAGCTGGGTCTTTCGACGCTGTGGTGCGGCTACTTTGACGGCAATGAAAAATCAAAGCGGGTACAGGAAAAGTGCGGCTTTGTTTACCATCACGCGAACCGGGACATATATTGGAAGCTGATAGACAGGGTTCTGACCGAGCACGTCACGCGGCTGCCGAGGGACGTATGGGAAAGCAGCGTCAGGCCGTCAGACCGCATCACCATCCGTCCCGAAACGCACGGGGACTATAAGGACGTCGTTTCACTCGTGCTGCGCTCCTTCCGGGAGGGGACGGACTACTCCGACGGGACGGACATCGTCGCGCTGATCGAGGAGATCAGGGACTCGGAATACTATATTCCCGAGCTTGCGTTCGTTGCGGAGCTGGACGGAGAGATCGTCGGGCATTTCCTGTTCTCACACTTCCCATTGTCCCGGACGCCTGAAGGCGGTCACGGCGGGGCGGCGGATACCGACGTCGTGATGCTGGCACCCGTGTCCGTCCACGCCGATCATCTGCGCCAGGGCATCGGCTCGGCGATGATAAGGCTCGGTATCGCAAAAGTGAAAGAGATGGGATTCCGGGGCATCATCGTCGAGGGCAACTTCCGCTTTTACAATACCGTCGGCTTCCGCACATCGTCGGAATACGGCATCTTCCCGGTCAGCGGGTACCCGATGACGGAGCCGCGATGCCAGATGTGCATGGAGACATTCCCCGGCTCACTCAAGGACAGAGGCGGGTACGTCGTGTACGATATGTATTACAACGCCTGACCGAAGCCGATCCGCAGGATCGCAGGAGCGCGAAAAGGACCGACATACAAAGCACCGGTCGACCCGTTGAAACGGGTCGACCGGTGCTTCATTTATCTTGTTTTACAGCTTTGATGCCTGCTCCGCAAACCATTGCAGCATAGCCGGCTCGGTGGTGACATCGTTCTGCGGGATCCCGTACCAATGTGCGGCGCCGCCGACCTCATAGCCTCCGAACGGGAATTCATCCGCCGGGGCAAGATATCCGTTGACGGAATTCGCGTATCCGACCGTGAAGATCGCCTTTCTTTCATAGCCGGCATCGGTGAGTATCTTCTCGAGCGCGTCTCCGGTCAGCGTCAGCATCTCAAACGGCACGAACGCGAAAACGAAGCTTTTTCCGAACGCAAGCAGCTGCAAAGGGACGGTCAGGTCAAATCCCACGCCGGAATCCAGACGGCGCAGCATCGACCGTGTCCATTGCAGCTCACGGAGGGTGTAATGCTTGGTGATGTCGTCGCGGTCAAGCGCGAAATACTGCTCCTCAAGCGCACGGATCGACGAAAGCAGCGCTTCGCGGTCGGTCATAGCCAGCATGGGCAGCGTGACCTCTTCATATGCACACGTCATGCTTCCTTCTTCCGGAGGCAGCGCCTCACCCGCGTGTGCCGATGAGGCACGGAGGACGGGATCGGTCAGCTGGCGGCCTAGCAGTTCTATCGCAGTGTCGCAATCCAGATCGCCGCCGCGCATCGGATCCACGTCGGCACCGCGGTTCTGCAGATACAGAAGCGGCACCTCGTCCGTGGACGCCGCGTTCAGCACCGACAGAAAGTCAGCGGAAACGGTCATCCCGCCGTTGATGACGGCATGGCAGGACGCCGAGCAGACGACACCGCGGAGGCATCCGTCCGTGTCTGTGAAGGACGCGCAGCGGATGGAAGGATCTATGACGTCCCGTCCGCGGCGGTTATAGCAGTTGACAAGCGTTTCCGGGGTGATATCGAACGCGAAACGTCCCGGAACGGCGCGGTCACGCGCTTCCGCCGCGGCACGTCCGCACTGCTCACCCACCCACGCGAGGTAGTCGTAGTCCATCGGCAGCTCGTCAAGCACCCCGCTGACGGGCGCCGCGTGCGTGTGGATGCAGCACAGCGACATATCCTCACGGGAGATGCCGGTAAGTCCGGTGATCTGATCCGAGATCAGCGTATATACACGGGGGGAAAAGCCGATGAGGTCGAAGGACGCGATGAGGTGGAGCTTTTCTCCGCAGACGAGGACGCAGGTCTTGACGTACAACGGGTCCCGGATGCTCTCGGCGGGAGAGAGGCGGAATCCGTATCCGTCCAAAAAGTTGCCGCGCAGAGCGGGCGTGATCTCCCTTTGTGCAAAGCCGGCGCAAAGCAGAGCCATAACATACCTTCCCTTCCCGGCCGCGCCTTTGCGGCCGTATGTCTTTATACGTGCCCATTATACATCCCGCACGTCTCGCAGGCAAGGTATTTTGCGGGAAAAGTAAATATTGTCCTGATTATTGATCAATTCAGTACAAGACGCCGCAGGTCTCTCCTGTTATAATATGATTGTAACAGACTTGCACAGAAAGGAAAAAACGACCATGAAACGGATGCTTTGCCTTCTTCTTACATTTCTGCTTTTGCTGACAGCCGTCTGTCTTCCCATGACCGCCTGCGCTGAAGGCGAGGAGGGCCCCGGGACTACGCACGACACATCGGCACCCGAGGAGCAGACCGAAGGCCGCGACGAGTACGGACGTCTGCTGGTGCCGTCCTCACTGCCGGACGATCTGCAATTTGACAATGAAACCGTGACGATCTTCTTCCGGGACCGCTGCTCGATCATGGATACGACGCTTGAATTCAAGTCGGAGGGACTCAACAGCGAGCCTGTCAACGACGCCGTGTTCACGCGCAACAAGGAGGTCGAGAACCGGCTGGGCGTCATTCTGGAGTATGAGCTGATCGACGGCGTGACCTTCGATCCGTACCTCTCCGCTGTCCGCAAGAGCTGGCAGGCGGGTGACGGCTCCTACGATATCCTCGCGTACTACGCCTATTACGGCGTTGCGATGGCGACCGAGGGCATGATGTCCAATCTGCTTGACGAGACGTACATGGATCTCTCCAAGCCGTGGTGGAATCAGGATTTTGTCAATGAGATGACGCTCTGCGACCAGCTTTACTTTGCCGTCGGAGACCTGAGTCTTTCTGCGACGCAATGCACGAACGCGGTGTTCTTCAACAAAAAGATGATGAGTGAGATGTTCGGTGGGACCGACCTGTATGCGACCGTGCAGAACGGCGATTGGACGATGGACACCTTCGGCACCATGATCGCGCAGTGCTATTCCGATATCAACGGCGATGGCAAGCGTGACCGCGGCGACCGCTACGGTGCGGAGCTGACGGCTGTCTCCATCCCGATGGACGCCTACATCATGGCTCTCGGCTGCAGCATCACGGAAAAGGACGAGGACGGGATCCCGCAGATCGCGTTCGGCTCCGACCACTGTGTTGACGCGTTCGACAAGCTCTTTGAGCTGATCATCCACAACGAGGGCTCTCTCACCGGTCCGTGTCTCTACGAGCATTACGACGAGGCGCAGGAGAAGTTCACAAGCTCCGAAACGCTGTTCCTTCTGGACGTGTTCCAGGCGACCGACAAGCTGCGGACGATGTCCGTGGACTACGGTGTGCTCCCGATGTTCAAGTATGACAAGGCGCAGGCCGGCTACTACACGAGCGTATCCGATCTGTTCTCCCTTTTGTCGATCTTTGCCGCGACCCGTCACGGTGCCGCCGCGGATGCTGTCATGGAGCTGATGGCGCAGAAATCCTATGAAAAGGTCACGCCCGCTTACTTCGAGATCTCCCTCAAGCAGAAGTACAGCCAATCCAATCAGGACGCGCTGATGTTCGATCTGACACTCGCCGGACGCCGCTTCAATTTCGGCTTCGTCTACTCCAACGAGCTCGGCAATCCCACTCACCTGTGGCGTCAGATCATCGAGTCCCAGTCCAACACCTTCGCCTCCCGCCTCAAGAGCGTCAACCGTACCTACTCCAACAGCCTGAAAAAGCTCGTAGGAAAGTATGAGAAAATGGGCGGGTAAGACGCGCCGGGGCTCTTCTCCACGACGCAGGAACGTGCGGGGCTCTGCCCCCGGACCCCGGCAGGGCTCTGCCCAGCACATTCTGAAGGGCAAGCCCTTCAGACGCTTAAGCCCTTCTTGAAAGAAGGGCTTAAGAATCCCAAGAACTTTCAAAAAAAGAATATTTACTGAGGTTCGGTTTTCGCCGGACGAGATTGGTGGGTGCCGTCATGGACGCCCACCTTTTTGAAACGCAGTCGCGGGGGTCCCTATCCCCGCTCTGACGTGCAGGCCCGCGCCCCGCAGGATGAGGGTGCAGGGAGAAGGGAGCGGCACAGCCGCTCCCTTCTCCCTGCTGTCAGATACGATCTTATTCCTTCTTCCCGCTTTTCTTCCGCGCCTCGGATGGCGATACACCGTACACGGAACGGAATACCCTTGTAAAATAGCTGCTGTCCGAAAATCCTACCGTCTGCGCGATCTCCGATACCGATCTTGAGGTCGTCACGAGCAGGGTCTGTGCCTTCGACAGGCGGTATTCATTCAGGTAGGACATGGCGGTACGTCCCGTCAGCGCGTGGAATCTGCGGCAGAAATAGGACGGATTCATACAGCAGACGCCCGCGAGATCGGCCAGCGTGATGTCGGAAGCGTAATGGGCGGCGATATACCGCATCGCCGGAGACAGCTGATCCACTTCATAAGGCTTGCGGACGTGCATCTCATCTGCCGGCTCGTTCCGGAACAGCTCGGCGAACAGCTTCAGGATATCCCCTTTGATCGCCATTTCATAGCCTGTCCGCTGCTCAAGGCTTTCGTCCAGAATATCCTCAAGAAGCGCCCGGATGCGCGCGTTGTCCCCTATGCTGCTGCGGAACTGCACGCTGCGGTCCGTCACCGCGCTGATGTAGCGGATGCTGCAGATATCGTCCCGGCGGTCGTACAGGCTCGGGTCGATCATCAGGCAATGATACCGCAGCCGCCCCGCGTCACATTCCACGGTATGCGGCTCACACGGGTTGATGAGGATGATGTCCCCGGTGCTGCATGGGATCCTGCGGCAGTCGCAGACGCAGACGCCCTGCCCTTCCAGAATGATCAGGATCTCCAGCTGCTCGTGCCACGTGATGGGTGCGTGGCCGGATTGCGCCGTCAGAACGGAATCACGGTTGATCCGGATGGGAAACAGATCGTCCGAAAACGGGATGGATTCATACTGACCGCTCCCGGCATCGGGAAGGACATCGGGCCGTTTGTCCTGTTTCATGGAACATACCTCCGTTCGTGTCGTTATCTGCGTCTATTGTACCCGTTCGCGGCGGGATTGTCAAGCAGAAAATCAAAAAAATCACGCGGAATACCTCATTTCACGGCGAATAAATCAATTCCGTCCTGAAAGCGGTAAAACGCGGTATTGACAAGGACGAGGCCGTGGGAGTATAATGAGCATATTAAAAGCAGTATGTCCGCCATTGGGAGGACATTCGGAAAGGAGCCGCCATGTCCGATCCCCGGACCGGTATCCGCTATGTCGCCGGCATTGACGGCGGCGGTACCAAAACGAATCTCGTCCTGTATGAGGCAGCTGCCGACGGCACTCTCCGTCCGGCCGCGTCCTGCCGCGCCGGCGGCATGAACTACAACCACATCGGCGTCCCGCGTGCGGTCGCTTCGGTCACCGACGGGCTGATGACCCTCTGCGCGTCCTGCGGACTATCCCCGGACAAGCTGTCGGCGGTCGGCATCGGAGACCCGTCTTGCGATATCGAGACAGCCGGTCCTACCGGTGACGCGTTCCGCGCCGCGTTGTCCGACGCGGTCCGCGTGCCGATCTTACTCAGAAGCGACGCTTACGTCTCTCTGTTTTCTCTGACCGGAGGTCTTTGCCCCGGCGTGCTGACCATCTCCGGCACCGGGGCGATCTGCATCGGTGAGGACGCGGAACGTCGTCTGTACGTCGCGGGCGGATGGGGGCAGCTGACGGGAGACGAGGGCTCCGGATACTACATCGGTCTATCGGGGATCAAGGCCGCGCTCCGCGCAGCGGACGGCATAGCGCCAATGACAGCTCTTCTGCCGGCGGTGCTGGATTTCTTCGGAGTTTCCGATCCCCGTGACCTCATCGGCGTGCTATACGACCCGGAAAAGTCCGTGTCGCCCGCCGACTTTGCCCGCACGGTCGATATCTGCGCGCAGAACGGAGACGCGGCTGCCGAGGATATCCTTTCCCGCGCGGCTGAATATCTCGCCGCCTATACCGCCTCCGTCGTGCGCCGCTCGGGTGCCACGCTCGTCGGGGTACACGGCAGCGTGCTGATCGGGAACGCGACGGTCCGTGCAGGATTCGAGGCACGTCTGCGCGTTCTCTGCCCCGGTGTGCGTATCCGTGAACCGGCTACGTCTCCGGAAGAAGCAGCCGCCCGGCTGGCGATGCGCGAGCTGCTGCGGCTTCCCTGCTCTTTCGGTACGGCTTGCATTACAAATTCTGATTAAACAGAGGAATCAGCCATGAACGCAAAGGAACTGTATTACAATGAGATCGAGCGTCTGATCGGCGCCGTCCGTATGACGCAGGATGAAAACATCGAACAGGCCGCCGTGCTGTGCGCGGACGCGCTCTGCGCGGACGGCTTCCTGTTCACCTTCGGCACCGGCCACTCTCATATGCTGGCCGAGGAGATCTTCTACCGCGCCGGGGGACTTGCCCGCGTGTGTCCGATCCTTGAGGACGCGCTGATGCTGCATAAGGCTGCCGCGCGGTCAAGTCAGCTGGAGCGCGCACCGGGACTCGCCGGGCTTCTGCTGGACGATATCGACGCGGTGAAGTACGGCGGTGTGATGTTCATCTTTTCCAATTCCGGCTGCAACACGGTCGCCGTCGATATGGCCGAAGAGGCATGTGCCCGCGGGCTGAAGACGATCTGCATCACAAGTCTTACCCACTCCGCCGCCATGACCTCCCGCCATCCGGGCGGGAAGAAGCTCTGCGACGTGTGCGACGTCGTCATCGATAACGGCGGCTGCCTCGGTGACGCCGCGGTCGATGCCGGCGGCATCCGCACCGGCGCTACCTCGACCGTCATCGGTGCGATGATCATGGAGGCCATAGTCGCCCGCACGGTCCAGCTCTGCCGGGAGCGCGGCGTCACACCGGAGGTCTTCGGCTCCGCCAACGTGCAGGGCGGAGACGACGTCAACGCCGCCTATATCGCCAAATACAAGCCGCTCGTCAAATCTCTTTGAAAAGATACGGAAAGGAAGGTACATTCTCATGCTTGCTGCTTTCGGAGGAACACCCGTCCGCACGTCCCCCTTCCCCGGCTGGGTGCGCGTCACGGACAACGACCGTCAGAATCTGATCCGAACCGTCCGCTCGGGCGAATGGACGGAGGGCGCGCAGAGGCGCGCGTTTGAGACCCGCTTTGCCGCCGGTTGCGGCGCGAAGCATTGCTTCGCCGTCGCCAACGGCACCGTCTCGCTGGAGCTGATCCTGCGGGCGATGGGCATCGGGTACGGTGACGAGGTCATCCTGCCGCCGTGGACGTTCATCGCGACCTTCTCGTCCATCGTCTTTACGGGCGCTACGCCCGTGTTCGCGGACATCGACGCCGACACCTACTGCCTGTCCGCCGCCGATACCGAGCGTAAGATCACATCGCGCACCAAAGCCATCGTCGCCGTTGCCGTCGCGGGACGTCCCGTCGACTTTGACGCGCTGGAAGCGCTGGCGAAAAGACACGGGATCAAGCTGATCGTTGATGCGGCACAGGCGGTCGGCGCCTCGTGGAGAGGAAAGCGCATCTGCACGTATGGGGATGCCGCGTCCGTCTCCTGCCAGAACACCAAGAACCTTACCTGCGGCGAGGGCGGCATCATCACGACGAACGACGACGCGCTGGCGGAGCGGCTGTCCGCCCTGCTGGGCCGTACCGGGCAGACGTCCTTTGCCTCGGTCGCGCAGGATCATAATCTGAGCGAGTTCCAATCCGCGCTGCTCAACTCCCAATACGAAAAGCTGTACGGTGAGATCGACACGCGTGCGGACAACGCCGCTTACCTCTGCGGACGGCTGCACGGTCTTGATTTCGTCGCGCCGACCGCTTACGACGAGCGCGTCACCCGGCACGCCTACCATCTGTTCATTCTCCGCTTCAATTCCGCCGTGCTGGCGGAGAGAGGCATTAACCGGGATCAGTTCCTTGCCGCCGTTTCTGCCGAGGGCATCCCGCTCGGAGCGGGATACGCGCCCCTGTACGCCTTCCCGTGCGTCAGCTCCGACTATACGAGGCGTATCATCGGCACGACGGTGGATACGTCTCCGCTGCCCAACACAGAGGCAGCCGCTTACACCGAGGGCTCGTGGATGTATCAATCCGTGCTTCTCGGCACGCACCGCGACATGGACGATATCGCCGACGCGCTGATCAAGGTATGGGCGCACGCGGACGACGTCCGCAGGCTGTAAAAGGAGGGGAAAGCCATGAAACAGTACAGTAATCCCGCGCTGGAAGCGCTTGAACTCGACATTCTGGACAGCGGCGTGTGGGGTACCATCGGCCCCCGTTCCGTATCCGCCGCAGCCGCTCTCGCCTCTTTCGCCGGAGCGTCCCGCGGTCTTCTCTGCCACAGCGCGGACGCCGCATACGAATCGCTGCTTCGTGCGTTCGGCTGCGCGCACGGGGATAAGATCGTGACCACCGACCTCTGCAGCCCCTCCCACGTGCTTGTCGCCGTCTGCACGGGAACGGCCCCCCTGTTCTGCCCTGCGGACGAGGAGATTCCCTGCCTGCCCGACCCGGATGCACTTGACGTGCTTCTCACAGACGGCGTTCGTGCCGTCGTCGCGGACTTTGCGTCCGAACAGGCAGATACCGACCGGTATCCGCTGGATAAGCTTGCAGACGTCTGCCGCACCCACCGCGTCCCGCTGATCCTCGACGTGGGCGGCTGTCTGAAGGCCAAGTGGCGCGGACAGCCCCTGACCGCATATTGCGATGCCGCTGTCTTTAATCTCGGCAAGGGCAGCGAGCTGTATGCCGGCATGGGCGGACTTGTCGCAACGGATTCGGAAGAAATCGCTGCCGGCGCGTTCGCGTACCACAACTGCGGCCGCGGCCCCGGCGACGGCTGCTCGCTGAATTTTGACGAGATCGTGGGCGGTGATTTCCGCGTCACCGAATGGACTGCGGGAGCCGCCAAGCTGTTGCTTTCTCAGGAAGCATTTGCGGAGGCAGCGCCCAGGCTTCTGTGCCGTATGAAGGAACAGCCGCTGTACGACACGGACTATTTCCGGAAAATGACGGGATGCCGATAAAGGATTCCATAATCCCGGGCGTTTCCGCATCGCCCTAAGTTCTGCTAAACTTTTTCCCCCCTGTCCCCCCGCCCCACGGGCGGGGGGACACATATATTTTGTTACGCAGGGAGAAGGGAGCGGCTGCGCCGCTCCCTTCTCCCTGCACCCTCATCCTGCGAGACGCGGGGAAGCGATGAAACCAAAATGGCGGGCGCCCATGACAGCACCCACCCATCTCATTCGGCGTAAATCGAGCCTCATTGAGTATTCTTTTTGAAAGTTCTTGAGATTCTCAAGGACTTCTTTCAAGAAGTCCTTGAGCGGGGTCCGGGGCAGAGCCCCGCGCGTTCCCCTCTTACTTCCACTCCGACGGAGCCATGCCCGTTTCACGGCGGAAGATGCGGGAAAAATAGAGGGAGTCGCGGAAGCCGGACATCCACGCGATCTCCTGAATGGAAAGGCCGGAACGGGGACGGAGGTGGAGCAGGCGCTTCGCGTGCTCGATGCGCACCCACGTCAGGTGCCGGAGCGGGGTGTGACCGGTCTCACTCTCGAACAAGCGGCGGAAATAATCCTCGTTCATCGGTATGAGCGCCTGCGTTTCGGCGAAGGTGTAGGAAGGATTGGAGAAATTGGCGATGATGGAGTCGATGGCAAAAGCGACGTACGTGTTGACGGGCTTTTCCTTCATGAACGACGTCATATAGCATAGCAGCACCGCGTGCAGATTGTCCACGATCTCCTTGTAATTGTCCCTTTTCAGAAGGTACTCGCGGTACAGTACCTCCATGACGTTGAGAAAGTCGTTGTTCTCGCTGTCGCGGAAGGTGATCCAATGCCGCATCGGGAACGCGCTGTCCTCAAATTCATAGTGGTAATTCTGAAATCCTGCCTCCGCGGAGTCGGAATGCTCCACACCGGGCGGTATGACGAATACGTCTCCCTCCCGGAACGGAACGGTCTCGCCGCCTATCTCCACGACCCCGCTGCCCTTCGTGTAGCGAACGACCTCCCAGAATTCGTGGCTGTGTATCTTGTATAGCTTGATCGGCTCGTGCAGCCTGCCCGCGTATTTGA
Organism: Clostridia bacterium; assembly: GCA_024404505.1. Taxonomy (GTDB): domain Bacteria; phylum Bacillota; class Clostridia; order Oscillospirales; family CAG-272; genus CAMEON01. The sequence continues at coordinate 37,674 of JAKSPU010000004.1, forward strand.
CCTTCGACATGAGAAAATTCCTCCAGCACGTCTTTTCTGATGCGTCAAGTATACCATAAAAGCTGCAGGACGTCAATAGAAGTGCGTTAAGAAAAGTCGGTTTTGTCCATAAGAAAGTCACTTTTATGTATTTTCATGCTTTGAGCATATTGCTATAATTAATACAACGGCATCATTATCTAATGGATTATTTGCACGAAAGGCAAGGGATACCATGGACCACAAAGTACGACTCGGGCTGTACGAAAAAGCGATGCCCGGGGATATATCCATCCGCGACAAGCTGCTGCTCACCCGCCGCTGCGGCTTCGACTGGATGGAGATCAGCATCGACGAAACGCCGGAAAAGATGGGACGCGTGTTCGCCCCCGCAACGGCAGCAGCCATTGCCCGCGACGTGCGGGAAACGGGAGTGCCGATCGACACGATGTGCCTCTCCGGCCACCGTAGATTCCCGCTCGGCGAGGAGGATCCCATGAATCTGGAGCTTATGTACCGTGCCGTCGATTTCGCCCGCACGGTCGGCATCCGAATCATCCAGCTGGCGGGATACGATACCTATTACCATCCCTCCACGGAGGAAACAGCGTCCCGCTTCGGCGAAAACCTCCGGCGCGCGGTCGCATACGCCGCCGCGAAAGGCGTCTGCCTCGGCTTTGAGACCATGGAAACGCCGTTTATGAACACCACGGAAAAGGCGATGCGGTACGTCACGGCGGTCGACTCCCCTTGGCTCGGCGTGTACCCGGACATCGGCAACGTCACGAACGCCGTCCCGGATGCCTGCGCCGACCTCGAAACGGGACGCGGTCACATCTTCGCCGCACATCTCAAGGAAACGAAGCCCGGCATCTTCCGTGACCTTGAATTCGGTCAGGGGCGCGTGGACTTCGACGCCTGCATCCGCACGCTGCTGTCCATTGGCGTCACGATGTTCAACTGCGAATTCTGGTACGACGGACACACCGATCCCGAAACATACATAAGGAGGAACGCAGACTATGTCAAAGCGGTATTTGCTCGGACTTGATAACGGCGGCTCTCTCATCAAAGCCGCGCTCTTCGACAGGGACGGTCGTCAGATCGCCTGCGAGAGCATCCCCACCCCGCAGGATTGCCCGCGTCCGGGCTTCTGCGAACGCACGCCGGAGGTGATCCGGGAGGCCAACTTCACGCTGATCCGCCGGATGACGGACAAGTACGGCGCCGATATCGCCGGAGTCGGCATCTGCGGTCACGGCAAGGGCTTGTACCTTCTGGACAAGTCCGGCACGCCGATGGCACCCGGCATCGCGTCCACGGACAACAGGGCTCTTTCGGTCGTCGAGGGTTGGGAAGCCGACGGTACGACCTCACGCGCCTATGAGCTGACCGTGCAGAAGGTCATGGCCTGCCAGCCGGTCAGCCTGCTCCGATGGATGAAGAAGAACGACCGCACGACCTACGACCGTATCGGTACGATCCTGTCCGTCAAGGACCTCGTGCGTTTCTTCCTGACGGGGGAGGCGTTTGCCGAATACACAGACGTGTCCGGCACCAATCTCGTCAACCTGTGGACAGGTGCCTACGACGACCGCCTGACCGACCTTTTCGGGATACCGGAAATGTCCGGATGCCTGCCGCCGATCCGCTCCTCGGACGAGGTCTGCGGATACGTGACAGAGGAGGCAGCGGCCGCGACCGGTCTGCCCGCCGGAACGCCCGTGGCGGGCGGTATGTTCGACATCGATGCTTGCGCGCTTTCGCTCGGCTGCACCAAGGCCGGCGATATGTGCGTGATCGCCGGTACGTGGTCTATCAACGAAATGATCACGGACGCGCCGGTCTCGGACGGCTCGGTCGCCATGAATTCCATTTTCTGCGATCCCGCGTTCCGGCTCGCGGAGGAATCCAGCGCCACGTCCGCCGGCAATCTGGAATGGTTCCGCGCACAGTGGAACGTGCGTGATTACGGTGAGTTGGAAAAGCTCGTATCGTCCGTGCCGACAGAAAAATGCAACGCATACTGGTTCCCGTTCCTGTACGCCTCCAATCTGAATCCGCGCGCTCGCGGCTCGATGGTCGGACTCTCCGGGGACATGACGCTCGCCCACACCGCGCGGGCCGTCTATGAGGGCGTCGTCTTCTCACACATGACGCACTGCGGGGCGATCTTCTCGTCGCTCGGACGTCCGGCGGAGATCCGACTCGCGGGCGGTGTGGTCCATTCGCCGACGTGGACGCAGATGTTCGCCGACGCGCTCGGCACACCCGTCCGCGTCATGCCTGACACCGAGCTCGGCGCGAAGGGCGCGGCCATGGCCGCGGGCGTCGCGTGCGGCTGGTTTGCCGACTACAAGGAGGCCGTCACCTCCTGCGTGCCGGAGGGCAGCCTCCTGTTCCCGGATGACGCCATGACGAAGGTGTACGCGTCCAAATACGAAAAGTACAAGAAGATCGCCGACGCGCTCGACAGCGTGTGGGCTGACGTATAAGGGAGGACTTATCCATGCTTGAAGAACTGAAACGAAAGGTTTGCACCGCGAATCTCGATCTTGTGAAGCACGGCGTCGTGCTGTTCACGTGGGGCAACGTCAGTGCGCGCGATCCGGAGACTGGACTTGTGGTCATCAAGCCGAGCGGCGTAGCGTACGAGGTCATGCAGCCGGACGATATGGTCGTCGTTGATATGGACGGCAATATCGTCGAAGGCCGTCTGCGCCCCTCGACCGACCTGCCGACCCATCTTGAGCTGTACAAGGCCGACGCCCGCATCGGCGGTGTCGTCCACACGCACTCGACCTACGCCTCGGCATGGGCGCAGGCAGGCCGTGCGATCCCGTTCTACGGCACGACCCACGCCGACTACTTCCACGGGGAGATCCCCTGCACGCGCAGCCTGACCGCCGAAGAGGTAGCCGAAGCCTACGAAAAGAACACCGGAACGGTCATCCGCGAGACCTTCACGGAGGGCGGATACGATTGGATCGGCACGCCCGGCGTGCTGGTCCGCAATCACGGTGTGTTCTCGTGGGGAAAGGACGCCGCCGAGGCTGTCTACCACGCGGTCGTGATGGAGGCCGTCGCCAAGATGGCCGTCGAGACCGAACGCATCAATCCCGCGGTCACGCCCGCTCCCGACTACCTGCTGGAAAAGCATTATCAACGCAAGCACGGCAAGAACGCCTATTACGGGCAGAAATAAAATAATAATTTGTAAAGGAGATATTACCATGTCCGCCATGACAAAATCCGAAATGCTCGCCTTCCTCGATAAGAACGAGGGCCTTCTGAATCTGCAGCCCATCTTCATCCCGCGCCGCTTCTGCAAGCCCGGCTACCGTCTGCGTCTGCATCCCGACGACTACTACGCGTTCGGTATGGAGCGCGGCGCCATCAAGGAGAGATGGTTCTCCTCCGTCATCTGCGCAATGAACGGCGATAAGGCCAAGCCCGACGAGGGTCTGTCCTACGTCAACGTCGACGGTACCGAGGAGGGCCGCGTCTCCCTCAAGGACTTCGTCGACACGCTCGGCGCCGACCTCATCGGTCAGGAGCTGATGGACCGCTACGGCACGTGGCCGATGTACTCCAAGTTCTACGACTACTCCGATCCGCTGTTCCATCACCTGCATCTCGGCTTTGAGGACGCTGCCCGCGTCGGCAAGCTGGGCAAGCCCGAGGCATACTACTACTCCCCCCAGATGAACAACTACGCCGGCAACTTCCCGCACACCTACTTCGGCTTCTCGCCCGACGTGACCAAGGAGGAGGTCCGTGAGCGCCTTCTGCACTTCACCGAATCCGATACCCGCATCACCGAGCTGTCCCGCGCCTACCGCATCCAGCTCGGCACCGGCTGGTACACCGCGCCCGGCGTCATCCACGCGCCCGGCTCCTACCTGACCTACGAGCCGCAGTGGAACAGTGACGTCAACAGCGTGTTCGAGAACGTCGTGAACGGCGAGATCTTCCCGCAGTCCTTCCTCGACGAGAACCTGCCCGAGAACGAGCAGGGCGACGTCGATAAGGTGATGAACCTGCTCGACTGGGACAAGAACGTCGATCCCGACTACCGCGGCCACTACTTCCGCGCCCCCATCACCATCGAGGAGGATGAGAACCACATCCGCAAGCAGGTCGTGTACGGCAACCCGTACATCGCCGCCCGTGAGCTGACCGTCCTGCCCGGCAAGACCGTGACCGTCACGGATGAGTCCGCCTACGGCTTCATCATCGTTCAGGGCTACGGCAAAATCCAGAACCACAACGTGTCCACCGCGACCATGCTGCGCTTCGGTCAGTTCGCCGAGGACGAGTTCTTCGTGTCCGCCGACCGCGCCGCAAAGGGCGTGACCATTGTGAACCACAGCAGCTGCGAGCCGCTCGTGCTGCTCCAGCACTATCCGTCCCGCGAGGGGTATACGCCCGCACAGTGAGTTCCCTGCCCGCTTGAAATGATATTCTGAAAGGAGCCGTCTGACTATGAATCGCATCCCGTTCATCCGTTTTCTGATGATTTCAGCCGTGTTTTGTCTGGCCGTCCTCTGCGCTTGCTCCGGTGACAAGACCGGGCAGGACACGACCGCCGACACGTCCGTGCCGACCGACCCTGCCGTGACGGAGACTCCCGTCACGGCTCCCGCGACCGAGCCCGAGACGGAAGTGGAGACCGAGCCCGCCGTCTGGTCGCCCGACGTCATCGCGTGGTACGACGTGGACAACGGCTCCTCCTGCAATACCCGCCCCGACAACGGCTGGTACTTCCCCTATGCCGAAACGCCCGACGTAACGACAAAAGACGGTATGTTCCGCTCCGCCACGCCGCTGCTCGGCACATACGATCAGGGTGACATAGCCGTCGCGCGGCAGCACCTCTACTGGCTCGGCGAGGCGGGCTTCACCGCACTCGCCGTGGACGTGACCAACGTCCGCTCGTGGAAGAACAATACCGAGAAAGGTATGCAGCTCTACTATGAGGGTGTGTACAAGCACACGGAGACGCTGTTCGCAGCCGCAAAGTCGCTTTGCGACGAGGGCGTGGTGAACGTACCGAAGATCTACGTCAGCGTCCGTATGTTCGGAGAGGACTATGCAGCCCTTGCCGACGTGCTGGCCGAGTACCGAGAGCTGTATGAGAAGTATCCCGCGCAATGCTGGCATCAAAGCGGTAACGATAAGCCCTTCATCGCAGTTTTCGTTGATCACGCGGTGTACAACACGTGGGGCAGTAATCCGAAAACCGACGTCGTGGACGATTTCTTCGACTTCCGCTGGACGAACGGCTATCTGGCCGGGTATGCCAAGGACGACGGAAAGGGCGGAAAGGCCATCTCCGCAGCCCGTAAGATGTGGTTGTTCGTCGAAAACTGGAAAGGCACGGAGAACGGCAGTTACGCGCCCATCTACACGGCGGGTGCGGACGGCAGCCCCGAAATGATGGTCGCGTCGGTCTCCGTCCACGGCGGCTGGAACGACGACGGCTCGAACTGGGACGCCATCAACCACACGGTCGGCGGCAGGACAACGCTCGAGCGTCAGCTTGAGCCCGTGTTCGCCTATCAGCCGAAGGTCGTCATCATCGACCGATTCAACTACCCGCTCGTCTGGCGCGAGCAGCCACAGGAGGGCCTCGGCCTGTACCACAGCGGCCACTACGAGCCGTGTCAGGAGCTGGGCTTCGACGTACTGTACGCGGTCACGAGGCAGGTCTTTGCCATGCGCGGACTTACCGGTGAAGGCCCTGCGGCCGTTACCGACGGAAAATCGTCCGACGGTTACTTCATGCCCGACATGAAGGTGCTGCCTGCCGAATACCGCATCGGCACGACGAAGGATCTCTCCGGCGCGGAGTGGTGCATGATGTCTTTGGAAAAAGGCATCGACTACCGGCTCTTTACCGGCGTGGACACGCTGTACGTCCAGACCCGCAACGCCTTCGGTGAGAGCGAGGTCACCCGTATCACGGTCGAAAAGCTGAAAAGCTCCGCCGAGCCGTTCGTGTTCGAGTTCGAGCCTTACGGCAGCGAGTCCAAGTGGAACAAGGCCGGCAACTCGTGGGCGAGCGCCGATAACTTCACGATGTGGGTGACGGACGAATGGTCCGGCGGCGCGGCTCTGTACTGTTCGATGCACGTGGACGAGAAGCCCAACCCCGACTCCGCCATCACGACCTCCCTCACCGTCCCGACGCCCGGAAAATACAACGTCCGGGTCGGATTCATCAAGAACGGCACCAGCCCCGTCGTGCAGCTGTATCTCGACGGTCAGCCGCTCGGAGATGCCTTCGATGCTTTTGCCGGTTCGCCGACCTATGACAGCCTCACGCTCGGCACTATCACGCTGACCGCGGGCGATCATATCCTCTCCATCCGTTCTGAGGAAACCAACTCCGGACGCTGGGAGATCTGGCTTGACGCCCTTCTCTTTGAGCCTTCCGACTGATTCATAAGAAATACAAATATGGAAGGAACAACGCCATGAAAAAAATAATCAAGCCCCTCTCCCTCCTCCTTGCTCTCCTGATGCTTCTCTGCCTGCCCGCCTGCTCCGATCCCGGCACCGAGTCCGGGGACGGAACGGGCAGCGGGAACGATACCACGCCCGTCACCGAGGCGGAGACCGTTTCCCCGTTCGTGACCGATCTGCCCGACACCGATCTCGGTGGCGAGGTCATCACCTTCCTCGTGCAGAGAGATCCCTGCTTCGTGCATTTCTACGACGTCAACGTGACCGACTACAACGACGGCGTCATCAATCAGGCCGTCTACGATCGCAACCGCACCGTTGAGTCCAAGCTGCATATCACCATCAACGACGTTGACGGCGGCGGTGACAATTCCGCGCCCGACAAGCTGCGCCGCAGCGTCACCTCCGGCGACGGCGACTACGACGCGGCGTGGCTGAAGACGCATTACTTCTTCGCCACCACGCTCGAGGGCTGCAACCACAACCTCGGCAACGTACAGAACCTCGATCTCAACAAGCTGTACTGGGATCAGAACGCACAGGATGATTATCTCATGGGCGGCAATCTGTACGGAATGCTGGGCGACATCTCCACCACAGCCACCATGTTCACCCACCTCTTCGGCATCAACAAGATCGTGGCGAACCAGCACGGCATCGATCTCTCCGACATCTACGAGACCGTGCTGAACGGCGATTGGACGCTTGACGTTTTCCGTGAATACTGCGCGCAGTGTGAATGGTCCGACCTCAACGGAGACGGCAAGCGCGACGGACTCGATATGTTCGCGTTCGGAACGTCCCCGTCGCTCATCTTCGGCGGCTTCTCCGCATCGGGCGAGAAGTGGATCATCAAGGACGAGGACGGCAATTATATGCTGTCCGAGCTGACGCAGCGTAAGACCGACGTCCTGCAGGCCATCGTCGACGTATGCAACGACCAGAATACGACGGTCGCGTTCTGGAACATCGGCTCGATCCCCGGGGTGACCGATACCTACGCATACGTCTACCGTGCTAAATTCGAGAATAACACCATCATGTTCTCCGACCTCGACATGGGCGAGGTGCTGGATACCCGCTCGACCATGAAGGACGACTTCGGCATCGTCCCGCTGCCGAAGTACGACAAGACGCAGGACTCGTACAGCGTCTACGCATACCAGTTCTTCCCGCTTCTTTCCATTCCTTCTTCCGTGTCCGAGGATCGCCGCGATATGATCGGATACGCGCTTGACGTGCTCGCGTCCGAGTCCTACAAGACCCTGACGCCCGCGTTCTACGACATCGCGATGGGCGGCATGGTGCTGCGCGACCCGGAGTCCGTGCAGATCCTTGACATCATCCTCCGCAGCCGCCGCTATGAGCTGCTGACCATTTACCAGTGGGCCGGCGACAGCTTCTACAATTCGCTGCAGACTATGCTCATGAGCGGCAAATGCACGATCGCCAACGTCTACAAGAAGGGCGAACGATCGCTCAATAAGGAGATCGAGAACGTCAGTAAGAAGGCTGCCGCTCTGAAATGATCCCACTTTGAGACGGAGGCGTTGAAAAAACGCCTCCGCCCGAAGGCAGAGGCGTTGATGTGCATAGGTACGTCCGATTCAGGACAACGGCGGCAGCTTGTATCCGCACTCCATGCAGAATTTCTGCGACGCGGTGCGCTTCGTGCCACATTCCGGACAGAAGCCCGTCTTTTCCCCCGGCTCTTCCCTTTTCGGGGGAGCGGGCTGCCGCATTGTCCCCGTAAGTCCGAAGAAGCCCGGTGCGTTGTCGGTCTGCATCTGCATCGGCTCCGAGCTGTACACGATCCCGATCTCCACGTCGTGGGGCGGCATGATGAGCGCGTTGGCAAAGATGGGACGTCCGGCTATGTACACGTCTGTCCTGCCGTCCATCATCATGTACCTTTCGAGATCGAGAGGCACGACCTCACCGGGCTTCGCTTTGCTTTTTACCTTGAACGGCATTATCGTCACGTCAAACGACGGCGCGTCGTCAGGTGTTTCGGTCGACAGGAGGACAGCCCGACCGTCCGTGTCCCGGTCGAATACGATCGTGCGGCAGGCGGGACAGAGGTCCGCCTCCGCTTTACGGAACGTCTTACGACAGACGGGGCAAACGACGTCCGTCAGGAAATAGGGGTCTTTCTTCTGTTCACGGTACTCGTCAAGCGTTGGTGCCATATGCGTACGTCTCCTTCCGATCCTTTCGGTCCGATGCCTTTTCCGGCAGCCCCGGAGCTTTCTGTCTGCATTATAGCATACTATCTGATCCGTGTCAATCATATCAAGCGTGTTTTATCTTCTTTCAGAGAGGAGTATTTTACTATGACAAACGCAGATTTCATCCGCCTCCCTTACGCTCCCGCCAATGAAGAGCTGACTGTATGCGGCGTACCGTTCTCTGTCGAGCGCAGGGACGGCGTCGTCAGAAAGCTGGAGGGCAACCACGTGCTTGCCGACGGCTGCTTTGAAACGCTGTACTTTCTCGGTATGTCCACAGATTCGTGGCAATGCTCCGAGTGGTGGGGCCAGACCGAGGTGCAGTACGACGCGTCCATCCGCCTCTTCTTCGGCGACAGGGTCGGACGCATCCGCCTGATCTTCGATGACCGCACCGAGGAGCTGATCTCCGTCCTGTTCGGCGTCAACGCCTTCAACTACAACCTGTTCTTCAAGCCGCAGGACAAGGAGGGCAACCTGATGTCCTTCGGCGCGCCCTACGACGAACCGTTCAAATCCGATCCCGCCGCGCGCGCTCTGCTGAACGCGGCTCTGTGCATGACGGAGAACACCTCTGCCGACGCCGAGAAGATGACCAAGTGGGTATTCGCTTACAAGCCCCGCGCCGGCAAGAAGCTCGTCAAGATCGAGTGGTTCAAGGAGGAGGGCAAGCGTGCCGACTTCGTGATCTCCGCGATCACGGGCGTTCCTGCCGGGACGGACGACACGACCGGTCTGCCCGCCGTCGACCTTGACTTCTTCCTCAAAAAGGCGTGGTACGCCCCAGTGGAGGCGCTCAAGCGTCGCGTGTACACCTACCTTGACGAGATACCCGCATCGGTCGGACTTCTTGACGTTCCTGGCTTCGACGCGCCGGACGTGCGGTTCTACAACAAGGACGGGCTTGACCTGTTCACCAACGTCTACCGCAAGAACATCATGGACATGGCCTACAAGAAGGTCACGGACGACGGGATGCCGCACACGTCGAGCGCGGCTACGGCCGATTTCGGCTGCTACATCGGCTTCGGCACCTACGCCATCCACGACAGCTACGGCGGTCACGTCTGGACGCGCGACATCGGACGGCTGCTCATCGAGCTGTCCTCGTGGGGATACTTCGACCGCGTGTCCATCGCCGTCGACAAGCTGCATGAGCTGCTCTATTACCCGTCCGTCCGGTTCCATATCCCGCACTGGAAGCGCGTCGCCAACCTCATCGCCCGTGATGAAAACGATCTGTTCAACGAGGGCAACGAGAACGACGGACACGCATCGATCATGATCGCCATCTACACCTATTGGCGCAAGAGCGGCGTCGGCAAGGAATGGCTGGTCAAAAACCGTGATCATCTCAAGGCTGCCGCCGACTACTATCTTTGGCAGGAGGCCAACCCGAAGCAATCCAACTTCGACCGCATCCTGTACTCGCATTCCGAGACCTCGTCCCAGACCTACGGCGGCTACGACCTGTACGCCAACGTCATTTCGCTGACCGCTCTGCGGATGTACGCCCGGATGTTCGATGAACTTGGTGAGAATAACTACGCCAACGAGCTGCGCCGCCTCGCCGACAAGCTGGAAGCGGGTGTGACCGAGATATTCACGCTCGATCACCCGAAGTTCGGCAGAGTGTGGACCGACACGACCGACGACTGCTGGACGTACGAGTACAAGCGCTTCTGCGCCCTTCTGATGGCGTCCGACGTGTACACGCTCGATCCCGCGAAGGAGCTGCCCGCGCTCTTTGAGATCATGACGCGCACGATGGCGGCGCAGAAGGAGCTTTACTACGATCCGTATTCCGGGCGTCAGATGGGGTACGGTCAGGGATATTTGTCCGGCGCGATGCTGATGCTGGACGCGTACCGGGATTATTCCGATTGCGTGCGTGCCTCCGGTAATCTCTGTTACCACGAAACAGACGTCCCGTACATCGTCCCGGAGGGCGTTATCCGCCACGGATCCGGCCAGTACTGGTACCGCAACAGCGACCTCGGCAACGCGGTGCAGCAGGCGGAGATCGTCAAGGAGGCGCGGCTGATGGTCGGCGTCGACGATCTTGACGGCAGCAGTTTCAGGCTGATCCCGCGTCTCCCGGACGATATGACCGCCATCGAGGCCAAAGACGTTCCCGTCACGAAAAACGGTCACGTCACGCGCGTATCCTTCCGCTACGCCCGCGACGGCGCGGGTGCCGTCCGCGTCTCTGACGGCGAAACGACCTACAGCCTGACGCTCGAGGGCGAAAAGCCCGAGTTTGTCCGCGTGGGGCCGTTCGCAAAGTCCTGCATCACGACCGACGCGGCGCTGACCGGCGTCACCGCCGTTCAGGGCGCGTACTACGCATATATCACTATCTGACAGGAGGTGCTTTCCATGAGACGCATCCCTACGGAAAACGAGATTCCCGTCACGCTTGATCTGCAGGACGAGCGTGCGACCGCCTTCGGGCGCGCCTGCTGCTTCATGCGGCAGGCGTACCCCAACATGGCGCTTATGACGTACGACAACAGAGTCGGACGCGGCGCGGAGCATCTGGTACTCTGCAAGCTGGTCGTCGGCATCGGTACGGGAGATGCCCGCGAATGGCTGACCTACGAGGCCTGCACCGATGAAACGACCGCCGACAATATCCCGGGCGGTCTGCACAGCCGCACCGTCACGGAAAGCGGACACACCGTTTTCGCCGACATCTTCCCGGCGGCGCTCCCCGAGCAGGACAGGTACCGCGGTGCGGCGGTCGTGCATCTGCATTCGGATGCGCCCGGATTGTGCGTGCGCTTCGGCTGCGGGAACATCGCGTTCATGCACCACTCCCCGAACGCCGTCATGAAGGGCCCGGATATCGACTGCGAGGAGGGCGCGGCTGTCCTGTCCGGCAATGGGCAGACCGTTACGATCACGCACACCGACCGTGACTTCTTCACCTGCGTGCGCGGAGGTTTTGAATTCCGTGTGATCGAAAAAGCGCCCTCCGGCAGCTTCGCCGAGGGATATACCGACGCGTCCGACGCGTTCCTGATGCTCGGCTTCTCGACCGATGCCGACGAGGCGCTGTATCTCGCGTCGCTCGATCCTGACGACGAGATCAGAAAGGTGCGCGCCTACTACGACCGTATGTTCCGCGAGCTGTGGATCCACACACCGGATCCCGAGCTTGACGAGGCGTTCACGCACGCCTACCTGAATCTCAGCTACTCGTGGCTGTACCCGCTCGGCTGGATCGAGTGCATCCAGCATTGGCCGACCATGTTCCATATGGAGCAGACCGCCGCCGAGGAGTGGGCGGGTCACGCCTCCCGCACGCGCGATACGCTGCTCTCGCAGCTTGGCTTCATGACGAAGGAGGGCTGCATCATCGAGCTCAATCCCAACCACACCGCAAGGCGCGATTGGGGCGGCGACAACCACTTCTTCTTCCGCGAGGCCCTGCATTACATCCGCCAGACGAACGACCTTGATTTCGCACGCACCATCGAGCCGCACATGGACAAGATCCTCGCCCAGACCTTTGGCGAGTACGACGCGGTCGGCACCGGCGTGCTGGCATGGCACTCCCAGATCGGCAATCAGGAGGACTTTGAGTCCACACCCGGACACGGTGCCGCGCCCGGCTCGGTCGGCGTACAGATGCTGCGCGAGGCGGGCGAGCTGTACCGTATCCTTGCCGACGCGGACGGGAACGACGCGTTCCGCGATAAGTCCGCGCAGTATGACGCGTGGGCGGACTACTGCCTCGGACAATGGAAAAAGCACCTGTGGAAGCGCGATCTCGGACGCGCCGTCTGGTTTACGGACGACTACGGCGAGACCCGTCTCGACACCACCTACCACGGTATCTGCTACCCTGTCATGTTTGGTCAGGTCGACAGCTTCGACGCACAATCCTCGCTCGACCACCTGCTCCACCGGATGACGGGACACGAGGGCGAGGTGTTCCAATCCAACCACTTCGGCGATCACTACTACGAGTGGGTGCCGACGTGGGGTATGCAAGCGGGCAGCAATATGCAGGCGTTTGCGACCGCGGCGTATGCCGCCGTTGGCAAGCACGAGGATGCCGTCCGTCCGCTCGACTTCGTCGCGCGGCGCGTGTGCGGCCCCTACCAGCGCGGCTCCTTCCCCGAGACGGCGAACGAGAAGCGCTTCGGCTACTTCTCCCCCTCCGCGGGCGTTTACGCACAGGCTGTCATCGAATCCCTGTTCGGTCTCTCCCTTGACCGCACTCAAGGGACGCTGACCGTCTCCCCCTGCTTCCCTGCCGCGTGGGATCACGCGCAGCTGCACCTGCCCGACTACGACTATCAGTACGAAAAGACCGCTGACGGCTTTACCCTCACGCTGCACGCCGACGTTCCCGTCCGCAAGACACTCGTATGGCGCACCGATCTGCTCCGCAGCGCTTCCGTGACGGTCAACGGCGTGGCTGCCGCAAGCAGTCTGACAAGCGAGTGCGGCTTCTCCGTGCTGACCTGTGAGCTGGGCTGTAATTCCGACGTGACGGTCACCGTCCGCACGGTCCCGCTCGGCGCCACCGTTTCCTGTGCGCCGTTCGCCGTGTGCGGCGAGCCGCTGACCGTCAGCGTCACGGGCGGTGAGCTGATCGGCATCGACGATCGCTGCGGCGTCCTTGACGAAAGCGGCTGTGTCCGCACCGACCTGCTCGATGAGTACGATAAGTACGGTGACTTCGGCCTCGTCAACTTCGCGCGGCGCACCGTTGCGGCGCGTGTGCGCGTCGGTGACGTGACCGCCCTGATCCCCGTGTCCTTCACCGTCCTGCCCCGGCTTGTGTTCAGTGCCTCCTATGACGCGAACAAGCACATCGTGCGTCTGTCCGTCCGCAGCCATCTGCCGCGGGAGATCGGGAACGCGTCTCTGCTCCTCCGATCCGGCAGCGTGACCGCCTCCGCGCGTCTCTCGGTACCGGCCGGCGGCACCGCAAGTGTCGATATCCCGTATGCAGGGATCCCGGTCCCCGGCAAAAACCGCGCTGCACTGCACGTTGACGGCGTCTTTGACGGTGAGGTCACGTTCGACGCACCGCTGGACGAGTCTCCCGAAAAGCTGCCGCTGCCTGCGGACATGATCATGCCTTACGCGGGATGGCGCGGCATCGCTTACTTCCCGCATCACGGCTGCACGGTCATCAATCCCGACATCTTCCTCGTTGATATGCCGGAGTCCGTTACGGTCGACGGGCTGACCTTCCCGCTCGCGGGCGGATTCCTGCCCGTTGCAACGCGCACGAACAGGATGCTGACTATCCCGGTTGACCGGGATGCCCGTAAGCTGTACGTCTTGTTCTGCGCGATGGCGGACGATCACGAGATCTGCACGCCGCTGTTCGACGCGGAGATCGGATGTGAAAAGGGCAGCGCCTACCTGCCGCCGCTGTACAGGAAAACGCTTTACTTCCCCGGCGACTTTGACTACGGCTTTGCCAACGGTCCCGTCGTGCAGTTCTCCACGCACACGCCCGACACCGTACGTCCGTCCGTTCTGCCGCCTCTCGCGGAGGATGACTACGCCGAAACCGTACCGCCGCTCTACCCGGTGCGCACCCTGTGGTGCCGGAACAGAGCTGCCGAGGCCGGGAACGCGGTCTTCAATCTGCTTGAATTCGACCTCGGCGTGACGCGCCGTATCAACACCCTTACCTTCATCGCCCGTGCCTCCGACGCTGCCGGCGGCGTGTTCGGGATCACGTATGTCTGATGCAAAATGATGCAGGGCTCTGCCCTGCACCCGCTCAAGGACTTCATGAAAGAAGTCCTTGAGAATCTCAAGAACCTTTATATAGGGTCGATAATAGTACAAGGTTTCGTTTATACTGATGGAAACGGCGGGTGCCCAGATGGGTACCCGCCGTTCCTGCTTTGTTATCAATTATCCGTTACAAGTACAGCCCTGCAGGGGGCGCCGTCCGCGCCTGTCAGATTGAGCGGTGCGGCGTACAGCGTATATACGCCGTCCGGCACCTCCCCCAGCCTGATGCCCTCAAGCAGCACGACCTCACGTGAAAGCAGCGCAAGATGCACCGCCATGGGGCCGTCCTCCGGTCCGACGGTCTGGGATTCGTTGCCGATCAGGTACAGGCCTGCGTCGGCAAACACGCGTGCAGCTTCGAGCGTCACGGTCGCGCGTCCGCGGATCAGGATGCGCTTTGCCGCCTCGGGGTCCTGCACACGGGCGCGGAACAGAACGTCATGCGCGTCCTCCGCGCTTATATCACCCGACATGGTAACGACACAGGCAGGACCTATGAACCGGTCAAGGCTGACACGGTCGATGCTCTTCCCTTCCCGGATAAAATGGTACAGCGCGTCAACGTGCGTGCCGTTATGTGCGCACATGGAAAAGGCGGTCAGGTTGTACAGCGCGCCGTCCTCCATCCGGGACAGCACCGTTCTGACTGGGCCCGGATCGCCGGGATACACGCTGCACTCAAACAACGGCTGTGAAATATCGTAGATCATGATTTCAACTCCTTCCCTTTCCCCTAATACCCCGCTTTCTCGGCCAATATTACATGAATCAAATATTTTTTGAGTTTTCGGGAGCCTTATGCGGGTGCGGGGCTGTATAAATCTGATATATATTGCTCCTTTGCCTTGACAACATATTCCCGTTGTGTTATAATATGATGAATATGTATGTTTTCCTTCCCCGGGTCCGGTTATGGATCCGGTCTGCGGAGACTTACATTTCCATTCTTACGCTCCAGACGAAACAGAGGTGTTTTTACTATGAAAAAGCTCATGATCCTCGGCGGGTCCCGTTACGCGCTGCCCGTCATCCGGGCGGCGCACAGCCTCGGGCTGTACGTCATCACCTGCGACTACCTGCCGGACAACATCGCGCATAAATATTCCGACGAATACTGTAACGTCAGCATCATCGACAAGGAAGCGACTCTCGAGGCCGCCAGACGGCTGAAGCCGGACGGCGTCATCTCCTTCGCCTGCGACCCCGGCGTCGTCACCGCCGCCTACGTCGCCGAGCAGCTCGGACTTCCCTCCGTCGGCTCCTATGAAGCTGTCTCGATCCTTCAGAACAAGGGCAGATTCCGCCGTTTCCTGACCGAGCACGGTTTCAACGTCCCGACGGCCAAGGGCTACACCTCCGCCGATGATGCAGTCAGGGATGTCGATCTCTTCCATTGGCCCGTCATCGTCAAGCCGACCGACAGCGCCGGCTCCAAGGGCGTCACCCGCGTCGACGATCCCGCCAAGCTGCGTGAAAGCATTGCCTACGCTCTCTCCTTCTCGCATTGCAGCGAGTTCATCGTAGAGGACTTCATCACCCAGCACGGCTTCTCGTCGGACACCGACAGCTTCTCCGTCGATGGCGAACTCAGATTCGTATCCTTCAACTCCCAGCGCTTCGACCGCGGAGCCGAGAATCCGTACACACCCGCCGCGTACAGCTGGCCGTCGTCCATGACGGAGGAGCATCAGCGGGAGCTTGCGTCGGAGATACAGCGTCTGATCACCCTCCTCGGACTCGGCACCTCGGTGTATAACATCGAGACACGCGAAGGCACGGACGGTAAAGCGTATATCATGGAGCTGTCCCCGCGCGGCGGAGGCAACCGCCTCTCAGAGTGCCTCGAGTACGCGACCGGCGTCAAGCTGGTGGAGAACGCGGTCCGCGCAGCGGTCGGGATGCCTGTGGTCGGCGTGGAGCAGAAGCCGTACGACGGCTGCTGGGCAGAGGTCATCCTACACAGCGACAAGCCCGGCGTATTCGACAGCCTGTGGATCTCCGACGAGATCGCCGGGAACGTATTTGAGCGCGACCTGTGGATCGAGCCGGGCACGAAGGTCGGCGGATTCAGCGCGGCCAACGAGGCCGTCGGCACGCTCGTGCTGAAATTCGAGAACGACAGCCGGCTTCAGGAAGTCATGGCTGACGTGTCCCGCTACGTGAAGATCCTGGTCAAGTGACGGAAATATGAATCCTTTCAACGAAATAGGCGGCTACCTCGGCGCCGAGCCGTATACGGGCTGCCACGGGGAATACTATCCCGACGCGGTCGCTCTGAACACCGCGCGGAACGCTCTCGTATACGCCGTCAGGGTGCGCGGCATCCGCAAGCTGCGGATACCGGCATACCTGTGCGATTCGGTCTCGCTGGTTTGCGACCGCGAGCATATCCCCTACGAGTATTACCACACCGGCGCCGACCTCCGTCCGGTCATCGACCGTCCGCCGGTGCCGGGTGAATACCTCTACGTCGTCAACCTGTACGGCCAGATGTCCAACGCGGAGCTTGCCGCGCTGCGGGACAGATACGGCCGCGTGATCGTCGACAACATCCACGCCTTCTACCAGCCGCCGATCAAAGGGGCTGACACGATCTGGTCCTGCCGCAAGTTCTTCGGCGTCCCGGACGGAGCTTACCTTGTGACGGACACGCTGCTTCCGGACGACCTTCCGACCGACGTTTCCGACGGGCGGACGTCACACATTTATGGTCGGCTGCGCGACGGTGCGACGGCACATTACGCGGAGTTCCGCGCGAATGACGACGCCTTCGAGCAGCTCCCCCTGATGCGTATGTCGGAGCTGACGCACAGGATGCTGTCCGTCATCGACTACGAACGCGTAAAACGCATCCGGGAGGAGAATTTTACCTGCCTGCACCGGCTGCTCGGCAGTCGGAACGGTCTGAGGCTCCGGATGCCGGAGGGACCTTACGCCTACCCGTTCCTGTGCGAAAACGGTCCCCGGGTCAGAAAATATCTGGCAAGCCGGAAGATATACGTGGCGACTCTGTGGCCGAACGTGTCGGAGAACGGAAACGATACCGAGCGCTATTGCGCCGAAAACATCCTGCCGCTGCCGTGCGATCAGCGATACGGCGCGGAGGAAATGCAAATCATAGCGGAGGAATTGGAACATGTACGAAAATCTTAAAGGGAAAAAGCTGCTGGTGATGGATCGTACCGCGCTGGCTGCCTGTGCGGTCAGGAGAGCAAAGGAGCTTGGCATCAAGACCATCGTCGCCAACTTCTATCCGGAGGCGCTGTCTCCCTCCAAACAGATCGCCGATGAAAAGGTGGACATCGATATTTCCGATATCGACGCCATGGTAAAGCTCGTCCGCGAGCGCCACGTCGACGGCATCTTCGTCGGCTGGACCGATTCCCACCTGCCCTTCTACGCGCAGATCTGCGAGCGTGCCGGTCTTCCCTGCTGCGGCACGGTGGAGCAGTTCGATATCCTTTCCAACGACAAACGTAAATTCAAGGAGGCGTGCCGCCAATACGGCGTGCCCACCCCGACCGAATACAAGGTCGGTATCGACTTCGACCGTGCCGTGCTCGACACCATTGAGTATCCCGTCATGGTCAAGCCCGCCGACGGCAGCGGCGGACGCGGCATCATGAGATGCGACAACGAGGAACAGATGATCGCGCACTACAAAAAGCTGTACGACGCGTCTGCCTCCAAGAAGATCGTCGTGGAGCGGTACATCGAAAGCCCCAACGAGATCTTCATCCACTACACCGTTCAGGACGGTGAGTGCAGCCTCTCGAGCGCTTTCATGAAGTTCAAAACGCAGGCGGAGACCGACAAGGCCGCCTCCTGCCTGTTCCACACCTTCGCTCCCGAGTTCATGGCCAAGTACAAGTATAAGGAGACCGTCGAGCCTGCCGTCATCAACATGATCAAGGGTCTCGGCCTCCGGTACGGCAACGTGATGTTCCAGGGCTTCGAGGAAAACGGGAAATTCTACTTCCACGAGTCCGGTCTGCGCCCGGGCGGAGATCAGTTCTACGTCTTTACCGAAAAGCTGACCGGTCTCAGCTCGCTCAACCTGCTGATCGAGTTCGCCCTGACAGGCCGGATGGACAGCTGCCGTGCCGCCGATCTCGACGACTACCGGTACAGCCGGTACTGCTGCAATTACTACGTCCCGCTGAAGCCCGGACGGATCACGAGCGTGTCCGGCATCGAGGCCGTGAACGCCATGCCCGAGGTGCTTCAGAACGTTCAGTTCAAGTTCCCGGGCGACGTGATCTCCGATACGAGCTCGCTCGACCGCGTGATATTCCGCATCCACGTCATGGCCAAGACCAGAGAGGACTTCGCAAACGCTCTCTGCCGCGTCAGCCGGACGCTGGAGATCCTCGACGAGAACGGGAACGAAATGCAGCTTGAAAAGCTCACGTATGACGGCATCATGAAAATGGCCGAGGAGACATGGGGATGAAAAAAGTCAAGAGCAACGACGGCATCGCCGCGTGGAAGATCGACAACGGGCTTGAGCGCTTTCTCGGAAAGTGCGCCGACCGCGGCGAGTTCGGGAAACGGCTGTACGTAGGCTTTTACCGCCTCTTTGACGCCGAATACTACAAGAAGGGTCTCAAGTTCATCGACCGCAACATCGAGGCCTTCGTACCGGGCGGCGTGACCGAAAAGCAGCATAAGCAGTATGTCCGCGATATGGTCTACTCGCTGCACCGCTTCGGCTGTATGTTCGACGAGTATTTCATGTTCAGATACCCCGTACTCAACACCAAGGGGCGCGAGGCGTTCATCACGGACAAGAAGCGCTGGGATTACTACGCCCGCATGAACAGGGACGAAAACAAGATCCTGTTCAACGACAAGGAGAAGGCGTACGAACTGTTCGGTAAGTACTATCACCGTGAGTTGATCAAGATCACCGGCGAGGGCGACAAGGAGCTGTTCAGCGCGTTTGCCGCACGTCACACGCGGTTTATCGTCAAGCCGTATGACGGCAGCGGCGGCAAGGGCATCGCTATCCTCGATTCCGCCGACTTTTCCGACACGGACGCGCTCTTTGCCGAAGTCCTGAGCCGCGGCACGACCGTCTGTGAGGAGCTGATCAAGGAAGTCCCCGAGCTTCAGGCGCTGCATCCCTCCTCCATCAATACCGTCCGCGTCCCGACCGTGCTGGCCGGCGGAGAGGTACATATCTTCTGCCCGTTCATGCGTATCGGCAAGGGCGGCTCGGTGGTGGATAACGCCGCCTCCGGCGGTGTGTTTGCCGCGGTCGACCCGGACACCGGCATCGTGACGAGCAGAGGCATCGACGAGCACGGACATGAGTTCCTCGTACACCCGGACACCGGCTTCGTTATCCCCGGCTTCCGCATCCCGCGCTGGGACGAGGCGGTCGCGCTGGTCAACGAGCTTGCCCGCGTCGTGGAGGGCAACCACTACTGCGGATGGGATCTGGCCCTCACCGAAGACGGCTGGATCATGGTCGAGGGGAATCCCCGCGGTCAGCTCGTGGAGCAGTATGTCACACACAACGGATGCCGTGAGGAGCTTGAAAAGCTGATCGGCATCATCGAAAAAGAGAATACGGAGGCTTGATCATCGTGTGGATCAACAGACGGATATACGAGCTGCGCGGCATCAAAAAGATCCTTGAACAGCCCACCTACGAAAAGGACAAGCCGCGTAAATCCAAGGCAAAGCGCCGCAAGGAGCTCTTGAAATGGCTTCGGAAATACAAGGAAGTCAATAAGTTCTATAACCTCTACGGCTGCGACGTGGAGGGAGTCGATCCGGAGACCTTCGTGGATTATCGTATCAACTTCATGGGCAACCGCGACAGACTGAATTACTCCGGCAAGCCCTTCTCGCAGGTCGGTCTGCTTCAGGACAAGTTCCAATTCTATAAGTACATGAGCGTCAACGGTATCCCCGTGGTACCCGTTTTCGCGTTCCAGTGCGACGGCAGGCTGTACGACGTAAATATGAATCCGGTCGACCCGGACGCCACCCTCGGGCATGAGACCAACCTCTTCGTGAAGTGCATCGACGGTCTGGGCGGCGACGGCGTGTACCATTTCAATGACTACGAGGCATACAAGGCAGCCGCGGACAAGCTCGCGCACGGAAAGTTCATTATCCAGCACGGGATCAGACAGGCGGCCGAAATCAACGCTATGTACAGCGGGGCGATCAATACCCTCCGCCTCGTCACGACGAACGACGGGCAGAACGTATCCGTCTTCGCGGCCGCGTTCCGGATCGCGACCTCCTACTCCGGCAAGGTCGATAACCTGAGCGCGGGCGGCATCGCCGTCGGCGTGAATCCGGACGGCTCGCTGAGGCCCCTCGGCAAGATCAAGAAGC
The DNA here is from genome assembly GCA_024404505.1 of Clostridia bacterium. Taxonomy (GTDB): domain Bacteria; phylum Bacillota; class Clostridia; order Oscillospirales; family CAG-272; genus CAMEON01. The sequence continues at coordinate 58,475 of JAKSPU010000004.1, forward strand.
TCAAGGATAACTTCGACACGTCGCTTTCGGAGCATCCCGATACGCACGTCGTATTCGCCGATTTCCGGATCGCGGCCTACGATCAGGCCGTCGAGCTGGTCAAGAAGGCTCACAGGTTCTTCTATAACGTCCCGAGTATCGGCTGGGACGTGGTGTTCACCGAGGACGGCGTGCAGCTGCTTGAGGGCAACGATAACTGGGGAATGTCCCTGATCCAGAGCACGAACGGCCCGATGCGGGAAAAGTGGCTGGCTTTCGTGGCACAGATCGACGCCGCCCGGAATCAGAAGTGACAAAGGAGAAGTCCGCATGAGCGAACTCACGACGTTGGTAAAGACGCTGAGCCGGGACATTTCCGCGATCTGGAAAGATGAATCGTTCGGGCCGTTCGACGAATTATACCAGTTTTCGTACGATGCCTTGTGATTTCAGCGTTCGGGGACCTACCCCCTCCCGTGCGCGGGAAATAAAGGAAGACCTGCGCTCTGCCGTCTGAAACCCAGCGTTTCCGCATCGCCGGAAGTGCTGTTAAACCTTTTTCCCTCCCCCCTGCCCCCCGCCCCACAGGCGGGGGGAAACTTTATTATTAAAGCAGGGAGAAGGGCCGCCTGCGGGCGGCCCTTCTCCCTGCACTCTCATCCTGCGGGACGCGGCCTTTATGTAAGAGTGGGTCAGGGGTCCCCGCGACTGCGTTTCAAAAAAGGCGGGCGCCCATGACGGCACCCACCAATC
>JAKSPU010000040.1 GCA_024404505.1 Clostridia bacterium
AGTTTTTCTTGTGTCATACTGTATAACCCTCACTTTCAAGTCGTTTTTTGAGTCCGTTTTTGATTGCTTCGATCTCCCGTTTCACCGTTGATACACTGCAGCCGAGCTCCTTGCCGATCACCGCAAGCGGGTCTGCCATATAAAACCGGCTGACGAAAATGTACAATTGTCTGTCGGGGAGAGATCTGACGTAATCACTTATGGCTTTGGCGAGTTCTTCGGTTTCTGTTTCCGCTGTCATATCACCGCCGTCTGCTATGAAATCTTCAAGCTCGGAAAGCGAAACGGTGAATTCCGACGCGATACGCTTTTGACGCTTATTCGCGTTATAACGGTTGATCGCGGTACACCGCATGATCGTGGCAAGGAACGACTGCAGCAGAACGGGTCTCGCCGGAGGGATCGCATTCCACGCACCGATATACGTATCGTTCAGACATTCCTCGCTGTCGCACCTGTCGTGGACGATATTGACCGCAATCGAAAGCAGGAATTTTCCGTACTTGATATCGGTCTCCCTGATCGCTCTCTCATCACGCTGCCAATACAGCTCAATAATCTGTTCGTCACTCATGGCCGACGTCCGATTGGTTTGAAGTTCCATAACACACCCCCTTCGTCGTTATTTGAAAGGCCCTTCATAAGGAATAGTCAGTGTTTTTTTCAAAACGGCTCACGTTTTTTGAAAGTTTTTCGGTTCTTTAGTATTATAACATATTTTGCGATATTTTGCGGAATCAGCAGCTCTTTTCTTCTCTCAATATGAAAAGCGGCTCCCGCACGGATCAGGAGCGGGAACCGGGTGTTTGTATGTGAGTTCGGCGGGAAGGAGGATGCCGGCACACGTGTGCTCAAAGGGAAGGGCGTCGAGAAGCTGATATCTCACCGTGGCGTCAAACCGGCCTCGAGCAAAAAGCGGGAACAAGTGGTACCATACGTCATGAAGCAGAGGTATTTACGCGGTCTGGTCATTGCGACATAGAACAGACGGCGTTCTTCCTCTATATCGGTCGATTGAGAGGAAGGCCACTCATCGTGGACACAATCGATGATAATGACCGCATCGTATTCCGAGCCCTTGGAACGAGTGGCGGTGACAAGGTGAATCCGGGTGTCGGCGCATTCACGATAACCGTCCGCAGTGGCGTCGGATTCTCTCCTGCGGCTGATCTCACCGCTGCGTCGTGCCTTATCTATATCCTTGTACAGCCGTCTCAAATCGGAGCCGTACTTGGTCGAAAGTTCCTTCAGCAGCACAAACTGCGGGTTCTTATAGTGATTGTCCTTGTCTGCCTTTGTGAAGTCCTGCTCAAAGCCTTTACAGTTTTCTATCAGGACGTCCAAGAACTCATATACGGTTTTGGCATTGTACAGAGCCGTTACAGCATCGCAGAAGCAGGCGGGCGGCATATTCTTAATTGAGGCATCATATCGGCGGAGCACGTCAACAGCCTCAAGAAGGCTGTCCGGCTGATGTCTCTCCAGATATGCACGGATAGTCTGCTTTTCCTTCGTTTGAAGCTGGTATCTGTCCACCTTATCACATATGGTTAGAAGGTCATTGACCGGATCATCGCTGTCGTCTGCCTTGGCCCGGTATATGATCTGTATGATGGATTGCAGTGACTGTACAGCCTCGCCTTCAAAAATATCTATATCGGCGGCAACATGATAGGGTATGTTGGCGGCACTCAACAATACCTGATATGGGAACAGCGATGCCTGCCTGCGACTTATCAGGGCAACATTGCGGCAGCCCTTTTCCTCCAATAAAGTTTGAATCAGCCTAATGGCAGCATCGACAGATAAGGCAGCCTTCTTTTTATAGTCGACTCTTATATATGCCCGACCGGGAGCTGTCGACTTCATATCCTTTTCCACGCGGTCCCGGTTATATCGAATCAGCTTGTCCGCAGCCTCCACGATGGTCGCCGGCGAACGGTAATTTGTATCCAGCACGGCTGTATCGAACGGTTGATTGAAGTACTTCTCGGGATTCAGAATGAATTTAGGCGTTGTACCTCTCCAGCCGAATATCGCTTGATCATCGTCACCGGAAATAATCGTATTCAAGGGTTTCCCGTTTCCGTGATACAGGGAGATGGCTTGAATCAAATCAAGATCCAACGGGTTGATGTCTTGAAATTCGTCGACCAGAATATGTGTATATTGGGCGGCCGCGTGGGAATATCTGCTGTCGGCAATCCGCTCGTCGAGAAGTATTCTGGCCCAGTATTTTTGGTCCTCCATGGTGTAGCGGTTGCTTGCTTCAAGCCGGACAACAGCTTCCTTCCAAAACGTGAAGAATTCCCACTCGGCGTCATCCCGTTCCTTTTTATCATCCGTATTGACCTTTTCGGAGCGCAGAAGGGCATCCATACTGCCCTTGTACAGCGGATACAGTTCTATCTCTTTCAAATACCGCAGATGGGCATTGAACTCGCTTTTACGCATGGTATGGGTGAATCCGAACGCCTTCAGCGTATCCATCAGGTCTATGATAACAGGAGCGTTTTGAGCCTGCCCGCGTGCCTGCCGGAGCAGACCGCCGATTCGCTCATATTTCTGCGCAACGGGAAGGAGGTCGTGATTGACCAGATTCTTACGCTGGAAGGCCGTGACCGCCAGTTCTTTCCCTGTTTTAGATTTCAGGAAATCCCAGCCCCATGCATTCAAGGTGCTGACCGTGGCTCTTATGCCATTGAAACACGGATTAGAGGCCAGCCGTTCTTCCAGTTCAAACTTGGCAGACCTTGTAAAGGTCACAATCAGGAATACTGGCTCCTGCAGTCCGCGCTGAAGATACTCGTTTTTGATATATCGACACCGCCACAGCAACGAATACGTTTTACCAGACCCGGCAGGTGCCAACAGGCGGATGTTATGACTCAATGGCAATTTACAGAATTTTCGCTGGCTGCGGTTCAAGCCCGAATCCATCATCCCTTTATCAAACTCTGTCATAACACCCTCCGTATGTAGTATATGTGAATATTATTGTAACACATATATCCGAAGATGTCAATAGAACGGAAGGCATCACAGACATCTGCGCAGAGCAGATTTTTGTGTGAGGATAAAATGTGCGGATGTGAAATGTAAGCTCCCGCACGGATGAGATGCGGGAGCCGGCTTTTTATAGGTTCTTGTAAATTTCAGATGTGCGCCCGAAGTATTTTTCGGAGGAGGCTCTCCGGAAAGGGCGCGGGGCGGGATCGGTCGGATAACCGAACGGTTGAAACGCGATACAAATAGTTGAACGACATTGACAGGAGCATGAAATGCACTTACAATAGCAGTAACGCAGGGTGATCCGCCCTGTAGAACTAAGATCAGGGGGTTACTGATGACAAAAAAGCAATCTCTCTCGGCCAAAGGTGCGGCGGCTTGCATGATCCTGATCACACATCTCTTTAACCATCCCGTCCTTCACTACCGCTCGCTCGTTATCGTCAACGGCGAGCCGCTCGCCTATCTGGCTGCGATCGCGAGCGCCATGTGCGTGTACATATTCGCGTTTTTGACCGGATACGCGCAGTACCGTCTGTTCTGTTCTTCCGGGCCGGCGTACCGACGGTCGAGATGGAAGTACCCCCTGCGGCTTTGGGGGCGGTATTGGCTGATCGCCGCCATGTACGCGCTCGCGGGGCTCTGTACGGTCCTGCGGATAATCATACCGGGCAGTGCGCTCAACCTGCTTCTGAATCTTTTCCTGATCCGGCAGTCGTACCTGTCTCCGGCATGGTATATCCTGACGTACACGCTGCTGATCCTGCTCTCGCCCCTCTTGTGTGCCTTTGTTCAGCGGCGGCATCCCGCCCTGACGCTGACCGTGTTCGGGTCGATCCATCTGCTGGTGCATCTGTATATACGCTACGTGAATTATGCCTCACCGTTGTACGCGGTACAATGGTGTATCGAGGTGTCGGAGCGGCTCGGTCAGTATCTGTTCTCTTTTATTTCCGGGGCGCTGGCGTGCCGCCTTCGCATTATCGACCGAATGAACGCGGCGTCGTGGAAGCCGGTCCTGCGCGTCCCCGCGGGGATCGCGTTCATGGCATCGTCTTTCGTGCTTCTCCTTGTCGAGCGGTCGAACGTGATCATGCCGATCGGAGCCGTCCTGTTCCTCGGCGGATTGTTCCTTCTCCCGCCCGCCCCGCGGCTCGGTGCGCCTCTGCGTCTGATCGGGCGCTGTTCGACGGACGTATGGCTGACGCACTGTATCTTCTACGGCCCGCTTCTGTACGGTTTCGTGTACCGTGCCGTGTACCCGGTACCGATCTTTCTGTTCATGCTCGCATTGAGCCTTTGCGCGTCCGGAATCGTACATCTCGTGTGGATGCTCGGGGCAAAGCTGATTGCCTCGGTCCGGCGCCGTGTGAAACACATTGAAGGATAAAAATAAAGCCGGGATTCTTGACTTACCGTCGGAAGCATGGTATAATATGGTATGATCAAAAAATCGATATCAACGGAGGTCATCCTATGGCCGTCACTTACGCAGGCATCGAGATCCACTCGTCCCCTCTGCCCCGCACCGGGCGGGACGCGTCCGCCGCTGCTCTCCGGGAGCAGTCCGACCGCGTCGTTTCCGATACGGAATTTTCTTTCTCCGGGTCGTGGGAGCATCGCCGCCTGACAGACCGGCGGCTGTGCGCGTTCAACAATACCGAATCCGTCGCGGAGGCCGGTGCGTCTGCCTCGTTCCGGCTTGACGCGGCGCAGGCGCTGACGCTTGTGTTCCGTCAGGAGCATGACTGCTCCTTCTGCCTGTCGGTGGACGGAAACGTATACGACCTGACGGCCGCCGCCGGCGTTTTCTGCTGCGGGGTCTCCGGTCTGTCGGACGGCACTCACGAGGTATGGGTCAGAGCTGTCGAAAGCGGACTTATCCTCGACGCCATGTACGTACAAGGCGGGCTTGCCGACACCTACCGCATCCTGCCGGATAACTCCTCCTTCGTCTACTGCCCGCTCGGTCTGCGCGGCGGCGTGCTGCCCGCCGGAGATCATCTTGAATTCCGGTTCCGCGGCGGTCTTATCCGTGTGTGCGGAGCGGGGTCGGTCTCGTTCCTTCTCGACGGGTGCGCGGGGACCGCTTCCCTGCCCTTTGAGAAAGCGGGGCTTGACGCGGAAGGCTGGCACTGTCTGCGCATGACGGCGGTTTCGGACACGACGCCCGCTTATTTTGAGATAAGCGATCCCGTGCCCTTCGTGACCTATTCCAACGAACGCACTGACCGTGAGCTTGCGCGGATGCGCGAGAAGCAGGTCTCCGGCGAGAGCGACGCGCTGCCGTCGGATCAATGGCGGCCCGTTGAACTCCGGGCGCGGATGCCCGAGCGTGACGTGACGCTGCACGGAGGTCTTCTCGGCAGTATGTTCGACCGCAATATCCGCTACCTGAAGGATTGTCTGCGGCTTCCCTGCTTCGTCACGTTGAAGGATCAGGACCGCATCTGGGTAGATATGCTGCCCGCCTCCAACGACGGACGGATGCTGTACGGCATGGGCAACACGCTGCGCTTCAGGGAGGTCAAGGGCTTCCGCGAGGCGATCGGGCGCATCCTTGAGCCGATCGAGCGGAGGCAGTACACCAACTACAACGGGTACTGTCTGCCCTATGAAAGCAGCAACTTCGCGCTGTCGACGTACAGCTGGCCGCATTTCATGCGCGACGAGGAAAAGAACTACGACCGCGCCATGTTCACGAAGGGCCTCATCGCCGCCGGTATGTCCGGGAACGGGACGGCATGGCAGGTGCTGCGCGGTTTTTACGATTGGTTCAACGCCTGCGGGTATCGTGACGTCCTGCTGCTCGGCGCAATGGGCATCCAGGGCAGTGCCGCGGGCCCCCGGGTGTACTTCTCGCCCGTCGGCAAGCCCGCGGATCTTATCACCAACATGGATTACTACGACATGGATTGGTGGCTGGAGGCGCTGGCGCGGCGCATCCCCGAGGCGATCTGGCGCTTCACGCTCAACCGGCCTCACAACTACCTGCTGACCTCCCTCTGCGCGCTCTTTGACGTGTACCGCGCGACGGGACAGCGCAAGTATCTCGACGCCGTTCTGGGCGGTCTGGACATATACAACGATTACTTCAAGCTGCCCGGCGGTGTCATCACCGTGTGCGAGCATTTCGAGTGCCGTCCCGAGACGCACTTCATCTGCAACACGCCGAACAACATCTTTGAGACCTGCGCCTCCGTGTTCATGTCCGAGCTGATGGCGCGGCTCCTGTCCGTATATCCCGGCAGCGAGGCGTATGCCGCACAGCTGGAGGAATGCGTCTTCAACGTGCTGGCGTCCTGTCAGGGACCGGACGGTCAGGTGCGGTACTTCAACCATATGAACGGCGTCAAGTATCCTGCCGGACGCTACAACACCTGTTGTGAGATACAAGCCACCGGCTTCTTCGGCGAGCTGCCGGGTTACCTCTGTCAGATCGCGGACGACGGCGTGTACGTCAACCTGTACGCGTCCTCCGACGTCCGCTTCACGGTCGGCGGACACGAGTTCACGCTAAAGACCGAAACCGATTTCCCCGTGTCCGGCCGCGTGACCGTTACGGTGCATACGGAGACGCCCGGCTGCTTCGCGCTTCGTCTGCGCGTCCCCGGCTGGACGGACGGGAAGGCCCGCGCGTCGGTCAACGGCGGAGACGTTCCCTGTGTTCCGGGGACGTACCTCGATCTGCACCGGGTCTGGGCTGACGGCGACACCGTCGTGCTGTCCCTGCCGATGCCGATCCGCGCGGTGCGCTACCGCGGGATGCACGACGTCGCAGGCGTCGTGCGATACGCACTCCTGCGCGGCCCCATCCTCATGGCGGTATGCGGCGAGGGAGATAAGGCCCTCGAGCAGGTCCCCGGTGAGCCCGTCGTGAACGTCGGCATGACCGTCAGTCGGGCGTTGACTTCCCTCGTGCGCAAGGGACGCACCGCGTACACCGTCAGGGGGGCGGACGGCCTGACCGTCAAGCCCTACTACGCGGTAAAGGACGACGAATACTTCTCCTGCTTCGCCGCGTACGTTCCGGAAGCGTGTGGATCGCGTGGAACCCGGTGAACCCGGTCGCGGGGCATCTGTACGAGTCCGTCGGATTCGAGCATGCCGACCTGAGGAAAGGCGAGGAGATCGTCGGCGTGCTGCGGTTTTAGGCATTTATACCGAAAAAGCCGGTCCTACATCCGTGTGGATGTAAGACCGGCTTTTTTATACGGGCCGTATCCGACACGTCCCCGCTTCCGATCAGCGGTACCCGACCGCGAGGACGACCATGTTGGCGGGGATGTCGAACACGCACATGAAGTCCACGATCAGCTGCGTGATGAAGCCGAGATACCCGGCAAGCAGTGTTTTCCTGTATGGTTGGTTCTTCATGTCATACCTCAGGTCTTCGGGCTTTGTGTACAGTCTACGCCGGTCGGGCGGTGAGTGCCATCAATGTTTGCCGGACACGGCATAGGACCGGATCAGCCGGAGCTGCGCCTCGTCATAGATATGCCCCTCGCTGTCGAGGAGGTCGTGCTGCCAGAGCATCGTGCCGTCCGGCTTGTCGAGCGAGCTGTAATTGTCATGACCGCGCCCGCCGATCAGACCCCACTGCCAGCACCAGACGTTCCGCTCGTATAGCAGCGGCAGCACCGTCTCCGGCAGGCTGGAGGAGATGCGGTTGAACCATTCCGTCACGATCACGGGACGCCCGTCCTGTGCGTACCTGTCAAGCTGCGCCCGGATGCCGTCGACCGTCAGATAGCTGTGGAAGCTGATGACGTCCGACTGCTCAAGGCAGACGCGGGCGACCTCGTCAAGCTCCGGGATGTCCAGCCACGGGCCGACGGTCAACGGCTGGGACGGATCGCATTCACGCGCCCACGCGAACGCCCGCATCAGCAGCGGGAGGCACTGATTGAAGCGCCCCGTGTTGCCGGGCTCGTTGTAAAGGTCCCACAGAAGGATACGGTCATCGTCCCTGTGACCGCCGACGAGCGCCTTCACGTATGCCCCGCAGGCTTCGAGGGCGTCCGGATCGTCCTGCACGGCAAAGCCGGGGGACGGCACCCACCGTCCGAGGTTTCTCCGGTCGGTGCACACGTCGGGCTGCCTGCCCCAGACCGGGTCGGCGGGGCCGGTAACGGCGCTGACGTCGAAGGCGCAGTCGTCGAACAGCACCGGCACGACGCTCATGGCGACGTCGGCCGCCGCCTGCAAAAATTCGTCGAAATGCCGCTCGAACACTTCCCCCTCGTGCTGCCACACGATGTACGGCAGGAACACGCGGACGGACGTAAAGCCGATCCCGGCCCCGACGCGCAACTCCTTCCGGATCGTATCGATGTCGAAGGTGTCATTCATCCAGAATTCCACATCGTTGACCGCGTAGGTCGGCACGAAATTGTAGCCCATCTGCCACGGGTGGGCGCGGTGCCATGCCTGTGTGTCTTCCATGCTTTTGCGTGCCATTTATCTTTACTCCTTTAATCCGAAATGATGATCAGGATGTTACAACTTGGCTGCCCCTTTCCCGCCGTTACGCTGGGCAAACACCACTTTTTATGAAGAGCCTTTTTTTCTTTATGAGGACACGTACCGATCAGCGGTACCCGACGGCAAGGCCGAGGATGAGGATCCCGCAGGTGCAGAGGAAGGTCAGGAGGTGGTAGATCCACGTGTCCTTGATGTATTTCACGTAGGTATAGTCCGACAGGTTGAGTGAGATGAGCAGCGCCGCGTCGGTCGGGTAGATGTAGTTGGCGAAGCCGTCACCGAAGATATACGCGAGGACGACCATGTTGGCGGGAATGTCGAACGCGGACGCGATGGGCAGGATCAGCGGAACCAGCAGGAACGCCTTCGCGCTGCCGCTGGCGATGAACAGCTCCGTCAGCACCACGACGAGATATATGAACAGGATCAACAGGTACGGGGACAGCCCAGCCGCGACCTTCATGAGATCATAGACCAGCGTGTCGAGGCGGTACGATTCGACAAGGATGTACCGGATAGACGATGCCAGCAGGATCAGAAGCAGGCCCGGCAGCATGATGGACGCACCCTTGCCGAACGCCTTCAGCAGCTCCTTGGCGTTCATTTTGGCGACGAGCGATGCACCCACGCCGCCGATGAGGAAGCACAGCGCGATGATGATCAGCGTGTAGTCCTGCAGCACCGTGATGACGGTGGACAGCACGCAGAGGATGAGCCCCGTTCCCAGCACGCCGCCGAACACCCAGACGGCGCGGTCGAGATTCGGGTCCTTCCGGAAATCCAGCTCGAAGCTCCCGACGGCGGTGCCGTTTTTCTTTTCGACGCGCTTGGCGTGCGTCATGAGGAAGGTCGTCAGCAGAAGGTAGATGACGGCGAAGGTCAGCACGCGGATCCACGCGCCGGAGAAGAGCGGCACCTCCGCGATCTTCTGCGCGATGCCGACAGTGAAGGGATTCATGATACCGGACGCGAAGCCGCCGCCCGCCGCCAGAAGGCTGATGCCGAGGCCGATCAGGTTATCGAAGCCCAAGGAAACGGTCAGCGCGCAGACGAACGGGATCATGGGGATGACCTCTTCAAACGACCCGACGAATGAGCCGAGCAGCATGAAGAACAAAACGAGGATGTAGATCAGCGCGTACCGCTTCTGATAGAAACGCTTGACCAGCTTTTTCAGCAGGTACTCCATGAAATTGCATCGCGTCAGCGCCTCGAACACGCCGCCGATGACGAGCAGGAAGGCAAGAATGGCGATGAGCAGCGTGTTGCCGTCGCTGCCCAGCACCAGCACGGGGGACAGGATGAACTTCCAGAACGGGAAGCGGACGTCCCCCATTTCCTGATATACCTCTCCCTGATACTGCCCGGCGGGCATGAGGAAGGTCAGGACGTAGGTCAGGATCATCAGGCACAGGATGATGATTATGCTGGAAAGGTACGCCTTGATATTGATGGAATCCAGCTTGTTCGTACTCTTGCTGTTGGCTTCTTCACTCATGATCACATGCTCCTCATCAGGTTTTTATAGAAATCGACCGCCGGGATCAACGTCGAAACGTCTACGTTCTCGTCTCTGGCGTGCATGGTGTCAAGCTGTTCGTCCGTTACGATGAACGGGGCAAAGCGGAATACGTTGTCTGACAGGTCGGCGAAATACTTGGAGTCCGACGCGCCGGTGGAAACGTACGGCGCGGTGATGACGTCCGGGAAGGTCTCGGTGACCATCCGCTCAAGGAAGGCGAACGCGGGCGTTTTGTGATCGCAGATATCCGAATGGTAACCGGGATCAAGCTCCGTCATTTCAATATCGTATTTCCCGGCGATCTTCCCGAGCTTTTGCAGTACGTCCTCCTTGCGGTCGTGATGGGCGAGGCGCATATTGCCGGTGACGTACGCCTCCGTGGGAATGACGTTGAACGCGTCGGAGCCCTGCGCCCGCGTGAAGCAGAGGGTGGTCCGGACCATGGAATTGGCGGTGGGAGAGAAGCCCGGCATGAGACGCGCCAGCAGATACCGGAAGGTACCCGCGTGCCGGAAAATGAAGCCGAGCGCACCCTTCATTTTCAGGGACAATCTGGAGAAGGTCTCGACGGAGGTATCGTCCAGCTTCGGCTTGAACAGGCTGCGCTTTTCCACGTCGACGATAAATCCTGAAAGTCTGGACAGCGGATTGGTTTTGTCCGGCGTGGAGGAATGTCCGCCGTTTGACCGTGCGGTGAATTTAAGGTCGATGCAGTCCTTCTCACCGACGGCGACCATCGCAAAGTACCCGTCGGCTCCGCCGATGGGATCGTGGACGATCATGCCTCCCTCGTCCAGCGTGAACGCAAACCGGACGCCGCGCTTTTTCAGCTCCCGCGAGATCTCCAGAGCGCCCGCGCCGGTCGTTTCCTCGTTGCAGGCGGATTCGATATACACCGATCTGCCGAAAGCAAAGCCCTCCGCCAGCAGCTCCTCGACCGATTCGAGGATCGCCCACAGGTTTCCCTTGGTGTCAAGCGTCCCGCGCCCGTAGAGCTTCCCGTCCTCGACGGACGCCCGGAACGGCTGCTTCTCCCACCGTCCGTTTTCGGACACCACGTCGTGGTGGGACATGAACAGGACCGGCTCCGCGTCACCGTCGGCTATACGGGACAGCAGGATCGACCCGTGGAACTCCTCGTACCGGAATGCGGCAAAGACGTGCGGGAACAGCTCCGGGAGCAGGGCCCGGAACTGTGCAAACGCCTCCTCGTCCGGCGCCGCGGCGTCGGAGATCGTCGGGACGTCGATCAGACGAGACAGGTCGGCAATGTACTTTTCAAGTCGTTCATCCATGATGTTCTCTTCCGTTATTTCTGATTTGGTTTTTCTCATCCGTCCCGTTTCCCGCAGGCGCGGGGCGGGCGGAATTGAATTTTTATGCTTTATACCACTATTATACAGAAAAACGATCCGTTCGTCAATCATTCCACGGAAATTTTTCGCACGAAAGGCAGGAAAATCAGGTATTCGTGTTTACCGTATTGAAAAAATCCGGATTTTATGGTATACTGTTCCGTAACGAGTATCAGTCTGCCGCTTTGACCGGAGGGAACGACGATGAAAAGCAAAAGAATCTGTGCAGGAATGATGTGTATCCTTCTGCTCATCCTTTCCTGTATTCCTGCCGCCGTGTCTGCCGCGCCGGACGACGGCCGCACCGTAGAGATCAGCGGAGTGACCTTTTCCGCGGCGGAGAAGCTTGAAAACAAGCAGCAATCCGGCAGGCCGTGGGGGAATTACAAGGTCAGCGGAAGCCAGAACAGCATAGCGGCTGCGGGCTGCGGCGTTCTGTCCGTCTGCAATGCCCTGCATTATGCGATCGGGTATTTCCCGGACCCCGCGCAGCTCGCGGAGTGGGCAAACCGGAGCAACGCCGGCTACAACGGCGATTGGACGGAGGGGACCATCTTCTTTTCGAGATTCGTCGATGAATTCGGGGACGGACTCGGCTTCCACACAGCCGTCTTTGAAGACCGCGAGGGCAGTCAGAATCTCCCGAGAGTCAGGACCTTTATCAACGACGTGGATGCCAAGGACGTTCTGATCGACCGGTACATCCGGAACGGCGCCGCGATGTCGGCCTATGTCGAAAACCATTTCCTTGCCATCGTGGACTATAATTCCATGACCGACCGGTTCCTCGTGTGGGACAACAACGCCGGGGACACGAACGGCGGCAGACGCGCGGGCATCACCCACGAGGCGGGCGATTGGTTTACGTGGGAGGAGATGCGGGGGACGCTGAAAAACGCGTCCGGAGACGAGTTTCAGTTCTGCATTGAGTATGTAATTCCCATTTTGCCCACGGAGGGCAGGCAGCTCCGCCACGTCTCCCGCGACGGGCTGACGGTCGGCGGCCTGATGCTGCAGAAGCCGGGCGAATGCTGCAATTTCACGCCGGTCAACACCCGGCAGTATGCCGGACAGTCTCTTGAGTTCACCGGGTCCTGCACGTCGGTCGGTCAGATCGACCGCATCGGGTACCGCGTCAACGGAGGGAAAACCGTTTTCCTCGCCGACGCATTGGAAACCGCATCGGAGGACGCCCTTGAGGAAGGGCGCGTGTGGTGCGGAGAAGATGCCGGCACCGTCGGCTTCCGCGTTGCGATCCCGATCGGCGCTTCGGATAAGCAGTATGATATCGTCATTTCCGAGGACGGTGCCGAGCGGGTGATCTGGACGGCTGTCGTCACGACGAAGAACACGGGAGAGCCGATTGTGATCGGAAGTATGGAATCGGAAAGCGGGAGTTCCGGCGAGGAAACCGTTCCGGCGGAAACGACCGCAGATGCCTCAAACACGGCAGAGCCGGCGGAAACAGCCGGACAGCCGCGGGAGAGGACTGCGGGTGCGGTCATTGCCGCTGCCGTGATCGGCGCTGCCTGCGCCGTCTCCGTCCCGATCGTTTTCGTGACCGTCAAGGCCGGCAAAAAGCGCGGGATCTTCATTGCAGCCGCGGCGGGCATGGTCTGCGTCTGCCTGATTGTCATCCTGCTGACGTGTATCTCCGGACGGGGACACGAGCCGCAGACAGGGGACCCGGCGCAGGACTCCGTTCCGACCGAAGAGGCTCTCACCCTGCCGGAGGAAACCGAAACGGGCGACAACGCCGACAAAATGAAGGAGCAGTATGACAGAGCCGCTGCGCTGATGGACGAGGGGGACTTTGCCGGAGCGCTTGACCTGTTCGCGGCCCTGCGTGATTTCGGGGACAGCCGGAGCCTGACGGAGGAATGTGAAAAACGGCTCCTGAAGGACGCCGCTGTCGGCGACAGTATCCGGCTCGGTGCCTACGAGCAGGACAACGACGGGGCCAACGGAAAAGAGCTGATCGAATGGCGGGTGCTTGCCAGAGACGGCGACAAGCTCCTTGTCATCAGTGAGAAGGCGCTCGACTGTCAGCCGTACAACGAGACCTTCTGGAGCACGACGTGGGAGCGCTGCACGCTCCGCACGTGGCTGAACCGCGACTTCCTGAGTGAAGCGTTCTCCAAGACCGAGCAATCCCTGATCGTAAAGGCGAAGGTATCCGCCGACGGCAATCCGGATCATTCCACGGCGCCGGGAGGCGTTACGAGCGACAGGATATTCCTGCTCAGCATCCCCGAGGCGGAGCAGTATCTGGGGACGAAAAAAGACAGGCGGTGTTCCCCCACGGCGTACGCGGTCGCACAGGGCGCATGGTCGAGCAGCCTGCTTTCCGAGACCGGGACGCCGGCCTGCTGCTGGTGGCTCCGCACCCCGGGCAGCACGGTATTCGACGCCGCCTACGTCCATTACCGCGGGACGATCGCAAGCGGCGGCAAACGCGTCATGAGCGTCAGCACCGTCTGCGTCCGTCCGGCTATGTGGATCAAAGCCGGCGGGTAACGCGTCTCCGACAGTCTCTTTACATTTCAGAGAGAATATGGTATAATAGATAGATCGCGTAACACGGGCAGAAAGCCGGAAAGGAGGGACACGCGTATGAACCAGAACCGCGGCCGGGCCGTCCGGTCTGCACCCGGATCATTTCTCTTTCTGCTCCTTTGCGGAGCAGCGCTGTGTCTGCTCCTCTCCGGCTGTTCAGCCGGCGGCCCGGGCACCCGTCCCGTATCCGACGCGGAGACGGCAGCCGGCACCGGACCGGAAACGGAAAGCGGGACTCCGACGGAGACCGTCGGCACGAGCGCGGAGGTTCTGACGCTCAATGACGATCCGGAGGTCCCGGTCCCTGTGGACGATCTCAGCCGGGGCAACCGCCTTGGGTGCGTGCCTGCTCTGTATATCCAGACTGAAAACGGGAGATCCGTCAAGTCCGACACCTCGACCATCGCCTTTTCCATGGATGTGAAGAAAGAGAAAAAATCCACGCAGACGGGCCTTACGGGCCGGATCAAGCTGCGGGGCAACGCGTCCCTCGGATGGGAGAAGAAATCGTACACCCTCATCTTCGACGAAAAGCAGGACCCCGTCGGGTCGGGACGCGGCAAGAACCGCAATTGGGTGCTGGTATCCAACCACTGCGACAAGAGCCTTCTGCGGAATTACGCCGCCTTCTGGCTGCAGGAGGAGCTGGACGGCATCGTGTGGTCGCCGTGGGCGTGCATGGTGGACGTGTACGTCAACGGGGAGTATCGCGGCAACTACCTGCTGGCGGAAAAGATCACCTGCGGGGACAATCGGCTGAACGTCGACAACGTGACGGGCGGCATCGACGCCGATTATCTGGTGGAGCTGGACAACTACGCGTCCAAGTCCGGGGAGAAGGGTGTCACGTGGTTCACCGCGCGGGGCATCCCCTACGAGATCCGCGGGGAGGAGACCCACTCGACCCGGCGCTGCGACGCTGTGGACGCGCGTGTCACGGCTGCCTACGACGTTGTGTGCGGCGGGGACGAAAAAAAGATCCGCGAGCTGCTGGATATCCCCTCCGCCGTTGACGCCTACATCGCCGCGGAGGTCACCAAGAACATAGACTGCGGCTGGTCGAGCTTCTTCCTCTACTTCAAGGAGGGGAAACTGTACCTCGGTCCACTGTGGGATTTCGATCTGGCGATGGGCAACGATATGCGGCTGGACAACGGCAGCTACCGCCGCATCTACGCGGGAGAAGACCGAGGCTTCTCGCAGGGGAACGTGTGGTTCATACAGCTGATGAAGCAGGAGTGGTTCCGGCTGCTGGTCGCGGAACGCTGGCAGGAGCTGTACTGCGGCGGCACCTTTGACCGGATGCTGGAGGCGCTGGCGGAAACGGAAGCCGTATGCCTCTCCTCGTTCAAGCGCAATTTCCGCACGTGGCCGATCTTCACCGAGCGCGTCAATCAGGAGCCGGACTCGCTGCTGACCGACGCCATGGCATCGGCCGACGCGCAGTACGAGGCCCTGCACGACTGGCTGGACAAGCGGGTCGCCTGGCTGAACGATCACGGATTCTGATACGGACAGGACGTCCGGAATGATACGAATACTCATATGGGAGATATATCATGAAACACCTTTTACACGAAAAACGACTGGGACTGTCGGTCCTGTTCCTCCTGCTCCTCCTTTCTCTTTCCCTTCTGATGCTGTCCTCCTGCGAAGGCGGGTCCGGGGAGCAGGGTACGGAGGACGTGCAGAGCGGGACGGACGCGATCACCGATGAACATGAAACGGAGGAAGAAAAAATGACACTGCCGCCTGAATATGACGATATCCGCTCCGAGGACGGGTATTTCCGTGTCCGGTACGTCACGGAATCGTATCTCGGCATCGGGGAAGAGATAGACTTATCCGCGGAATTCGTGAAAAACAGCGGTGAAACGGCGTACTGCCTCTTCACCTCGCTGGATCCGGATATCGCCGCCGTGACGCAGACCGGCACCGTTCGCGGTGTTTCCGAAGGTCTCGCCGTGATCCGGGCCTGCGTCAACGAGCAGGTTTACTTCGATTTCACCGTGACCGTGCTGCCGGGTGACGTCAGTCCGGCGCTGCTGCTGGCGGTCAGGGCGCACAACTCCAATATTTTCGTCCGTCCGGAGCTGGGCATCGGTGCGGGCACGCCCGTATACTACCGGGACATCTACGGCTCGGTGTCCGGGCTGCTCTACAACGATCCGCTGGTCATCGACCGCACCTACGAGAAGGCCGGGACGGCCAACACCGACCACTCGGACGGCCCGCGCGCGAAGCACGGCTTTGAGCTGGAGTACATCACCGTGCATTACACCGGCAACATGGATGTGAACGCCACTGCCAAGAACAACGCCGAATATTTCGCGTACACCAAGGAGGTATCCGTCCATTACGTGACCGGAAACGACGGTGTGTACGCCTGTCTCGACGACAGCTACGTGTCGTGGAACGCGGGAGACAGAGCGTCCGGCTCGGGTCCTCTGACATGGAAGGCGACCGGTGTATACGCAAAGGAGGGCGAGGAGAAGCTGACGCCGCAGTTCGGCGTATCCGCCAATCAGAAATTCACCGTCAACGGAGAGGAGACCTCCGTCAACATCCCGCGCAGGCACGGAGTCACCTATAACGGAGACACGTTCACCTACAAGGGGAATGAGTATCCGCTCTTCCCCCAGCTGGGCATCCCGTGGAAGATCGTGGACGGTGAATACTATCTCGGCAAAACGTGGTGGTGCTACCGCACGACGACGGCCGGGTGTCTCTGCGGCATCGGCGGGGACTACAATTCCATCTCCATCGAATCCGCCGTGAATCCCGAGACGGACCTGTGGTACACGTGGCACAAGACCGCCCAGCTTGTCGCCAAGCTGCTGGAGGACAACGGGCTTGACACTACGCGGGTGACGGGTCACCATATGTGGACGCAGAAGGATTGTCCGCAGCCGATGCTGGAAAACGATCTGGAAATCTGGCACGAGTTCATGCGGATGGTGGAATGTGAGTACGACGCGCTGCACGCCTTCCCCGACTGCCGGTACTCCATGGAGCTGCTCTCCGGCTCCGAGGTCTGCACCGACGCCGGAAAACGGGCACGGTTGAAGTACAACGGCAAATGGTACAACTACACGCAGAACCCGGGCCGCGTGATCCCCGACGGCGACCCGCACATCGTCGTGTATCGCGTTTCCGTCGAAACTCCCTCCGGCACCGAATCCGTCACGCTGGCTACTGCTGTCAACAAGGCAGGATAATGGGGATGCGTATGCGGGGCTCTGCCCCGCACGTTGAGGATACGCCGGGGCTCTGCCCCGCGTCCCGGGGATACGTTTGCGGGGCTCTGCCCCGCACCCCGCTCAAGGACTTCTTGAAAGAAGTCCTTGAGAATCCCAAGAACTTTCAAAAAGAATATTGATCAAGGTTTGGTTTACGCTGAACGAGATTGGCGGGTGCCGTTATGGGCGCCCGCCATTTCGGGGAGGATGCCTCCGCGCCCCCGCATCCCGCAGGATGAGGGTGCAGGGAGAAGGGAGCGGCGAAGCCGCTCCCTTCTCCCTTAAACTGTCCCCCGCCCGTGGGGCGGGGGACAGGGGGCCGGGGGGCGCAGCCGGATCTCCGGCAGGGATGCCGAGAGCCGCCCGTGACGGGGCGGCTCTCGGCGTCAGATATGTTCAGACCGTCAGCTTCTCGATCTTCTTGACCAGCTGTGCGATGCTCTTCTCCGTGTTGCGCTGCTTGCCGCGGATGGTGGACGCGGCCTTGCTGATGGTACTCTTGCTCTCCAGCACGGTGCGGAACACGGCAGCGACGGTATTCAGGCTCTGGTTGTAGCAGTAAGCAAAATCGAAGCGGATATTGCCGGTGATGATATCCAGCATCTCAACGGCCTGCGGGTCGCGGTTGTACTTATACTTGAGTGCGGTGTCGTAGTAGGCATGGGTGACGCGGCGGTAGGACTCGGCGCACAGTGCCTCGATCACGGCGCCCATGGTATCGGGCTCCTTGACCGTGGTCGGGATGCCGACGACGGAGAAGCCGTTATGGACGAATGTGGTATACGCATCCTGCTCGGTGTCCAGCTTGGGCATCGGGATGATGCCGTAGTCGTTCTCCATCGACCGCAGGTACAGGGAGCCGCCGAGGATATTCGGCGTGAACAGCGCGGTATCGTTGGAGAGCTTCTCAAGGCCGATCTGGAAATTATCGGGGCCGATGAAGGTCGAATTGGACTCAAACAGCAAAAGCTTCATCTCATCGACAAAGTCGAAGGTGCGCTGCTCGTTCAGCACGAAGGTATAGGAATCCGTCTCCTCGTTGAACTCGGTGAAGCGGACGCCCGCAGCCCCCGCGAAGCCGTCGCACAAAGCTGACGTGCAATGGAACAGGCCGACCATGTCGTCCTCGGTCAGGCCGTCCTTGCCGTCGGTATCCTGCCAGAAGTCGGTCACGTAAGAGGTCAGCTTATCCAGCGTCCACTCGCCGTTTTTGACCACGGCATACAGGTCCTCCCCGTTCCGGTAGTTGTTCCAAAGATATTTATTGAAAAACATGGCGTAGGTGCCGGAGATGTAGGACAGCGTCAGTTCGCCGACGGCGAGGTACTGCTTGTCGTCCACCGTGACCTCCTCGGAGTAGGAGCGGTTCCACCACGGCTGCGACCAATCGAGGTAGGACACCGTGTTGAGATTGCGGAGGTAGCCGGCCAGCAATGAGGTGGTGGTCTGGCTCATGTGGTTGGAAATGATGTCGTACTCATCCGTGCCGGACGACACGGTGGTGGTCAGCAGGTCGTTGATGGCGCTGCCCGAGTGGCGGGTATCCGAGACCTCGATATACTCAAAAGTGATGTTCAGCCGGTCCTCGACCAGCTTGTTGCGCTCGTATACGGCCGCCTCGACCACGTCGGTGGAGCCCTTTTCGGCTATGAATTCCATGCGGGTGTCATCGTCGCCGGAGCGGGTCAGCAGGCGGATGACCTGCTCATGATAATCCAGATCGTCCGGCAGGCTGTCCTTTGCGTGCAGTCTGTCGTCGGACACCTCGGTCTCGGCGGAAGAAGTCGCGGATACTGTCCCGGTCTCGCCGCTGTTCTCGCCATTCGTGCCGCATGCGGTAAGCGGAAACAGCGCAGTCAGTATCATGGCAGCAAGCAGCAGGACGGAAAGCAGGCGTTTGAACATATTGATGTCCTCTCTTTCAGCGGATCGGAGCCGGGTGCGGCCCCGTCCCCTCAAGTATATCATGATTGTGCGGAAAAAGCAAGTGGCAAAAGCATTTTTTCTTGACATCCCCGGCATTGTATGCTACAATGTCAGCAGATGCAACCCGAACGTCTGCTTCTAAGGAGATCAAATCATGAAAAAGCTTTTGTGCGCCGCTCTTTCCCTCCTCCTCCTGCTGCCGCTCGCTGCCTGCGGTCCGTCCGGCGAGGAAACCGGGACCGACGCTCCGACCGCTCCGGAAACGGAGGAACGCGCCACCGAATTCTTCCCGGACGTGGAAAAGGCCGCTTACAATCAGGACTTTCAGATGATAGGCTTCACGGAGCCCGGTGAATGGTACTATTCCGAGGGGCTGGATCAGACCGTGCTGAACGACGCGGTCTACGACATGAATCAGCGCGTGAACGAGTACCTCGGTGTCACGCTGCGGTACGAGCATATCCGGACCAACGACGTACAGAGTCAGATGTACGACCGCGTCTACCCGACCGTTGCGAGCGGCGACGACGCCTACCAGCTCTGTATCCTGCACGCCTACCGCAGCTACAACGCGTTCATCAGTGATAACGCGGCGTACGACTTCTATCAGCTCGACCGCCTCGACCTCGGGCAGTCCTACTGGAACAGCCGGGTGATCGACTCGCTCGCCATCAACGGGAAGGCCTACATCGCGCTGGGCGCGTTGTGTCAGTACTCGCTGAACGTGCTGTTTGCCAACAAGAACCGGCTGAAGGACGCACAGCGTGAGGTCCCCTACGCCAAGGTCCGCGACGGGAGCTGGACGCTCGACGAGTTCATTTCGCTGACCGAAGGTCTGTACACCGACGCGAACGGTGACGGCGCCCACAACAGCGGTGACACCTACGGTTTCGCGTCCATCTGGGACGCCAACGGCGGCGCCATGCTGCAGGCCTCCGACATCTACGTCGTCACGCGCAGCGACGACAGGTTCGATCTCTCCCTCGAGGGTGACCGTCTCACCGATTTCTACGGCAAGCTGTTCGCGTGGTCACGTGACGAGAGCGTGTTCCTGTGGACGTACAACGACCGCGAGAACAGCGGCAAGGTGCTGCCCTTCATGGAGAATCGCAGCTGCTTCACGCTGGAAAACCTCGGGACGCAGTTTTTGTCCGCGGATTTTGACGTCGGCGTCCTGCCGCTGCCGAAATACGACAAGGCGCAGGAGAATTACGCCCACGTCAACTGGGGCAACAACCTGATCGTCCCCGCGAGCATCCGTGATTCCGGGATGGTCGGCGCGGTGCTGGAGCTGATGGCATTCTTCTCCGAGAAGGTCGTACAGGAAGCCTACTACGACACCGTGCTGCAGTACCGCGTCTCCAACGCGCCCGACGACAGAGAAATGGTCAAGCTCATCTACGACACCGTCGTGTACGATCCCGGCATCGCGTTCTGCGACGGCAACAACGGGCTGTTCAACCTCGTCTACCTCGCTTCCTTCTGCATCACACAGAACAACGCCCATATCACCTCATTCGTCCGGAGCAACTCCAAGAGCGCACAAAAGGGGCTGAACGAGCTGTTCAAGCAGGGGTAGAGAGACGCGCCGGGGCTCTGCCCCGGCCCCCGCCCCCTCCCGTGCGCGGGAGGGGGCGAATACAACTTTCTTTCACCGAGGAGAGGGGGCGCTGCGGCGCCTCCTCTCCTCGGTCTCCTCATCCCGGGGATGCCGCGCCTGCGGGCGCGGGAAAGTG
>JAKSPU010000041.1 GCA_024404505.1 Clostridia bacterium
GAGCGGCTGCGCCGCTCCCTTCTCCCTGCACCCTCATCCTGCGGGGACGCGGGGAACGCCTCGATCTCCTCATCCCGAGAACACCGCGCCTGCGGGCGCGGAAGAGCGACGGCTCTCTGCCGCCTCCGCGGCTGCGCCGCTCCCTTCTCCCTGCACCCTCATCCTGCGGGACGCGGGAGACGCGTCTCCCGTTCCCCCGGTCAGTACATAAGAGCGGGGATAGAGGCCCCGTGACTGCGTTTCAAAAAAGGCGGGCGCCCATAACGGCACCCGCCAATCCCGTTCGGTGTAAACCAAACCCTTGTTATTTTTTCTAAAAGTTCTTGGGATCCTTAAGCCCTTCTTTCAAGAAGGGCTTAAGCGGGGCGTGGGGCAGAGCCCCACAAACGCGTCCTCGGGGCGTGGGGCAGAGCCCCACACGTTCCCCTGATTATTGTGCGTCGGTAGTACCGGCGTCGTCGCCGCCGAGTGCCTCCATGCGGGCGCGGCGGGCTTCCTCGGCGCGTGTGCGCGCCTCGTTGGCCTCCTTGCTCTGGCGCTCACGCTCGGCCAGAATACCCTCCAGCTGCTCGGCGGTCGGGTTTTCGGTTTCCATAGCGGTGCGGAACAGATCGCCGTCCATGTCCTCGTGATCAAGCAGATACTGCGCGATGAAGTCCAGCTTGGCCCGATACTCGGTCAGCAGCTCCTTTGCGCGGGAGTACGCCTCCGTGATCAGCACGTGGATCTCGCTGTCGATGCGGGCCGCCATCTCCTCGGAGTAGTCGGCGTTGGAGGAGAAATCACGGCCGAGGAATACCTCGTTCTGATCGGAGCCGAAGCGGCGGGGACCCAACACGTCGGACATACCGAGCACCGTGACCATGCGCTTCGCCGTGTCGGTGGCGGACTTGATGTCACTGTAAGCACCGCCCGTCACGTCGCCGAAGACGATCTCCTCGGCGGCACGGCCGCCCAGCGTCATCACCAGCTCGTTCTTGTATTCCTGCTTGTACTTCTGATTCTTGTCAGCCTCGGGACGGAAGCTCGTGAAGCCAAGCGCACCGTGACCCGTCGGCACGATCGTGATCAGATGGATCGTATCGGTGCCCAGCAGGAAGCCCGTGATCGCGTGACCGGCCTCGTGATATGCCGTGTTCCTGCGCTCGTCGTCGCTCATGACCCACGTCTTCTTCTTCGGGCCCATCAGGATCTTGTTGAAGGAATCCTCGATCTCCTCCATGCCGATCAGGCTCTTGCTCCGGCGCGCTGCCAGCAGCGCTGCCTCGTTCAGAAGGTTGGCCAGATCGGCGCCGGTAAAGCCGACCGTCGCCTTCGCGGTGACGGACAGATCCACACCCGGCTCCAGCGGCTTGTTGCGCGCGTGTACCTTGAGAATCTCAAGACGACCCTTGAGATTCGGGCGGTTGACCGTGATCTGACGGTCGAAGCGGCCCGGACGCAGCAGGGCAGGGTCAAGCACGTCGGCACGGTTGGTCGCAGCGATGACAACGATGCCCTCGTGCGAGCCGAAGCCGTCCATCTCGACCAGCAGCTGGTTCAGCGTCTGCTCTCTCTCATCGTGACCGCCGCCGAGGCCTGTGCCTCTCTGACGGCCGACGGCGTCGATCTCATCGATGAAGATGATCGCGGAGCCCGCCTTGCGCGCGGTCTCGAACAGGTCGCGGACGCGGGACGCACCCACGCCGACGTACATTTCCACAAAGTCGGAGCCGGAAATGGAGAAGAACGGAACACCCGCTTCACCCGCCACGGCCTTCGCCAACAGCGTCTTACCCGTTCCGGGAGGGCCCTGAAGCAGCACGCCGTGCGGGATCTTCGCCCCAAGACGCGCGTACTTCGTCGGATCCTTCAGATACTCGACGATCTCGACCAGCTCTTCCTTTTCCTCCTCGGCGCCGGCCACGTCCTTGAACGTCACCTTGTTCTTGTCGTCGCCCGGCATCTTGACGTGCGCCTTGCCGAAGCCGCCCATCTTCCCGGCGGGACCGCCGTTGTTCATCATGGACTTCATGGCGCGGGAGTACAGGATGACCAGCAGGATGATCAGGATGATGCCCGGCAGGAAAGATACCCACACGGGGATCGTGTCTGCGGGCTCGTATTCCGCCTCGATGATCACGCCGTCCTCAATGCCCTTGAAGATCAGCTCGTTCATGTCCTCGTAGAAGACGGAGAAATTCGCCAGCTTGTAGGACTTCTTCTTCCAGTTCTTTTCGTCGGCACGCGCCTTCTCGGCCAGCGTGCCCGCCGCCGGAAGCTGTCCGCCTCCGGACTCGCCCGTCACGGCCTCCGTCACCGCTTCGGTGACGCTCTCCGTGCCGGAGACGTCCGTCCCGGCTTCCGTTCCGGTCCCCTCGGGGATCGTCTGCCCGGCACCGTCCCCGTACAGGGCGTTGTCGGATATATACATGATCAGTTCGCCTTTTTTGGTAACGGTGAATTTTCTGACCTGCCCGTTCTGGAAGTAGGTCATCACCTTATCATAGGTCAGCGCCTCGGTGTCACCCGTCGAACGGTAGATCACGGCGATCACCGCGACGATGAGGACGATGGCAGCAACGTAGGCGAGGATCACCTTGAGATTACTCTTCATCAGATTCCTCCGTTTCAATTGATACGATAAACTGACCGCGGTCCCGACGGACCGGGTCCATGCAGACGCACATAATGGGAGTATACCACAAGTCTATGAATATTCTGTGAAACAGCGTCAACATTCTTATGAAAGTTTTGCCGTGATTCCGACAGAAAGTCACTTGGAGTAGACTTCCTCCTTCAACACACCCACAAAAGGCAGATTGCGATACAGCTCGGCATAGTCGAGGCCGTAACCGACAACGAACTCATCCGGGATCGTCGCACCGCAGAAATCGGGTACGAAAGCGACCTCGCGGCGGCTGGGCTTGTCCAGCAGCGTGACCGTGCGGACCGAATGTGCGTTGCGGTTGCGGAGCAGCTGCGTCAGACGGTTGAGCGTGCGGCCGGAGTCCACGATGTCCTCGATGATGAGCAGATCGCAGTCGGGCAGGTCCTCCCGGTTGAGATCGAGGGACACCTTGATCTCGCCCGAGGACTTGGTCCCGGCGCCGTAGGAGCTGACCTTCATGACGTCTACCTGAAGCGGCAGCTTGATCTTGCGGATGAGGTCCGACGAGAAGGGCATGGAGCCCTTGAGGATGATGACGGCGACCAGCTGCTTGGTGCTGTTCCGGTAGGTCTCCTCGATCTCGGCAGCCAGACGGTCCACGATGGCCTCCAGCTCCTCTTTGGTAAGCAGGACCTTTTTGCAATCGCAGTACAACGGATTGTCCAGAATATTCATGTTTGTTGACCCTTTCTTATATGTAAGAAAAATTGTTATCAGCGTATGTTTTCACGGCTTGTCCGCGTCCCGCAGCGTGATACGCAGCGCTCGTCCGGACACCGGGGCGGGATATCCGTCCGCGAAGGCGGCGAGCGGCGCCCACAGAACGCCGTCCTCCGTGCAGATCAGCGGCAGACGGGCCCGCAGCGCGACCGGCACGTGACGGTCGCAGTACAGCTTTTTGAGCAGCTTGTGCATCCCGTGGCACAGGATAAGGTCTCCGGCTTCCCGCGGGCGGGCCGTCAGAGGACCGTCAAGCACGGACAGCGGGAAATATCCCTCCGCCAGCAGTTCTTTCCCTTCCCTGCCGCCGGCAGGCGGCTGCTCCGCCGTTTCCAGCCGGATGACGAGGCTGCCCCACGGATTGTCGCCCAAACGCAGCCCGATCGCCGTGCACGGGACGGCTTCCGCCTTATCGGACAGGCAGAACGTCAGCCTGCGCTCCGGCGCGTCCCCGATCACGGCACGCAAGCCGCGCGGCAGATCGGCCCCGCTGTGCGGCGCCGCCTCCCGCACCAGCATCCGCAGTGCGGCCAGATGCGCGGCGGTCAGCGTGCGGTCGGCAGGCAGACCGTCCACGTTCTCCGGCAGCGACCGGCGAACCGCGTCGCGGTAGGCCAGCAGCAGCACCCGATTCAGAATGGCGGGATGCAGCCCGGACAGTTCGTCCGGGCGCAGTCCGTCCGCTCCGTGCGACGCGTACCACGCCCCGGCGATGCTTTCCAGACAATCGTTGTCCTCGCGGGCAGCGTCGGACAGCCGCACCGCGGCTGCCTCCGGGACGCCCTCGCCGTACAGCGTCCGCAGCGCGGGCAGGATCTCCCGGCGCAGCGCCGTGCGGGACGCGTCACCCGTCAGGTTGGTGGAATCGGTCATAAAGGTCAGCCCCAGCCGCGCGCAGGCGGCCAGCACGTCGGCCCTCGTGCAGCGCAGCAGCGGACGGATCACGCGGCCTCCGGGCACCTCACGGACGGGCGGGATCCCGCCAAGTCCCTTCACGCCCGCCCCGCGGAACAGGCGCAGCAGCACCGTTTCCAGCTGGTCGTCGGCATGGTGGGCCGTCAGGAGCAGCGGCAAAGCCGCGGGCCGCGGCTCGTCCCCTGCCGGAATATAGGTCACGGATACGCCGTCTCCGGCGCATCCCGTCATGATCGACGCAAAGAACGCGTAGCGGACCTTGCGGGCTTCCGTCTCCAGGCTGTCGCCCGACAACGCCGCCGCGGCCGGCACGTCGGCGCGTCCCACGAACAGCGGGACTCCGAGCCGGGCTGCCGTTTCACGGCAGAACGCCTCGTCCCGGTCCGCCTCCGCTCCGCGGATGCCGTGATGCAGATGCGCCGCGTATACGCGCGTCCCCGCGTCCGCGGCCCAGCGGACCGCGAGATGCAGCAGGAGCGTCGAATCCGCGCCGCCGGAAAAACCGACGAGCAGAGGCGTATCGGACGGCATCCCGGACAGCTTGTGCGGTTGGACAAATCCCCGGGGAGCCCCCGAGGCGGTACAGAAAACAGCGTCGCTGTAAAGCATGGGACCTCCGGTTAGAATTAAAGGGATTATTCTTACTTTTTACTTTTGCAAAAGTTCTTGAAGGTCCTCAGGGAACTTCTTTCAAGAAGTTCCCTGAGCGGGGTGCGGGGCAGAACCCCGCAAGCGTACTCTTTATACGTTATACGCCCGGCGCGTCCTCGGCGATCGTCCGGAACTTGGTGTAGCGGCCGATCCAGCCCATCTTGACGGTGCCGGTAGAGCCGTGGCGGTTCTTGGCGATGATGACCTCGGCGACCGAGGAGAGAGCATCGGAGTTGGGGTCTCCGCTCTCGCTGATCTTGTAGTACTCGTCGCGGTACAGGAACATGACCACGTCGGCGTCCTGCTCGATGGCACCGGAATCACGCAGATCGGACAGCATCGGCTTCTTGTCGGTACGGGATTCGGGTCCGCGGGAAAGCTGGGCGCAGCAGATGATGGGGACCATCAGATCCTTCGCCATGATCTTCATGGCACGGGAAATGTCGCCCACCTCCTGCACGCGGTTGTCAATCTTCTTGTCGGACTGCATCAGCTGCAGGTAGTCGATGACCACGAGGCCGAGGTCCTGCACGCGGCGCAGTTTCGCCTTCATGCCCGTGACCGTGATGCCGGACGTGTCGTCGATCAGGATGTTGCACTTTGCCAGACGCGCGGTCGCGTTGGCCATGCTCTCCCAATCCTCCGGCTTGATCTCACCGGTACGCAGCGAGTAACTGTCGATCATGGCCTCGGACGAAATCATGCGGTTGACCAGCTGCTCGGCGGACATCTCCAGCGAGAAGATCGCCACGGCCTTGCCGGTCTTGGCAGCCACGTTGGACGCGATGTTCAGCGCGAAGGAGGTCTTTCCCATGCCGGGACGCGCGCCGACCAGGATCAGGTCGGATTTGCCCATACCGGCCAGCAGACGGTCCAGACCGGAAAAGCCGGTCGCGGTGCCCTGTGATGCCTCCGGATTTTCGTTCATGTCCTTCAGGTGCGCGTACACGTCTCCGATGACCTCACGGATCGTCCGGAAATTCTTGGTATCGCGGCCCTGCGCGATGGCGAAGATCTTGTTCTCCGCGTTGTCCAGCACCGACGCGACGGATTCCTGCTCCGCGTAGGCGGTCTCGGATACCTCGGCGCAGACGTCGATCAGCTGGCGCAGCACGCTCTTGTCCTTGACGATGCGCGCGTAGTCCTGAATGTTCAGCGCGGAGGGGACCACCTCGAGCAGCGTCCCTATGTACTGTTCCCCGCCGGACTTGTTGTATACGCCCTTCTGCACGAGCATATCGATCAGCGTGACCACGTCGATGTTCTGGCTCGTGAGGAACAGCTCGTGCATCGCGGAGAATATCTGCTGATGCTCCTCGATGTAGAAATCCGCAGCAGCCACCTTGTCGGCCACCTTGTCGAAGGATGCCGGGTCGATCAGGATGGACCCGAGCAGAGACTGCTCGGCCAGCAGATTGAAGGGCATCTTGCGGCCAAGCAGCTCGTCGTTCGCCTCCTGACGGGCGGTGTAATTATTGTCTGCCATACCTTTTGTCAATCGTTAATTCAGATCAATTGCACACCAGCACGTGGACGTGGCCCACGATATCGGCATAGAGCTTGACGTCCATGTCGTACTTGCCGTAGGCGCGGATCGCCTCGTCCAGCTGGATCTTGCGCTTGTCCACCTTGATGCCGTACTCCTTTTCGAGCGCCTCGGCGATCTCCTTGGTCGTGATGGAGCCGTACAGACGACCGTCGGCGCCGCAGTTGGCCCGGATCTTGAGCAGCACGCTGTCCAGCTTGGCAGCCTGCTCCTTGGCCTCTGCCGTAGCGACCTCGATCTGGTGCTGCTTGGCAGCCTCCTGACCCTTGATCGCGTTGAGGATCTTGTTGTCGGCTTCGACAGCCAGCTTGCGGGGAATGAGGTAGTTGCGGCCGTAACCGTCGGACACCTCGATCACATCGTTCTTCTTACCCTGACCCTTGACATCAGCAAGCAATACTACTTTCATTTCTATACGTCCTTTCCTGAGATAAAATCCCGTTTTAAATCGATTTATTGATTATTTGTTCCCGAACTGCTCGGGGTACTGCATCCTGTACTCGTCGATGGCGGAGAGCAGGCGCTCCACGGCGTCGTCGAGCGTACCGGCCACGGACGCACCGGCCATATCGAAGTGTCCGCCGCCTCCCAGCTTTTCCATGATCAGCTGGACGTTGATCTTGCCCTTCGACCGCGCGGATACGTTCACGCGCTCGCCCAGCACGGCCATCGCAAAGGAGGCCTCCACGCCGCGGACCGACAGCAGCTTGTCCGCCGCCTTCGACGCCGCGATGCGGTCCTCGGGACCCTGCTTGTGATCCTCGGACAGCCACGTGACGGCAAAGACGTCCGCGTATATCTTGGTGTGGGAGTCAAAGTCGGACGCGACCAGCAGCTCGTCGTACCGCTCGTTGAAGAACTCGCGGGCCGTTTCGGTGCGTGCGTTGCGCGCGTACAGGTAGTAGGTCGCGGCGAAGGTCTGGGCGCCCGCCGCACGGGTGAAGTTGTGCGTGTCCAGCATGATGCCGGCCAACAGGAGGTTGGCCTCCTCCTTCGCCAGCATTTCGCCGTAGGAGGACTGCTCCAGCATCTCCGTAATGATCTCACTGGCCGAGGACTTGGTCGTCTCGATGTAGTCGAGGAACGGCGTGAACGGCAGCTTGCCCGTCAGGCGGTGGTGGTCTATCACGGCGATCGGAGACACACCGTCGACTTCGGGGATCCGCTCGATCAGCGTGGACGCCTCGAAGATCACGGGATTGTTCACGTCCACGATGATGAGCAGCGTTTTCGTCGAGATCAGCCACTGCGCCGCACTCTTGCCCACGAACACGGCGTCATATTCCGGCAGCGCGGACAGATGCTCCGCGCAGATATGGAACGTGTCGCACTCCTTGTCGGTCACGATGCGGACGGGCACGTCGGTTTTCCCCTTCGCGTCCAGCATACTGCGGCAGAGGCGGTACGCGCCGACTGCCGAGCCGATGGCGTCGAAGTCGGGGTCCTTGTGCCCCATGATCATGACACCGTTGCACTGCTCCAGCTGCTTTTCCAAAAGGTGTACGGACACGCGGGAGGAGATGGCGGTATTGCCCTCCAGCGTCTTGTGTCCGCCGCCGTAATACTTGAGCCCGTTGACGCCACGGCGCTGGAGCGCGACCTGGTTGCCGCCCCGCTGCAGCGCCATATCCAGCGCGGCGTTGGCGGCCTTGTCGCGGTCCTCCATGGTGCCGTCGATGTCGGCGATGCCCATGGACACGGACAGCGGGAAGCTGTTGTCTCCGACCGGGATCCGCATGATCTCGTCGAGGATGGAGAAGTTGTTCCTGATGCACTCGTCCAGCATCTCCTCGGAGAAGATGGCGAGGTACTTGTCACGGTCGTATTCGCGGATCATACCGTGCATGGAGTCGACCCAGCGCGTCAGCTTTTCCTCGACGACGTTGGCGGTCGCCCGGTAGTTGGCACGGACGAACTGCGTCAGCTCACGCAGGTTGTCCAGCATGATGTACGCCAGCACGACGTGGCTGCGGTTGGTCTCATCCACAAAATCGAGGTACGCGTTGACGTCGCGGAACAGGAGGAAATAGTAGCACTCCACGCCCTCGCGGAGCAGGTACGTCTCGATGCGGTAGCGCTTGCCGTCCGCGAGGCGCACGACAGGCTCAGCCGTCGCGCGGGCGGGGTCAACGGCTGCGTCGGCGGTCGGTAGCGGGGCACTCACCGTCCGCACGCCGTCCTCCGGGTTGCGGGTGCAGATCTTCAGCTGCTCCATCGTGACGTGCGAACAGATATCGGAAAGCGGCAGATCGCAGACGGGTGAATTCGCGCCGAGGATCTCCTGCATGGCGCTGTTGATGACACGCACCGTCCCGCCCGCGTTGACGACCGCGTAGGGGATATGGATCTCCGCACGGAACAGGCGGTAGACGTCCGCCGTCAAAAGCTCGGTTGACCGGGCATTCTGATTGATCCGCGACGTCCGGAAAAAGGCGTTCGTAAAGATCAGGCCCGCAGATATAAGGTAAAACAGGAAGAAGACGAGCCCGATCATGGGGAGGCTGTCCACCTTCAGGAACGCGAGCAGGCAGAAAATGCCCAGCAGCAGCACACCCTCAATGGTGCAGACGGCAAACGGGATCCGCAGATCCACCCGCAGGGACGCGTCCGGATCCTTCCGGTTATGGCGTGAGTCGGACATGAATGAAAGCTCCTTTCAAATGAAATGAGGGGAGGCAGGAGCGAGGATCAGAAGGGATCGCTGTCGTTCTGATCGCCGGAATCGGCAAACGGATCGTCGTCATCCGTCGACTTCCGGACGAGGAACAGCTCCAGCACGAGCGCGCCGCTCTCATACAGGGCAAGCAGCGACGAGCCGACGGTCAGCAGCACCGGGGCAAACAGCAGCACGATGAAGGGAAGACAGCCGACGGCCCCGCGCGAGCGGGCCACAAGGTTGACCGTCAGGCGCATGAAGCCGCAGAGAGCGAGTCCCGGCTGCAGGATAAACGTGATATTCTCCGCGACAGTCCCGGCCAGCGTGGAATTCTTCGAGGTGACCGCGGATATAAGAGAAACGATGAAAGCGATCAGGAAGGTGATCCCGGCGGCGTGGCTCAATTTGAACAGCAGTACGCGTCCCTTGACGGAATCCCCGTAGCCGAAGCTGCCGAGACTGCCGTACAACGCACACTGCGACAGCGCTGCCGTCACGTTGAAGACGACGACGAGGAACGCGGGCATCATGTTGATGGCAGAGTTGACGGTATTGCGCGCTTCCTCCTCGGTAATGGAGGGCAGTGCCTCCTCCGAGCCGAGCAGCCCGGACAGCGGGCCGGGACGGCTGCCGATGGTTTCGGCGGCAGCCTTGCTCATTTCCATGATCCTGGCCGTCTCCTCCTCGCGGATCCGATCCAGAAGCTCCGGCAGGGCGGACAGGCCGCCGTCCAGAGACTGCGCCAGCCCGATCAGGACGGAGACGAGGACGGTCACGCCGAGGACCAGCGAGGTCAGGCAGATGACGCCGACGCGGGTGATCTTATCCGGTCCGGAGGCGCAGGAGCGCGTGCCGAACGCCAGCGCAGCCGCGGCGGGGAACGGGATGAGGCAGGTCAGCGCCAGAAGGGGATCCCGGCAGAGCAGCAGCGACACGGCATACGAGCCGAGCGGTACGACCGGCAGCCAGTACAGGGTCGACGCCGGGCAGATCGCCAGCAGCAGCGCGGCCTGTGCCGTGCAGAAGACGATAGCTGTCATCGTCATCACGGGCACCACGGAGCCCATGAGGAAACACAGCGGGATGGCTATGAGCAGCAGCAGCGACGGCAGCCAGCGCGCCGTCAGCCGACAGGTGCGGAACAGATAGAACAACGTCACGGCCAGCATCACGAATGCAATGCCCTCGGTGACCGTATCCGGCAAGGGACAGTGATCGGTAAGGAACGCAAAGCCCAGCAATATCGAAGCGGAGACGATGCCGGTCAGCACCAGCAGCACCCACAGAGGCTGAGGAGGCAGACCGCGGCGCTCCAAAGGCTTGGCTTCCGCCGGCGCGCGGCGCGGCTTATGCGCCTGATCCTGTATATCCATAGGCTTTCCCTCCCTTTCGTCCCGGCGCGGCGGCATACGCCCGCGCATCCGTTTATCCGATACTATTCCATCATACTGATAGATATATTATTATAACATATTTCCTCCGGTTTGTAAACAGGGGAAACGGCTTTTTTGGAAAAAAGTCGTATCGGAATTGCCTCGGCGGCTGTCGATCGCGGGAAATATCGAAAATCGTATTGTGATAATGCACAAAATTGTCCATACGATATTGACAAGCGTCGAAATATATGCTATGATGTACAATAAGTAGGCGTATCTGTCGGATAAGCCCGAAAAAGGAAGGAAAATACTATGAAAAGAACGATTTCTCTGGTCCTCTCTCTGTGCTTGATCGTATCGTTCCTCATTCTCCCCGCGTCTGCGTCGATCAATCAGTACGGACGCGAGATCATCCCCGCAAGTATCCTGACCCCGATGGGTACGGCTGTCGAAGTATTCCACCGCACCGGTGAACTGATCGCTTCCGAGCGTGCCGAGGAAGCCGCCACCATAGCCAAATACGAGGCTCGGGGCGCCACCCACCTGACAAGCGGCGATATCTCGTTCAACTGCTTCGCCTTTGCGTTCGTCGGCCGTGACATCAACGAAAGCAACGTCTGGCTGAACGATCCCGCCAGCTTCATCGATGACGGCAGTTTCATCGAGATCGACGAGCCCGTGGTCGGATGCGTCGTCGTCTACTGGGACGACTGTGATATCACCCTTCGTCTGCAGGAAGAGGACGGCTCCATCACCAACGTTCCCTTCGGTGAGGAAGTCGGTTACTCTCACGCCGGTGTCGTTACCGACGTCAAGCGCGGCGCCGATGGCAAGATCAGCCCGAGCAACGTGACCGTTCTCTCCAAATGGGGCCTGCAGGGTCTGTTCCTGCACGCCGCCGACAACTGCCCCTACGTGGACACCTCCGTCGTGTCCCGCGAGATGCTGGCCATCCTCGGCTACGACAATCCGGACGGTACCACGACCATCTACACGCTGTTCCGTGACCACGTCTATCAGGGTCTGAAGTACTACGTCCCCAATCCCGCGCTGTACAGCGGTCTGACGATCAAGAAGGACGCCAACACCTTCAAGCAGGGCCTGTATGCCGACGCTGACGGTGAGCTGCGCTTCTACGTTCAGGATCGTGCATGGCAGGCAGGCGTCGTGAGTGACGCAGCCGGCAATTATTACTACATCGACGAGTCCCTCAAGGCCGTGAAGAACAAGACCGTCACCATTTCCCTCTCCCACTCCAACGGCCTGCTGCCCGACGGCACCTACAAGACCAACGCCAAGGGCGTGATCGAGAATCTGCCCGTCGTGATCAAGGGCGAATCCATCCGCGATGGTGTCGTGCTGACCCCCGACGGTCAGATCAAGACCATGAAGAACGGTTATCCCACCGAGGGTCTCGGCGTTTACAAGAACGGCGTTGACTACTACTTCGCAGGTGACGCGGATACCGTGTTCGGCAAGCATACCGACGGCTCCGTCAACTATGACATCATGCTGACCGACACCTCCAAGGCTGTGATGACCGCCGACGACATGAACGGTCTGCTTCCCTTCTATGCGTACACCACCGACGAAGAGGGCATGATCACCAACCTGCCCACCAAGCTGGACAGCCAGACCACCAACTTCGCGACCGGTCTGATGCGTCTGCCCGACAAGAAGATCGTTCTTTACAAGAACGGTGTGGCACAGACCAATGCGACCACCTACACCGATCCCGCCAACGGCAACAAGTACAACTTCAGATACGGCGCCACCACTTACTCCGTGGTCGTGGCCACCTCTACCGCGAAGGCATCCGCGCGCACCGTCACCAGACTGCGCTGATCCGTTTCGCGTACGACCGAACAACCGGCGGGCTGCCGCATCTGCGGCAGCCCGCCGCCTTCTTATCCGGAAAGGAGCCTCAGCCTTGAAACGCAAACCAACCGATGTGATGACCATGACGCCCGTCGCGTACATCCGCACGGATTTCCCCGACAAATTCGGGATCCCCCGTCAGAGCGGCCTGCTCCCGGAGCTGGAGGCCGTGATCGTGTTCGAGCCCGCTTTCCGCAATCCCGACGCCCTGCGCGGCATAGAGGGCTTTTCGCATCTGTGGCTGATCTGGCAGTTCTCGGGGGCGCTGCGGGACAAGTGGCAACCGATGGTGCGTCCGCCGCGTTTGGGCGGTAACACGCCGATGGGCGTGTTCGCGACGCGGTCGCCGTTCCGGCCCAATCCGATCGGGCTGTCCTCGGTCCGTCTTATCGCCGTGGAGCAGACGGAGCATGACGGCATGGTGCTGCGCGTCGGCGGTGCCGATCTGATGGACGGCACGCCGATCTACGACATCAAACCATACTTACCCTACACGGACAACCACGCCGACGCGTCCGGCGGCTTTGCCGAGCCGCTCCGCGCTCACGAGTTGGTCGTTCACGACCCGGACGGACTGCTGGAAAGGCTCCCGACGGACAAGCGTTCATCTGCGGTCACGGTGCTTGCCAACGATCCCCGTCCCTCCTACCAGCACGACCCGTCGCGGGAGTACGGCCTCTACTTCGCCGGCTTCAATATCGAATTCACCGTCAGTGAAAACGACCTGACCGTCATCAGGGTCACTCCGCTGTGAGAAACGAATGCGGGGCTCTGCCCTGCACCCCACCTGAAGGACGGAGTCCTTCAGGATCTCATGCCCTTCTTGAAAGAAGGGCATGAGAATCCCAAGAACTTTTACAGAAGTATGGATTGAACAAGATTGCGTTTATCGTTTATGCAAAAAAGGCCTTGCTCCCGCAAGGCCTTTTTCATAGCATCCGGTATCCTGCGCCCCGCACGGTCTCAATGATCCGCACGCCCGCGGGCTTCTCCAGTTTGGCCCGCAGCCGGGACACGTATACGTCCACCATATTGCCGCGCGCGTCCGGTGATTCCCCGATCAGCGCACGCAGGGTCTCGCGCGTGACCGTTTCCCCGCGGTGGGCGGCCAGATACCCGAGGATGACCCGCTCGTGCGGTGTCAGCGGCGGGTCGGCCGCCGGTGCTTTGTCAGGTGCCGGCGCTTTCTCCATGGCTGCGCTCTCCCCCGCAAGGCAGGCCGTAACCGCCCGGTCCAGAAGCAGATCGTCCAGCGGACGGTGCAGCGTCACCGGAGGCGTCATGTCCGCGGCTGCCGGTACCTCGGCCCGCGTCCAGACGACCGCAGGGAATCCGGACGGCAGTGTCAGGAGATCGGGGCAATCGTCCGCGTCTCCCAGCAGAAGCACCGCCCGCCGCTCGTCCATCAGCCGAGACAACCGGTAGAGTACCGGCAGGCCGGGCAGGCCGTCCTGCAACTCCTCGTCCGGGGACGTCCACACCGGGGATAAGCCCCTCTCTGCCATCGACAACCGCAAGCCGTTCCCGAGCCTCCGATCCCGGCACA
The DNA here is from genome assembly GCA_024404505.1 of Clostridia bacterium. Lineage (GTDB taxonomy): Bacteria > Bacillota > Clostridia > Oscillospirales > CAG-272 > CAMEON01. The sequence goes on from JAKSPU010000041.1 coordinate 13,939, forward strand.
GGATCAGGACCACGGGGCCCTCGTCTCCCCGCATCATACCGTCACGCATGACGTACTCCTTTCTGCCGCGCCCGTGCGCTGACGTCAGGCTGTCACCGCTCGCTGCGCGGCGGCAGCTCCCGCAGCCGCCCGTCCTGCGAGTCGGCCAGCAGGCGCACGGCGGCCTCCATTTCATCCAGTGAGGTTGCCTGCATGATCTGCATCCGGCATCCCGACGCGCCGTCGAGGCCGGTGCAGTACCATGCCAGATGCTTTTTGGCTTCGGCCAGCCCCACTCGTTCCCCTTTTTCCGCTATCATCTCGCGGATCTGTGCCAGCGCCACGTCGAAGCGCTCGTGCGGTGTCGGAGGCATGAACGCGGGACCGCCCAGCGCGGCGATCGTCTCCGCGAATATCCACGGTCTTCCCATCGCACCGCGGGCGATCATCACGCCGTCACAGCCCGTTTCCGCCATCATCGAGACCGCGTCCTCCGGCTCGTTGACGTCGCCGTTCCCGAATACGGGAATCGAGATCGCCTCCTTGACCGCCCGGATCACGGAACGGTCCACACCGGGCGCGTAACCCTGCACCCGGGTCCGGCCGTGTACGCATATCATCGACGCCCCCGCCGCCTCCAGCACCTTGGCCATTTCCACGGCGTTGACGTGGTCGGCGTCCCAGCCCGCCCGGATCTTGGCCGTCACCGGCAGCGGGACCGCCTTTACGATCGCGGACACGATCTCTCCGGCCAGCCGCGGGTCCTTCATCAGCGCGCTGCCCTCGCCGTTCGACACGATCTTATGCACCGGGCAGCCCATATTGACGTCGATCGCCGCCGGGATCACCTTTCCCTCCGCGCCGCGGTAGCTGCCCGACGCGAGCAGACGCGCGGCCTCCGCCATGACGTCCGGCTCGTGACCGAACAGCTGCACCGCAGAGGGCATCTCGTCGGCCAGGATCGACGCAAGCACGCCCGATATGGGCCGGACGTGCGTGGCAGCCCCCGACCGACGGGTCGCCTGCTCCATGCAGAGTGCCTTGGCAGATACCATCTCGGTCACGGTGTACGCCGCTCCGAAGCGCCGGCAGACACGGCGGAAGGCCCGGTCGCTGACACCGGCAAGCGGCGCGAGCGCCAGACCGTACGGCAGCGTGACCGTCCCGAATGTCACTTGTTTCATGCTGAATCTCCTGTTTGCTGTTTGACTCTTTCCGGCAGACCACCGGAAGCGTTTGCGTTCTTCAATACTTTTTCTATTGTACCATATCCGGACAGCCTTGTCAACTCCCGGCACAAAAGTTGCCGTCCGAAGGGGGGGGATGACTCCCCGGGCCTGTACGGATCGGGGCCCGCGTAGGCGTTATGGTACCACCGCGCGATGCGCGATGGTACCTAAAAAAGGTGGGCGCCAGTGAAGGCCCCCACCAATCCCGTTCAGCGTAAACTAAACCTCGGTTATTCTATACCCTGTATAAAAGTTCTTGAGATTCCTAAGGACTTCTTTCAAGAAGTCCTTAGGCGGGGTCCGGGGCAGAGCCCCGCGCATCCCCGGGATCCGGGGCAGAGCCCCGCATATATATCGCATAAATGTCCCCGCCCCACTTGCCAAACAACGCGGAATGGTGTATAATAAGGAAAACTAAGCACGAAAGGAAGTACCCGTTATGGACCTTTCCTCCCGCGCGGGACAGACGATCTGCCCCGCTGTTTATAAGGACCGCCCCGCGATCCGGGTAGACACGGACGCGATGACGGCCCTGTTCCTCCCCGAGGACGGCGGCAAACTCGTGTCTCTCACCTCGAAGCGCGACGGCTTCGATTTCCTCTGCCAGAATCCCGCGCCGACCTATGCCCGGCTCGCCTACGACGGCAGCTATATCCACTCCGAATGTGCCTCGTGGGACGATATGTTCCCCACCATCGATCCGTGGACCCCGGCGGACGGTCCCTTCGCCGGCATGACGTGGCTCGACCACGGCGAGGTCTGCCGCCTGCCGCTTGAAGCGTCCGTCACGAACGCCGGACTCCGCCTGCATACCGCCCTGCGCGAACTGCCCGTCGGGTTCGACAAGCTCATCGCCCCCTGCGCCGACGGCTCGCTGGCTGTCACTTACACGCTGACCAATAAGGGTGTCGACCCGTTCCCGTACATCTGGGCAGCTCACTGTATGCTGCGCGGTCAGGACGACCTGCGCGTCGAGACGCCCTACTCCGCCGACGCGCCGACAGCTTATATGTTCGGCGGAGACGAAGCTCCTTCCCTGCCCCGGGACAGGCTGGTCGGGTATGCACCCGGCACAGGACCGGCTTACAAATTCTACTACACGCAGCCAACCTCCGGAGGTTTCATCGCAGGCCGGTACACGGAAAGCGGCCACCGCTTCGAGATGGACTACCGTGCCGACGCGGGCACGATCCCGTACATCGGCGTGTGGATCAACAACGGCAGCTTCAAGGACCTCTACAACATCGCGCTGGAGTGCTGCACTGCCCCCTACGACGCGCCGAACAAGGCAATGGAAAAGGGATACTGCTCCATGCTCGCGGCGCACGGGCAGCTGACCTTCACCGTACACATCCGGGTCGATTGACCGATCCATTCCGAACAAAAAGGAGAGTATCATCATGGACAGAAAAGTACGCATCATCGGCCCCGGCAGCTCGAACTGCGACCTGACCGGCTTTGCCCCGCACCTGCCCGTCGCCGGAGAGACTGTCATGGGCAGCGCGCTGCACGTCGGCCCCGGCGGCAAGGGTGCCAACCAGATGACGGCCGCGGCGCGCGCCGGCGGTGAGGCCGTATTCATCACGCGCATCGGCCGGGACGTATTCGGCGAGACGTTGGATCGTCACTTTGACGCCGAGGGCTTCAACAAGACGTACATCACGTCTCCCGAGGGTGAGGTCACGGGCACCGCGCTCATTGAGATCGACGAGAGCGACGCGCAGAACCGCATCATCGTCATCCCGGGGGCAAATCAGCACATCACGCCGGCGGACGTGGACGCCGCCGACGCCGATTTTGCCGCGTCCGACGCTGTCATGGCTCAGCTGGAGATCACGCTGTCCGCCGTCGTACGCGCCAAAGAGCTGGCGCAGAAGTACCACAAGCCGTTTATTCTGAATCCGGCGCCGTACCATCCGCTCGACAGTGATTTTCTCAACGGTATCGACTGGTTCACGCCCAACGAGACCGAGGCCGGATACTTCACCGGCATGGTCGTCTGCGATGTTGACTCTGCCCGTGAGGCGGCAAAGCGTTTGCTGGCAGTCGGCGTGAAGAACGTAGTCATCACGCTTGGTGTGAACGGCGCCTACTGGACGGACGGTGTGTCCGAGGTCCACGTCCCCGGCATCCGGGTCAAGGCTGTTGAAACGACCGGTGCGGGCGACACCTTCAACGGCGCTTTGGCGGTCGCCATCGCCGAGGGTCTGGCCCCCGTGCAGGCGCTTCGTTTTGCGAACGCCGCCGCCGCGATCTCCGTCACGCGCCTCGGCGCTGCCGCCTCGACTCCGTACCGCGACGAGATCCTCGCGCTGGTCAGGGAACAGTACGGGGAGTGAAGGGTGTGTAGTTTGTGGGGCTCTGCCCCACACCCCGTCGGGGACGCGTTTGCGGGGCTCTGCCCCACACCCCGCTTAAGCCCTTCTTGAAAGAAGGGCTTAAGAATCCCAAGAACTTTCAAAAAGGATTATTGACCAAGGTTGAGTTTACGCTTAACGAGATTGGTGGGTGCCGTCATGGGCGCCCACCTTTTTGAAACGCGGTCGCGGGGACCCCTGACCCCGCTCTTACATACAGACCCGGGGAAACGGAGGACGCGCCTTCGGTTCTCTCGCGTCCCGCGGGATGAGGATGCCGGGTCAACAGCCCGGCAAAGCAAAAACAGGAGACGCCCGTGGGCGTCTCCTGTTTTATCAGACTGCGTTCAAAATCAGCTGAGCTTAGCCTGGTTGATCTTGATGCCGGGGCCCATCGTGGAAGCGATGACGCAGCTCTTGATATACTGACCCTTGCAAGCGGCGGGCTTGGCCTTGATGACAGCGCCGACCAGCGTGTCGAAGTTAGCCTGCAGCTTCTCGGCACCGAAGGATGCCTTGCCGATGGGGCAGTGGATGATGTTGGTCTTATCGAGACGGTACTCGATCTTACCGGCCTTGGCTTCCTTGACAGCCTTGGCGACATCGGGGGTCACGGTACCGGCCTTGGGAGAAGGCATCAGGCCCTTAGGACCGAGGACCTTACCCAGACGACCGATGGTACCCATCATATCGGGGGAAGCGATGACGACATCGAAGTCGAACCAGTTTTCCTTCTGGATCTTCTCGGCATACTCTGCACCGCCAACGTAGTCAGCGCCTGCAGCCACAGCCTTGTCCACGTTGTCGCCCTTGGCGAACACGAGGACCTTGACGGACTTACCGGTACCGTTGGGAAGGACGACGGCGCCGCGGACCTGCTGGTCTGCATGGCGGGAGTCAACGCCCAAACGGATATGGATCTCGATGGTCTCATCGAACTTTGCCTTGGAAGTCTGGCAAACGAGAGCCAGAGCCTCGGCGGGATCATACATCTTGTTCTTCTCAAGCAGCTTTACGCTGTCTGCATACTTCTTACCGACTTTAGCCATTTCTCTTTACCTCCTCTTTAGTCCTCAACGGTAACACCCATGCTGCGGGCGGTACCGGCGACCATGCTCATAGCAGCCTCGAGAGAAGCAGCGTTCAGGTCGGGCATCTTGATCTTGGCGATCTTCTCCACCTGAGCCTTGGTGAGCTTGGCGACCTTGGTCTTGTTGGGCACACCGGAACCGGTCTCGATGCCGGCCTCCTTCTTGATCAGCACGGCAGCGGGGGGAGTCTTGGTGATAAAGGTGAAGGAACGGTCAGCGTAGACAGTGATGACAACGGGGATGATCAGGCCGATGTCGTTCTTGGTCTGCTCGTTGAAGGCCTTGGTGAACATGGGGATAGCAACGCCGTACTGACCCAGAGCGGGACCGACGGGAGGCTGCGGAGTTGCCTTGCCTGCAGGAAGCTGCAGCTTGATATAACCTAAGATTTTCTTTGCCATAATAGTTTTACCTCCAGATGTGGTACTTGTACGGGAGAAGCGCCTGTGGCCGAATTTTCTCCCTCCCACGACAGACTGCGGTACAGCATCCGCACTCTGCACTCTTGAATGTGTAACGGCCGAATATTCCGGGAATCGGAATCCCGCCGGGCGCAGCCGCGGCCCGTCTGAAGATCACGCTCCGCATATGGGCGAAGCAGCTTCACCGGTCTTTCGTTAAGCCTCGGGCTTGACGAAGGATGTCTCCATCTCGACCGGCATATCACGGCGGCCACGCTTGACCAGCACCGTGACGGTACGCATATCGTCGGAAATCGACTGGACGACGCCGGTATACCCCTCAAACAGGCCGCCGATGATCTTCACGTTATCACCGACCTGGAAGGACAGGCGAACCTTGACTTCCTCGATGTTCAGCGCGGCGACCTCTGCGTCAGACAGGGGTGCGGGGCGGGATCCGGGGCCTACGAAACCGGTCACACCCGTGATATTGCGCACGGCGTGCCAGCTGGCGTCCGTCATGGCCATTTTGATGAACACGTAGCTGGGGAAGGTCTTGACCTCAACGGTCTTTTCCTCTCCGCCGTTCTTCTCGACGATGGTCTCGACAGGGATCTTGACATCAAAGATCAGGTTTCCGAGTCCACGGTTTTCCACGATCTTCTCAAGGTTTGCTTTTACCTTGCTCTCATAGCCCGAATAGGTGTGCGCCACATACCACCGGGGGCCTACGTTCATCTCATCGATATCGCTCATGCTTCAGAACCTCTCGGATCGGATCAATGGAACAGATCGCTCAGAAGGAGCAGGCCCTTCGAGAAAGCAAAGTCCAGAATACCGATCAGAACGGTGATGGCAAGAATGATCACGACGACGACAATGGTGTTCTTCTTGAGCTTGCCTGCAGGGCACCAGACGATCTTTCCGCACTCGCTCTTCACGTTGCGGAACCACACGGGGATCTTCTTACGGAAGATGATTGCCAGCACGATGAGGGCGATCAGGATCACGGCACCCACGCAAAGGTTGATGATACCCTTGGTGTGGTCGACCTTCTCGGGCTCGGCATTCGTTCCGGCAGAAGTCTCGGCAGTCGTCTCGGCAGTCGTTGCGGCATCAGTATCGGCTTCGGTGTCCGCGACAGCCTCGGTCACTTCCTCAGGGTCCGTGGCCTCGTCATCGGCGGAAACGGATACGATACTGAAGGACAACAGCAGGCACAGCACGAGGAGAAGGGCCGCGAGGGCATTCCGCTTGCAATTAGCAGTCATGTTTTTTCCTCCCCGCTTACCCTTACTTGGACTCTTTGTGCAGAGTGTGCTTGCGGCAGAATTTGCAATACTTCTTCAGCTCAAGTCTGTCCGGGTCATTCTTCTTGTTCTTCTTGGTGTCATA
>JAKSPU010000042.1 GCA_024404505.1 Clostridia bacterium
AGGTCCCCGACACGCCGCAGGCGTGGAGGACGTCCCCGAGCGCAGTTGAAAACGCCCGAGACGTTCTCCCGAATCCGTACGGATCGGGCAGATGCCATCTGCCCGATCCCGAGCGGGGTAAGGGGCCCCCGCGTGGGCGTTTATAAAAAGGTAGGCGCCCATGAGGGCACCCACCAATCTCGTTCGGCGTAAACCAAACCTCGGTCAATCTTTATCCCTGTATAAAAGTTCTTGGGATTCTTAAGCCCTTCTTTCAAGAAGGGCTTAAGCGGGGAGCGGGGCAGAGCCCCGCAAGCGCATTCCCTCATAATGAAAACAACTTGATCATCTTTACAGCCGTCTGCCCGTCGAAGTCCATGACCTCGCCGAGGGCGAAGAAGCGGCCCTGATCGTCCGCGAGCCTGACGCGCTGACCGAGCGGGAGGCCAGTGCCGAGCTTTTTCTGGTACAGCTCGCAGCCGTTGCGGCACAGACCGGAGTAGAACGGCGACAGCTTCAGACGCGGCAGATCGGAGAACAAAGCCTCTGTGGGGAGAAGACGCCCCAGACGTCCGACCGGATCCATGTCGTTGAGCTCCTCAAGCGTGACGCATTGCGAAATACCAAAGCCGCCGGCAGCCGTCCGGCGGAGGGACGCCATCACACCGCCCACACCCAGCGCATTGCCTATATCCGCACACAGCGTCCGGATGTACGTGCCGCCGGAACAGGTGACGGACAGTATATGGTCGGAGGGCAGCCGCCCGGGCGCCCGGACCAGACGGCGGATCTCTACGGGCCGGGCTTCGCGCTCGACCGTCCCGCCCTGCCGCGCAATATCGCACAGCTTGCGCCCGTCTACCTTGAGCGCACTGTACATCGGCGGGACCTGCAGGATCACCCCGCGGAACCGGGGAAGCACAGCCTCAACAGCCGCGTCGTCCGGCAGCCTGCCGGACGGGACGACGGAGAGGATGCGCCCCGTCGTGTCCTCCGTGTCGGTCGTCAGACCGAGACGCAGGACAGCCTCGTAGCTCTTTTCATCGTGGGATACGTACTCGGACGCCTTGGCAGCCCGCCCGAGCAGCACGACCAGAACGCCCGTTGCGAGCGGGTCCAGCGTGCCCGTGTGCCCGACCTTGCGGGTGCCGTACAGCTTGCGGACCTTGTATACGACGTCGTGAGACGTCATGCCGGCGGGCTTGTCGACGAGCAGGATGCCGTCGGGCTCGGGCAGGGAAGCGGTCAGGGACAGGTCGTTCATGGCATACTCTCTCTTTCAATGATAGACGATAGACGATAGATGACAGATGACAGATGATAGGTGATACGTGAACGGATACAGTATATCACAGAGCCGCCGCTTTGTCAACCGGGAACCTGACGACCTGACGGCTATGCTTCGTTCACAAAAACTTCACAAGTAAAATCGTGCTTTGCGTTGACAATGTGTACGTTTTCTGTTATAATTATGTATAATCGGGGAGAAGATGGTTTTTTGGGAAATGGCCGTTTTTTCTCCGAAAACAACGCTGAAACGGCAGCGGATATATCCGTCCGCAGCCCTTTTCCCCGTTTCGGAAGGGAAAAGGGATCCCTCTCTGGGAGCCGGGAAAGGAATTGGTCAAGCTTCACTATGGAAAAACAGGAAACCAAGGGAAGGAGCCTCATCGTATCTCTGTTCGACGACGGCACCTTCGTGGAAATGGGCGCTTTCGTCCGTCGGGACAAGGCCTCCTATGACGCTGTGCTGTGCGGCTACGGTGCCGTGGAGGGTAAGCTGACATTTGCCTTCGTTCAGGACAGCGACCGCAAGAAGGGCGCGTTCGATGAGATCGGCGCGGCTAAGATCGCCCGCTTGTACGAGCAGGCTGTCCGTACCGGCGCACCCGTGATCGGCGTCTTCGACTCCGCCGGCGCCGTGGTGTACGACGGCGCGTCCGCGCTGTCCGCTTACGGAAAACTGATGAAATGCGTGTCCGATGCCAGCGGCATCATCCCCCAGATCGCCCTCGTGAGCGGCGTCTGCGGCGGTATGGCTGCCGTGGCTGCCGGACTATTCGATATGACCGTGACCGTCAAGGACGTGTCCGAGCTGTTTGTCAACGCGCCCGCGCTTGCAGGCCGTGAGACCGGCAAGACCGCCTATGCCTCCGCCAACGGCCTGTCCGCGCTGACAGCCGACACGGCAGAGGAGGCAGCCGCCGCCGTCCGCACTCTGATCGGTCAGCTGCCGGCCAACAACCGCGACAACGCCGACGAGGCTGCCGCGGACGATCCCGGCCGCGCCGTCGCTCCCGACGGTCTGTCCGGAGCCGCGCTCGTGAAGGAGCTGGCCGACGCGGGCCGCTTCACCGAGCTGTACGCCGACTACGATAAGGCGATCGTCACCGGACTGTGCCGCATGGGCGGCACGCTGGTCGGCGTCGTCGCCTCCGATCCTTCCGCCGACGCCGGAAAGCTGACCGCCAAGGGCGCCCGCAAGGCCGCCCGTCTGATCAGCTTCTGCGACAGCTTCTCCATCCCCGTCGTCACGCTTGTCGACTCCGAGGGCGTGGACGGCTCCGCGGATCCCGCGCTTGCGTCCGCACTCGGCGGACTCGCGTCCGCCTACCTGACCGCCGCCTGCCCCAAGGTTACTGCCGTGACCGGCAAGGCGTACGGAGCAGCCTTCACGCTGCTCGGCTCCCGCTCCGTGGGCGCCGACCTCGCGCTCGCGCTTGAGGGCAGCGTCGTCAGCGTGCTGGATCCCGTGACCGCCGTCGCGTTCCTCTGCAACGATAAGATCACCGCCGAGAAGTCCCGCGCCGAGGTCGAGGCCGAATGGACGGCCGAGAGCGCCTCCGCAGCCGCCGCAGCTGAAGCCGGTGCCGTCGACGACGTGATCCCCGCCGAAGAGCTGCGCGCCCGCCTGTGCGCCGCGCTGTATATGCTCGCCGGCAAGACCGACCGCACCCCCGCCCGCAGACACCCGGTGCTGCCGCTCTGACCGGAAGGGGGCCCTTCAATGAGAGTCTATCAGAAAAGAATCCTCGTGCTGCTCGTGACGGCGGCTCTGCTCGCGGTCTGCCTCTGCCTGCCCGCGTACGCGGACGGGGAGGCTGCTCCCGCCGAGACCGCGGCTGCCGCAGACGAGTACGCCGATATGGGCGGCTTTGCCTCGCCCGAACGCCTCGCGCTCGCCGGACGTATGGTCCTTGAGGGCATGGGACTCGTGTTCCTGTCCCTCGCCATCCTGTGGGGCGTGCTGGTCATCTTCAAGAAGATCATGTACGACGCCAAGCTGAAAAAGCAGGACGTCCCCGCCGCGCAGAGACCGACCGAGATCCTGCCGGACGACGACGAGATCCCCGCGCTCATGCCAACTCCCGCGGATGAGACAGCGGACGACGGCGCCGTCGTCGCCGCCATCACCGCGGCCATTGCCGCCGCCATCGCCTCCGATGAGTCGCTCAGCCGGCAGTTTGCCGACGGCTTCCGCGTCGTATCCTTCAGGAAGAAGAACAACGGTGCCGCGTGGGACCGCTGACGCGTCCCCGAAAAGATTAGAATACGGAAAGGATATACTGTCATGAAAAGATTCAATGTTACCGTCAACGGTGTTGCCTATGACGTCGTCGTCGAGGAGGTCGCTGCCGACGCGGCTGCGCCCGCATCCGCTCCCGCTGCTCCCAAGACCGCTCCCGCCGCACCCAAGGCTGCTCCCAAGGCATCCGGCGCTGCCGGCTCCGTCGTCATCAAGGCTCCCCTGCAGGGCACTGTCATGAAGATCAACGTCAAGCCCGGCGACACCGTGAAGAAGGGCACGCCCGTGGCCGTGATCGAAGCGCTCAAAATGGAGAACGAGGTCATGGCACCGCAGGACGGCACCGTCGTGTCCGTCGAGGTCAGGAGCGGCGACAGCGTCAAGACCGACGCCGTGCTGATCACCATGGACTGACCGCTGCCTCTTACTTTACAGGAGTCACGTCCGCGCCCCTGTGCGGACGAATGAAAGGAATACACCATCATGCTTGAAAGTTTACTGAATTTCCTTGTCAGTACGGGTATATGGAAGCTGTTCTTCACCCGTGCGGAGACGGGGAGCGGTATGTTCGATCTCGCGGGCAGCGGCTGGATCTTCGATTGGGTCGCCTGCCTCCAGCTGCTGGCTATGTATGTCATTGTGGGCGTGCTGGTCTATCTGGCCATCGTCAGGAAGTTCGAGCCGCTGCTCCTTCTGCCGATCGCCATCGGAATGCTGCTGACCAACCTGCCCGGCGCGGAGCTGTTCCATCTCGATTTCTTCATCGCGGATGAGATCGACTACGCCTTTATCCTCCATAACGGCGGCTTCCTCGATATGCTTTACCTCGGCGTCAAGCTCGGCATCTATCCCTGCCTGATCTTCATCGGCATCGGCGCGATGACGGACTTCACCCCCCTGATCGCCAATCCCAAGAGCCTGCTGATCGGTGCGGGCGCACAGCTCGGCGTGTTCGTCGCTTTCGCGCTTGCCCTGATCTCCGGCGTCTTTGATCCCCTGCAGGCGGCTGCCATCGGCATCATCGGCGGCGCGGACGGCCCCACGGCCATCCTCGTCACCAAGACGCTCGCGCCCGCGCTGCTCGGTGCGATCGCCATCGCCGCGTACAGCTACATGGCACTGATCCCCATGATCCAGCCCCCGTTCATGCGCCTCCTGACCTCCCCGAAGGAGCGCACCATCCGCATGACGGCCCTGCGTCCCGTCTCGCAGACCGAGAAGATCCTCTTCCCGATCGTGGTCGTGGCCGTGGTGTGGCTGATCGTGCCGGACGCCGTCACGCTGATCGGCTGTCTGATGTTCGGAAACCTGCTGAACGTCTGCGGCGTCACGGACCGCCTGTCCAAGACCGCGCAGAACGAGCTGATGAACATCGTCACGATCTTCCTCGGCATCTCCGTCGGCGCTACCGCGTCCGCCGCGAACTTCCTGCGCCTTGAGACGATCCTGATCATCTTCCTCGGCCTGTTTGCCTTCTGCATCTCCACCATGGGCGGCCTCCTGACCGCCAAGATCATGTGCAAGCTGACCGGCGGCAAGATCAACCCGCTGATCGGCTCCGCGGGCGTGTCCGCCGTCCCGATGGCAGCACGCGTTTCCCAGATCGAGGGTCAGAAATACGATCCAGCCAACTTCCTGCTCATGCACGCCATGGGCCCCAACGTGGCAGGCGTCATCGGCTCGGCTGTCGCCGCCGGTGTGTTCCTGTCCAGCTTCAAGTAATGTGATTGCGAAAGGATAGTGTGAACATGAGTCAGGTAAAAATCACCGAGACCGTTCTGCGTGACTCGCATCAGTCCCTGATCGCCACCAGAATGACCACCGAAGAAATGCTTCCCATCCTGGAAGCCATGGATCAGGTCGGCTACCATTCCCTTGAGGCGTGGGGCGGCGCGACCTTCGATTCCTGCATGAGATTCCTCAATGAGGATCCGTGGGAGCGCCTCCGCAAGATCCGCGACAAGGTCAGGAACACCAAGCTGCAGATGCTGTTCCGCGGCCAGAACATCCTCGGCTACCGCCACTACGCCGACGACGTCGTCGAGTACTTCGTGCAGAAGTCGCTCGCCAACGGCATCGACATCATCCGTATCTTCGACGCTCTGAACGACCCCCGCAACCTGAAGACCGCGATCAACGCGACCATCCGCGAGGGCGGCCACGTGCAGGCGGCGTTCAGCTATACCACCGGCCCCGTGTACACCATGGAGTACTACTCCGGGTACGCCAAGCAGCTTGAGGAGATGGGCGCCAATTCCATCTGCATCAAGGACATGGCCGGTCTGCTCAAGCCCTACGACGCTTACGAGCTGGTGAAGACGCTGAAGGAGTCCGTGAAGATCCCGATCCAGCTGCACACCCACTACACTGCCGGCCTTGCCTCCATGACGCTCATGAAGGCCGTCGAGGCGGGCGTGGACGTCATTGATACCGCCATTTCCCCCATGGCTATGGGTACGTCCCAGCCGCCCACCGAGGCGATGGTCGCCGCGCTGGCCGGCACGCCCTACGACACCGGTCTCGATCTCGCCAAGCTGGACGTCATCACCCGGTACTTCACGCCTTTGCGTGAGAAGTACCTCAAGTCCGGACAGATGGATCCCAAGGTGCTGAAGGTCAACGTCAACGCCCTTCTGTATCAGGTGCCGGGCGGAATGCTTTCCAACCTGATCTCCCAGCTCAAACAGGCCGGCAAGGAGGATAAGCTCAACGACGTGCTGGAGGAGGTCCCGCGCGTCCGCGCCGACGTCGGATATCCTCCCCTCGTGACGCCCTCCTCCCAGATCGTGGGCACGCAGGCCGTGTTCAACGTCCTGATGGGCGAGCGGTACAAGACCGCCACCAAGGAGTTCAAGGACATCGTGCTGGGCAAGTACGGCAAGACTCCCGTACCGATCAAGCCCGAGTTCGTGGAGAAGATCGTCCCCGGACAGACGCCCATCTCTTACCGCCCCGCCGACGACCTTTCGCCGGAGCTTGACAAGATCCGGGCAGAGATCCCGCAGGGACTCATCGAGCAGGACGAGGACGTGCTGTCCTACGCTCTCTTCGATAAGGTCGCGCTGAAGTTCTTCGAGTACCGCAAGGCACAGAAGTACGGCATTGACAGCGACCATGCCGACGCCGCCGAGGGCGTCCATACCGTCTGATACACCCGAAGCACGGCCTCTTACCGCATAGAGACCGTGCTTTTTTGACAAACGACTTCACTCATTTCCCGCAGGGGAAGGAAAGGGGATAAATCATGCCGCAAGCCGACGAATATATCACGTGGCGGGGTGACCTGTCCTTTAAGGCGGACCCGCTCAACGAGGTGGACAGCCTCATTTTCTGCCTTATGTCCTATGTGGATCTGGACGGCATCGTCCCGCCCGATCATAATGCTCCCGTTACCCTTCGTGAGGCCGCAAAGGAGTACTTTTTCCGCCACGACGAGCATGAAAAGCTCCCGCTCGGACTTATTATCCCGAAGGAGATCATAGACCTGTTCGCCCAGATGGCTCACTCGGACCGCTTTGCCGACGTTCTCCTGTCCGGATACGTCAACGTGACGGATATCCCGATGCAGGTGCAGTTCTCGGCGGTCACGGCCCGGCTGCCCGGCGGCGACGTGTTCGTCGCGGTCCGCGGCACGGACGATACCATCGTCGGCTGGCGCGAGGACTTCAACCTCTCGTGGATGGACGAGGTGCCCGCCCAGCGCATGACCGCGGACTACCTTGACGCCGTTCCGCTCGCAGAGGGGGAGCGGCTGCTGGTCGGCGGACACTCCAAGGGCGGTAATCTCGCCGTCTGGGGTGCCGTCCACGCCGATGAGAAGACGCGCGGCCGCATCACCGCCGTATACAGCAACGACGGTCCCGGCTTCTCGGACGAGCTGCTCGCCTCCGAGGCCTACCGCTCCATGCGGGACCGCATCCATATCTTCATCCCGCAGTCCTCGCTGGTGGGGCTGCTCCTGCCGCACGACGACTATATGGTGGTCCGCAGCAACTCCGTCGGCATCTTCCAGCACAACGGCCTGACGTGGGAGGTCATGGGAAACCGGTTCCGCCGGGAGCCGGGGCTGTCCTCCAGAGGCCAGCGCAACGACACGGTCATCGCCTCCCGTATCGCCGGCATGACCCGCGAGGAAAAGCAGACGCTGACGGGGGTGTTCTTCGGCATCCTCGAATCGACCGGCGCCACCACGCTGACCGAGCTGAACGAGGGATCGGTCCGCAACACCGTCGCAATGCTCAAGGCGGTGAACGGAATGGATGACGAGGCCAAGGACATGGCCCTGTTCATCCTGCTCAAGCTGTTCAATATCAAACCGATGATAGCCGTGACCGGCAAGGAAAGGAAAGGACGCAGACTGAGGCTTATCCTCGGGACGTAAAAGCGGGACGCCGTCCCGGTTATCCCGGGATCATTGCTTTGAAGAAAATTTGAAAAACGCCGCTTTCCCTGAAAGGATCCGGATTTTTCCGTGTCTTTATAGGTGAAAAGGGCGGCGGCACGACAGTACGGCAGCCCGATCCCGAATGAAAGGAAGACCTGTCATGGATGACCCAAGCATCATCGCGTTGTACTTTGCCCGAAACGAGCAGGCGGTCGCCGAGACTGAAAAGGTCTATGGGCGCTACTGCATGACCGTATCCATGAATATTCTGTCGAGAACGCAGGATGCCGAAGAATGTGTCAACGATACCTACCTCAAAGCGTGGAACAGCATCCCGCCGACAAGACCGCGCTCGCTCAAGGCGTATCTCGGCCGCATCGTCCGCAACCTGTCACTCAACCGCCTCCGTGACCGCCGGAACGAGGATCTGCTGCTCGCCTTCGACGAGCTGGAGGCATGTATCCCCGTGCGGGACGAGCAGGCAAGCGAGCTGCCGGGCCTGATCAACGATTTTCTCCGCACGCTTTCCGACCTTGACCGCCGTCTGTTCCTCGGGCGGTATTGGTACTCCTATCCGATCCCGACGCTGGCGAAGGTCTACGGCATGACGTCCAACGCCGTGACCATCCGCCTGTCCCGCACGCGAACGGCGCTGCGGACCTACCTTGAGGAAAGGGGGTACCGGGTATGAACGGCAGAAAGATCTATGAATTGCTGAACGGAGTCGACGACGCCTTCATCGAGGACGCCGACGTCACCGACCGCTTGGCCGCCGGAGCGGACCGCCGCGAGCGCGAGCCTTCCGCCTTTTCCCGCTTCATGAACTCCCCGGCTGCCGCCGCGATCCTCTCGGGCGTGGTCGCGTTCGCCGTGCTGTTCTTCATCGTTCGTGCCGGACACAACGCACCTGTCGGCCCGGACCCGACGCCCGCCGGACACGGCACGGAGTCCGTGACCGACCTGATCGTCACCGAGCCCGTGACCGAGCCCGCCACCTTGCCGGAGCGTGAGACCGAAGTACCCGGAACGACGGCAGACACGGAAAAAGCGACCGGGACCCTGCCCGCACAGCATCCCGGCATCGGCATCATCGGCGGCGCGGACGGGCCGACGCTTGCGTTGATACTCCGGACGGTGCTGCCCCTTGTGCTTGCCGCCGCTGTGGTCGGCGTCGGCGTCTTCTTCCTGATCCGGGCCATACGCAGAAGGGCGGTACTGCCCCGCGCATCCCGTCCGGCATATCCGCTGACCAAGCCGCAGAGCATCCTCCTGACCGTGCTGGCCGCGCTGTGCGTGGTGTTCGCGCCGTACCTGCTCACCATTCAGATCGAAACGATCCGCTTTGAAACCATGGGACTCATCGCAACGGACCACGGCTACGAAATGGTCACCATTCCGGGCCGATTCCGGGAAATGCTGCCGCAGCTGCTGCCGTTGTTCCTCGTGCCCCTTCTGACTTGTGTTGCCGGGCCCGTGCTGGCCGTCGTGAACGCCGTCCGGGCGCGGCGCCGCCGTCAGACCGACCGCTGCACCGTGCTGCTGACCTCCCTGACCGCCGGCTGCGCGGCTGTCGCTGCCTTCCGGTTCCGTATGCTTGGCGGCTTGTCTCTGTACGACGACCTGATGACCGGCGGCAGTACCGACCTCGCGGAGCTTATGTATTGGCGGTATTACAGGTTGTTCGGCTTCATCGGTCCGAATGAATTCAGGAACGATTATTTTTTGACGCGTTATACAGTCTACCCGCACATAAAGTATATTTTCCTCGGCCTGATCCTCGCGGCGGCAGGGGCCGCGCTGATCCTCATCCTGCGCGGAAGACCGAAAACGACGCCGACCGAGGAGTCGTGCCGCCGGTCGGTGCGCGTGCTGACCGTACTGACCTCGGTACTCGCGGCTCTGTCCCTGCTTGGCTGCATATCCGTCATCCCCGCCCTGTTCACCGTATCCGATATATCCCTGACGGATACGGCGTTTATCGGGTACGCCGCGCTTCTGATGCTCGGCTTACCGGCCGCCTGCTTCGTGCTGGCCGTCATCCTCTCCGTCCGCTTGAAAAAAGGGAAGCTCTCCGACCGCACGGGCGTCGTGCTGTCCGCCGTGACCGCGGGACTCCTTCTGTTCCTCGCGCTTTGGATGTTTGCTCTCACGGGGAATAACTTCGAGGGATGGCAGCTGACGAACCTGTTCCCGATGGAGACGTGGGTTTTGCTCCTGCTCAGCGGCGTCGTGAAAAACAACGCGTGGCAAGCCGTTCTCATGAATCCGGTGCTGTCCCTGCGTCCGTGTCTCGCGCTTGCGGCAGGTGCTGCCGCGCTGGTGGCGATGGTGAAGTTCATCCGACGCAGGGGGCCCCGCCCGCCGGAGGACGTGAAACCCAAGCGGGAAAAAGCGCCGGTCGACCCGCAGAAACGGAAGAAGCATATCATCGGCTGGTGTCTTGCGGCAGCCGCCGTGATCGTCACCGTGCTGCTCGTCGTCGGTATCGCGGCGCTGATCAATATGATCGGCTCGCGCTCCGGCGGTCCCGGAAAAGAGGCGTCCGCGCTGTCCGTCACCGATCGGGTGCTGGTCTGTGACGAGCCGCTCCCGGAGGGGATCATGCCGGCAGGCAAGGTGCAGACGTTTGGGAAGCAGACCGGCCTGTTCGTGAGAAAGCGGGAGCAATGGGTCCTTTTTGCGCCCTCCGGCGCACAGGTCTGCACGTGGCAGGAGAAGGAACAGGTCCGCCGCAGTTACACGGCGGAGGACGTCCGGCTGGCGCTCGGCTGGGACGATGAGACCTTCCGGTCGAAGCTCGGTGAGCGGACCGTGTCGGAGAACCACGTGTATGAGTATCCCGACGCGGTGCTGATCCGGATGATGCGTGCGGATTCGGACGATCCCGTATACAACGGGAACGAAGTGCTGGTCGAGATAAGCCGCGCCGACAGGCGCGCCTATCTGACCGCCTGCACCTATACGGCCAAATCGCAGTCGACGTATTTCGGACGTGTCGGGGCCCGGCTGTACTTTGAGATGGGCTGCTACGACTTCTCGAGTCACGAATACCTGCTCTATACGGAGCACGAAGATGCGCTGCCGCCTTACGGTGCCGGAATTCTGGACAAAGTCAGGCTCGGCTCGGGTCAATGGGGTTCCCTGATCCCGGTGCGCGACGCGGTCAGGGCTGACGAGCGGCTGGCTTTCCTGTTCGAGGATAACGGACGCGGCTTATGCTTCGGATCGGCTGTATGCAGTTACCGTCAGGTCGGTGACCGGTTGTATGCCTGCCTCTATGCGGAGCAGGACTTGAATCAGACGGAAGACGACGACCCGGACGGCGCTCTGCTGGCCGTGATGCTTGACGCGTCGGACGGTCGGGTCCTCTATGCTCAGCTGTTTGAAGCCGAAAACTATATTCCGGATATCAGCGATATCCGTATCTACTGCCGCGGCGCGGACGGCGTCCTCTGCGACCCGGCGATGCCGTGACGGCAAGATGGACGCGTGTGGGGCTCTGCCCCACGCCTCGGGGACGCGTGTGGGGCTCTGCCCCACTCCCCGCTTAAACCCTTCTTGAGAGAAGGGTTTAAGAATCCCAAGAACTTTTATACAGGGTAAGGATTGGCCGGGGTTGAGTTTACGCTGAACGAGATCGGTGGGTGCCGTTGAGGGTGCCCGCCTTTTTGTAAACGCAGCCGCGGGGCCCCTGTCTCCGCTGTGAAACGGAGCCGAGCGTCTGCGGGCGTGCGGGATGCGAGAGGGAGGGCTGCTGCGGCAGCCCCTCCCACCCCGATCCTTGGCTGCGCCGTTTCCTCGAAATCGAAGGAAGTGTTTATAATCAATGCTTTATTGATGCTTGGTCAGAGGACGCCGCAGCCAAGGAAGAGTGGGGATGGGGGATAGAAATGTAAGAAGTTTCAGAGAAGGTTATCTGGGGAAGGGCCAACTCGGCAAAGCCGAGTTGTGAGATCTTCGGCGTTTGAGATGGTCTCCCTGCCCCTTTCCCGCAGCAATGCTGGGCAAACACCGATTATTATGATGAACCTTTTTTTCAAAATGGTTGTAAGAATCGCCTTTGTTCCGGGTCTATATAGACAGAGAGGCAGTCATGCGCCGCGTGACTCCCGAACTTTTTCAGAAAGGAAGACATCGTTATGGATGACCAAAGCATCATCGCTCTGTTCTTTGCGCGCAAGGAACAGGCGATCGCCGAGTCGGAAAAGGCCTACGGGCGGTACTGCATGACCGTATCCATGAACATCCTCGCCCGCGAAGCGGACGCCGAGGAATGCGTCAACGACACGTGGGTGCGGGCGTGGAACAGCATCCCGCCGGAGAATCCGCGCTCACTCAAGGCGTACTTCGGCGCTATCGTCCGCAACCTGTCGCTCAACCGGCTCCGGGACCGCAAAAACGCCGATCTGACGCTTGCGCTCGATGAGCTGGAGGAGTGTCTGCCGGCCGCGGACGACAACGAGACGGACGCAAGGGACCTGACGGATGTGATCAACCGCTTTCTGGGTACGCTGCCAAAGACGGACCGCTGCTTGTTCGTGGGACGGTATTGGTACGCGCATCCGATCCCGACGCTGGCCAAAGCCTACGGAATGACGACCAACAACGCGACCGTCCGCCTGCACCGCATCCGTGAGGCGCTGCGGACGTATCTTGAGGAGAGGGGATATTCGATATGACGTCGAAGAAATTGTTTGAGGTGCTGGGCGGCATCGACCCGGCATACGTTGCTGAGGCGGACATCACGGGGCGTACACCCGTGACCGCCGCCGGCAAGAAAGCCAAGAAAGAAAAGGGGGAGTCCGCGTTCGGACGCTTCATGAGCAGCCCCGTTGCGGCGGCGGTCCTGTCCGGCATCGTCGCGTTCGGCGTGGTGTTCTTCATCGTCCGTGCCGGACGGGAGGCTGGCAGACAGCCCGTCGGACCGGAGGCGTCGAGCGGACAGACGCAGAACGAGCTGTTCAAAGAAACTGACGCGCCGACCGATGTAGAGATGACCTTTGAAGGCTTCCCTTCGGTGCCTCCGACCGAGCTTCCGACCGAGCCGGACGATGAGCCGTACACGGAGTTGGATGACTCGACAGAGTACGTCGAGCCGGTCACCCGCCCCGAGCCGATCATGCCGCCCGAGATCGACCTGTTGGACCTTGACCCGTCCTACGCTTCCCGGAAACAGACGCAGGTGCGTATCCTCGTGGAATCGGCGTGCGCGGCAGACGTCAGAGCGGAGCCCGGCGCCGTGAGTCCGATCCTGACCGAAGCGATGGTCGAGCGTGACACAGCCCTGCGGCAGGTCTGGGGTTGTGATCCCGCGTATCATCTGTGCGGCGACTTCAGGGGCGAGGTGAACAGGTTCGTCTTGGCCGGAGAGGACGAGTACGACCTGTGTATGTCCTTGCTCGATACGGCGCTCCTGTATTCCACGAACGGGTATGAGATGGATCTGACTGATCTCCGCCTCGGCCTCGGCACCGATATATGGGATCAGGGCATCACCGCGCTGACGCTCAACGGACATAACGTGTACGCCGCGCCCGCGGTCGACGTCGTGACCAGCGACAACACCTACGCCGTCTTCTACAACGCCTATGCCGACGGCGGTCTGCTGCAGAGCGAGATCGATCAGCTGGGCTTTGCGTGGACCTTTGAGCAGATGGCGGAAATGATGACGCGCGCCGAAGGAACCGATCCCGACGGGGACGGAACGGCGGTGCAGGGTATGTGCTGGGGCGACAGGGGCTTTTCCGCGCTCCTGCTCGGCAGCGGCCTGCGCGTGTCCGACGTCTGGTATCAGGGCACCTTTACCTGCTGGCTCACGGACAAAAAGGACCTTGTCCTCGGAACGCTGCAGCCCATGATCGACAGCTTCACGTCCGGAAAGGCTGATATCCTGCCGTACTCTATGGATTGGCCGTTCGCCGACGGCGCGTCCGACGCCGGGCGGTACGTGTTCTGCGTCGGCCCGCTCTCGTGGCTGTATGACCGTGACGAACGCTCCCTGAACAAGCAGCTGACGGTCCTGCCGCTCCCGCAGCCTGCCGCGAATATGGCGCGTGACAGCTTGCGGAACTATACCTCCGCGTTCGGAGGCGCCTGCCTGTTCATCCCCACCACGGCGTACCGGGATGTGAAAACCGTCAGCGCGCCGATCCTGTACGTCTACGCGGACGTGACTTCCAAGACCCTGAAGCAGCCGTACCTCGACCAACTCGTACCGGCCTCGGATACCGTTTCCCGTCAGAACGTCGAGCGGCTGCTGATGAGCCGCACATACGACGTTGTGCTGAACGGCGCGGTCAACGTGACCCTGCCTGCCAACCCGAACGCGTTGATAACGCAAGGCAAAATCATACATAAGGAGCTGGACAAGGTCGTCAAAAAATGGGCGAACCTGTACGAATGACGGCGGCTTTGCGAATACGGAAAACTACGGGCATCCTCACGGGTGCCCGTAAACGAATCTTTCAGGAAAGACTGACGTGGGGTGTGGGGAAGCACCCCACACGTTTTTTCTTCACTTTCCCCTTGAAACCCGTGCAAACCCCTTGCATTTGATCGGGAAATGGTGTATAATAACTAAATAACGATCAGAAACTGTAAAAAGGGAGATTGTATGCCCGATCTGAATACCGTTCTTTCCCCGTATCTCACGGCGGAATGTCTCGCCTGCCCCGTCTGCGGACAGGCGCTGCACGTCTCGCCGGACGGCCGTTCGCTGCTCTGCCTCGGCCCCCGGACCCATTGCTTCGACGGCGCGGCCGGCGGCTATATCCCGCTCGCACCCCGGCATCCGGGCGGCGGTGACAGCCGCGAGGCGGTCCGCGCCCGTTCCGGCTTCCTCCGCCACGGGTACTACGCGCCGGCGGCGGACGCCTTGTGCGGGCTTATCCGTGAATACGTCCCGGAGGGCAGCGCGATCCTCGACGCCGGATGCGGGGAAGGGTACTACTCCAACCGCGTTTCCGCCTGCGGATACGACGTGCTGGGGGTCGATCTTTCCAAGTTCGCCGTCGACACGGCGGCTAAAGCGGCCAGAGCAGCCCTTGCGGATCAGCCTTCCCGGACCGTGTACGCGGTCGGCAGCATCTTTGAGCTTCCCATGCGTGACGGCTGCATGGACGCTGTCCTCAACGTCTTCGCACCCTGCGCGCCGGCTGAGTTTGCCCGCGTGCTGAAGCCGGACGGCATCCTGATCGTCGCCGGAGCCGGAGAGACGCATCTGCTCGGCCTGAAAAAGCGGGTCTACGACGACCCGTACCTCAACGACCCCCGCCGCGACCTGCCCGGAGAGGACGACGCGTTCCGGCTGCTCGACGTCCGCACGGTCACCTACGACACGACCGTTACCGGTCAGGACGACATCGCCGCGCTGTTTTCCATGACGCCCTACTATTGGCGCACGAGCCGCGAGGGTCGGGACCGCCTGTCGGAGACCGATACGCTGGATACGCCCGTATCGTTTGAGTTCCACATCTATAAGAAGCAGTAAAGGAGACGGATATCATGAAAATGTCTTTGTGCATCCCTATGTACAACGAGAACAGCATCATCGCGGATACCGCGAAGACGCTGTCTGCCTACATGGAGGCCAATTTTGACGATTACGAGATCATTTTTTCCAACGACGGCTCGAAGGACGGCTGCGACAAGACGGTCGAAGCGCTGGGCCTTCCGCACGTCCGCGTCGTCGGATACCCCGACAATCAGGGCAAGGGCTGCGCGGTCCGGACGGCCATGCTGGCCGCCGAGGGCGACTTCGTCATGTTCACGGACGCCGACCTCGCCTACGGCACCGACGTCATCAGGCGCGTGTACGACACCTTCCTTTCCGAGGCGGAGCAGAACGGCGGGAAGTATCCCGACATGATCATCGGCTCCCGCAACCTGACCGACGACGGCTACGAGGGCTACACGCTGATCCGCAGGATCGCGTCCAAGGTCTATATCAAGGTGCTGTGCTTCGTCGGCGGCTTCAAGCTGTCCGACTCCCAGTGCGGCTGCAAGGCCTTCACGGGCGACGCCGTCAGACGTGTCTTCCCCCGCTGCGAGGTCAACGGGTTCGCGTTCGACTTTGAGGCGATCCTCTGGGCGACCAAGCTGGGGATGACCATCAAGGAGATCCCGGTCAAGATCATCAACCACCGGGAATCCAAGGTACACGTTTTTTCCGACACCTTCAAAATGCTGCGCGACCTTCATAAGATGAAGAAGCGCATCAACGGCATCCGCATCGAACTGAACTGAAAGGAACCATGACTATGCATATTTCGATCACAGGCAAGCTGGGCAGCGGCAAGTCCACCATCTGCAATCTCATCAAGGAAAAGTACGGCTACGAGATCTTCTCCACCGGCGCCATCCAGCGCGAGGTCGCCCGCAGCATGGGCATCACCACGCTGGAGCTGAATCAGCGCATGAAGCTCGATCACTCGCTGGACGACACCATCGACGCCACCACCACGCGCCTGTCCCGAGAGCGCCGCGATGACAAGCTGATCTTCGACTCCCGCATGGCGTGGCACTTTGCCGAGCATACCTTCAAGATCTTCCTGACGGTCGACCCGAAGGTCGCCGCGGCACGCGTCATGGCCAACCAGCGCGGCGACGAGGAGCGGTACGCGTCCGTGGATGAGGCCTGCGAGAAGCTGGTCGAGCGGTCCCGCGTGGAGCAGGCCCGCTTCATCGAGCTGTACGGCGTGGACTACTACGACTTCAATAACTACAATCTGGTCATTGATTCCTCCTGCCGCACTCCGGACGAGATCGTGAGCCTCATCTGGTCGGCGTTCGAGGCTTATCAGGCGGACGAGCAGGCCAACGTACATAAGGAATACCTCTGACGTCCCGCCGGAACTCTCAGGTAAGGAGGACATCCATGGGAACAGAAAAGAAACTGTATCCGGGCATCGATATCCTGAAGCTGGTCTGCGCGATGCTCGTGCTGTTCATGCATACCTACTGCTATGATGCCGGGACCGCCGGCGCGGTGTTCAAGTCGATCACCAATATCGGCGTTCCGTTCTTCTTCATTGCGTCCGGCTTCTTTTACGGCAAGGGGCTTGCACGCGCGGAGGACAAGAGAGCGTACTTCATCCGCTACTTCGAGCGCATCCTGTGGATGTACGTCATCTGGACCGTGCTGTCCCTGCCCGCGTATATATACGATCTGCTCGTCACCAAGCCGGAACTCGGACCGGTCATGCTGATCCTGTACCTTGTCCGCGCCTTTTTCCTGACCGGCAGCATGGGCGTTTATTGGTATCTCCTGTCCATCCTGTACATCAGCGTGGTCCTGTATATCGTGTACGGACATCCGCAGCTGACCGTACCGCTGTACGTCGTGTCCGTCCTGCTGTTTATCGTCGGCGTGATCTATGAAGGCGGCCTTCTCGAAGACAACCTGATCGGCACCGCGATCCACGTGATCTTCGGCTCCGAGCGCAACTTCCTGACGGTCGGCCTGTTCTATATGTGTATCGGATGGTTCCTGTCCGGGCGGGACCTCAGGCTGCCGCCCATGCCGGTGCTGCTCGTCCTGCTCGCGGCGGGGATCGGGCTCATCGTCGCGGATCATTTCATTCTGCCCGTCGACTTCTGCCACGCGTTTGCGGCGCTGATCCTGTTCCTCATCGGTATCGCGTGGAACTGCCCGATCCCGAAAAAGGCAGCGTCCTTTGTGCGCCGTCTGAGCACGGGCATTTACCTTTTGCATTTCCCGTTCATCATCGTATTTGACCTGTACCTGAAGAAGGGGACGCTGATCGACCTTCCGGTCACGCTCGCGTTCTGCCTTGTCGTGTACGGCCTGTGCCAGCTGCTGCCGGAAAAGGTGCGCAGCCTTGTGTTCGGGTAACGCATCAAGCGGAGATGCCGCACAGGCGGCATCTCCGCTTGCATATTTTTTGAAACGCGGCTTTCAAATATCGGCGCTCACGTCCCGAAACGGGTGCCCGCAACAAATAAATTTGAAATATTTTGCAAAAAGACTTGCAAAAACAGTCAAAATGTGCTATACTATCGGAACATAAGATCCCGTGTGAAATCCGGAAAGGAAGATATCCGTCTATGCCTTTTTCCTATAATACTTACCAGATCTCCCGCGAGCAGCAGGAGAGAACGGAGTCCGTTTTCGAGGGGCTGATCACCTCTGCCCGCTCCGCCTATGAGATCCCGAAATCCGCCTACAATTACAAGGTCAAGCGCGGCCTGCGCGAGCCGGACGGCTCCGGCGTGGTCGCCGGCGTGACCCGTATCGGCAACGCTCACGGTTACGTCATGAGCGAGGGTGAGAAGTACCCGGTCGAGGGCAGCCTTGAGTACCGCGGCTACGATATCCGTGACCTTCTGCAGAACTGTGCCGGCGAGGGCCGCTTCGGCTTCGAGGAGTGCTGCTTCCTCCTGTTCCTCGGCCACCTGCCGAACAAGCAGGAGCTGGCGGACTTCAACGAGGTGCTGGCCACCCTGCGCCACCTGCCCAACCGCTTTACCGAGGACATCATCATGAAGGCGCCGTCGCGGTCCATCATGAACAAGCTGCAGACGGCCGTGCTGTCGCTGTACGCCTACGACGAGGATCCCGACAACACGTCGATGGACAACATGATGCGGCAGTCCATGGAGCTGGTCGCGCGTCTGCCCGTCATTGCCGGACACGCATATGCGGTGTACCGCAACACCTTCTTCAACAAGTCGCTGAATCTGCACAATCCCCACGACGACCTGTCCACCGCCGAAAACTTCCTCCGCGTGCTGCGGTCCAACAAGACGTACACCTCCGAGGAAGCGCACCTGCTCGACCTGTGCCTGATCATCCACGCGGAACACGGCGGCGGCAACGCCTCCACCTTTGCCGCGCGTGTTCTGTCGTCCACGGGAACGGACACCTACTCCGCGATCGCAGCGGGCATCGGTGCGCTCAAGGGTCCCCGCCACGGCGGCGCAAACCTCAAGGTGCAGGAGATGTTCGACAACATCAAGGCCAACGTGCAGGATACCCGGAACGAGGATGAGCTGTCCTCCTACCTGTACCGCATCCTCAAGGGCGAAGCAAACGACGGCTCCGGCCTGATCTACGGCATGGGCCACGCGGTCTACACCAAGTCCGACCCCCGCGCGGTCATGCTCAAGCAGTATGCCCGCAAGCTGGCTTACGACAAGGGTTACGGCGCGGACTTCGAGCTACTCGAGTCCATTGAGCGTCTGACGCCCGGTCTGTTCAACACCTACAAGGGCGAAAATCACGATATGTGCGCCAACGTCGACCTGTACTCCGGTCTCGTATATCGGATGCTGGATATCCCTGTCGAGATGTACACGCCCCTGTTCACCATAGCCCGGACCGCGGGCTGGTGCGCGCACCGCATGGAGGAGTTCCTGTCCTCGAACAAGATCGTCCGTCCTGCCTATAAATGCATCGCCAGGAATCAGGATTACGTCGTCCTCAAAGACAGACAGCCCTGACCGAAAAGCCCGTCCTCTTGTGTGAGGATGGGCTTTCTGTGTGTGAGGACGCGTTTGTGGGGCTCTGCCCCACGCCTCGCTCAAGGATGGGACGCGCCGGGGCTTTGCCCCGGGCCCCAGAGAGCACATGGGGCGCTGCCCCATACCCCGCTTAAGGGCTTCTTGAAAGAAGCCCTTAAGAATCCCAAGAACCCAAGAATTTTTATACAGGATCAAAGATTGACCGAGGTTGAGTTTACGCTGAACGAGATAGGTGGGTGCCGTCATGGGCACCCGACTTTTTGCCGTTCCCCGCATCCCGCGGGATAAGGTTGCAGGGAGAAGGGCGCGGCGCAGCCGCGGGGCATAAGGTCGTCCCCCGCATCCGCAGGATGAGGATGCAAGGAGAAGAGCCGCCCACGGGCGGCAGGGCATCGCCGCTCCCTTCTCCCTGCTAAAAAAATAGTATTCCCCCCGCCCGTGGGGCGGGGGGGTCAGGGGGGTGGGGATAGCAGTTTTCACGAAGCATCCGGCAATGCACCGCCTCGTGCCATCCTCCGGCATGGCGGCGGGGCGCAGCCCCATTACCGCAATATCAGAACAGACCGGAGATCACGCCGTTTTCATCGACGTCGATCTTTTCGGCTGCCGGGATCCTGGGCAGACCGGGCATGGTCATGATGTCACCGGTCAGCACGACGATGAAGCCGGCACCGGCGGACACACGCACGTTCTTGATGGTCACGGTGAAGTCCTCGGGCGCACCGAGCTTCAGAGGATCGTCAGAGAAGCTGTACTGCGTCTTGGCGATGCAGACGGGGCAGTTGCCGAAGCCGAGGGCTTCGAGCTGCTGGATCTGCTTCTTGGCAGCGGGCATCACGGTGATGCCGGAGCCGCCGTAGATACGCTTGACGACAGCCTCGATCTTCTTCTCGATGGGGAGGTCAAGCTCATAGGAGAAGGTGAAGTCGCCCTTTTCCTCCTCGCAGAGGCGCACGACCTCGCGGGCCAGCTCCTCGCCGCCCTTGCCGCCCTCGGCCCACACGGTGG
>JAKSPU010000043.1 GCA_024404505.1 Clostridia bacterium
AGCAAGGAGAAGGGCCGCCTGCGGGCGGCCCTTCTCCTTGCATCCTCATCCCGGGGAACCGCGCCTGCGGGCGCGGGGGAACGACGACCTTATGCCTCGCGGCGATGCCGCTCCCTTCTCCCTGCACCTTCATCCTGCGGGATGCAGGGGGAACGACGAAAAAAGGTGGGCGCCCATAATGGCACCCACCAATCTCGTTCTGCGTAAACCCAACCTTGGTTAAATATCTATTTTCAAAAGTTCTTAGGATTCTTAAGGGCTTCTTTCAAGAAGCCCTTAAGCGGGGTGTGGGGCAGAGCCCCACAAGCGTCCTCGGGGTCCGGGGCAGAGCCCCGCAAGCGTCCTCGGGGTGTGGGGCAGCGCCCCGCGCATCCACGGGTGTGGGGCAGAGCCCCACGCGCTCTTCTCACCCGATCTTCTTATCCAGATACTTGAACCGCGCGGAGGCGTACTTCACGATCTGGTCGTAGGTGCTTGTTTTGATTGAAGGGATGTCGGGCCAGCGGGCGGCGTCGGCCTCGTAGAGGCAGGGCGGAATCGAGTCTGTGAACGCCTTGAACTCCTCCTTGACGTTGTTGATGGACAACGGTCCCCGGCGCAGCTCGCGGTAACGTGTCTTGATCTCATCGCGGAAGTTAGTCCATAACTTGGCCCACAGCGCGTTGCGCCCGGCGACCTCGGAGAAGGGGAAATCGTCGGCGGCATAGTAATCCTGCCCGTTCCAGACCATGCCCCACGAGTCGTCCATGTCGTAGACGGACGGGAACCAGACCTTCCCGTCGTAGGTTGCCCACAGGATATTCTTGGATACGTTGTCTCTGCCGTGAAACACCGTCGTGAAGATCAGCGCGTCAATGGCCCGATCCACGTCCACGTAGCGGCTTATGAGTTTCCTGAACCGCGTGCCGTCCGCATTGTTCACGAAATTGATCATTTCGTTGAAGGAGGGCATGATCCAATCCGTATCCTCTGTCGAGCAGTATTCCAGCTCCCAGCCGTGCTTGAAGGAGGAGGTCGTCTTCAAGAGCGCGACGTGGTCGGTCCAATCCGCAGCCATCAGCAGCGCCTGCCGGGTGTCGGCGCCGCCGTTCATGCCGAACATCCAACTCCCCTTCGGGATGTTCACGGTATACAGCCCGTGAAAACTGCCGTTGACGAATACGGCGACCGGGAAACCGTCCACCGCGCCGTAATTCGGAGCGCGCGACAGGTCGTCCGACACCGTTCCCGACGCTGCAATCAGACCGTACAGCCGCCCTGACACGATGTTGCGCGCCTGCGAGAAGTCCACGTAATTCGCCTTGAGACAGTACTTGCTGTGCCTGCCCCACTTTTCCGACAGACTCACCTTATATTTTTCGCCGTCTTCCGTCATCAGACGGACGGTGTAATTTTTCTTGGGGAATCCGGACGAGGTCGCCCCCTGAACGGTCAGCTTCGCCTGACAGGAAAACGCCACTGACCCGCCGTCATAGTCGAAGTCCACGACGCCGGCATTGTCCTTGGTGATCCCGCTGAGCGAACCCTTGATCCGTATGACAGGCACACCGAGGTCAGCCGTCGTGATCGTTCTGATTTCGGTCTGCCCGCAGTCGGTGCATCGGAAGCTGCCGGCACAGGGCACCTTCTGCCCCGGCTTGACCGGAATGGACACCAGCTCCCAGTTGTGCCCGTCCGTCGGCTCGGTCCGCACCTCCGCCTCCGGGAGCGTTTGTACCGGAGCAGGCGCCGACTCCCCGGGCGCCTCATACGGCGGGAGGGTCAGCACGCCGGGCGCATCGGTGACGTCCCCGGATCCGTTCCGCGGACCGCAGCCCACGGCAAACGTCGAAAACAGCACGGCAAGCAGGAGTGCCGCCGCCGACAAACGTCTGTTCATTGAGAGTCACCTTCCTTTCCGATACATTCGGGGATCGCCCCATACTGCGGACAGTATACCATATTTTCGCCCGGATTGCAATACCTTCCCGCGAAAAGACAGCCGTACCTGAGCCGCAAAGTCTTTTGAAGGAGTCAAGAGGGAACTTTTCCGAAGAAAAGTTCCCTCTTGCGTTCCCCGTTCTTTATTCCCACACCATCCTGCGGGCCAGCATCAGCGTGCCCGCCTCTTTCATGGACGTCCGGCTCACGGCCGGCACGGCTGACGGCAGAGCTTCACGCAGCACCGTTCCGCATTCCTCCGTGACCGCGCCGCCGATCTCCAGACGGACGGCTTCCGGCGCACACAGACCGCACAACCGCACCGTCTGTGCGCGATCCGGCCCGCCGGACACCGTCAGCGCACGGAACAGCGCGTCGGTCAGCGGGGCTGACACCGGCGGATGAAACCACGCGTCCCCGACTGACTTCCGCAGGAATAAACGGCACCCGTTCGGCGTTATCGACAGGAGTGACGTTCTTCCCTTCGCTGCTTCATCATGAGCCAGCGCGTACAAGTGTGCCGTCCATGCGTCGAACACGGTCACGGCTGACGGATCGACCGCGCCTCCGCCGGCCGACAGTTCCTCCGCCAAGACAGCGGCAAGCCGTGCTGCCGCCGGCTGACCTGCCTGTTCGTCCGGAAGGAAAAGCAGCGGACGCAGCGTCGTCGGACGTCCTGTCAGCGCGCGCCGGGTATCCGCCATCAGACGCCGCAGATCGTCCTCGCAGGACATCAGCCCGCTCCGGCTTCGTTCGACCGTTAGGTCATCCTCCGGGGTTAGCGCACCGCACAGATACCGGGCGCGGAAACGGTCCGCGGTCAGGTCAACGATCAGCACCGGGACCGACAGCGCGGGAAAGTACAGGGTAACGGTCCGACCCGTTTCAGGGTCAGGGCCCTTTGCCCGGTGCAGCACGCCCTCGCACTGCAGCTCGGATACCGCGCGATGAACGGTCATAAGGCCCAGCCCGGACTCGTCCGCCAGCCCGGCACAGGTGGCACACGTTTTCGATTCCAGCGCGTCCAGCAATCTGTTCCGGGTATCCGGACGGATCGCAGGAGGCGCGGTTTGCTTCTGTTTCATGAGATCCTCCGTTCCTTCGGGCACGATTTACGCCCGCGGACTATTGACTTTTACGGGAAAACATGGTATAATACCCTCCGCAGCTCCGCCGGGCGACTGCGTGTTGTCAAGCCGAAAGGCAGCAGCGCGAGGAAAGTCCGGGCATCACAGGGCAGGATAACTGATAACGTCAGCCGTGGGCAACCACCGGAAAAGGGCAACAGAAATAGACCGCCTCCGCGCAAGCGGGGGTAAGGATGGAAAGGCGAGGTAAGAGCTCACCCGCTTCCATGGTAACATGGATTTGCTGCAAACTCTATCCGATGCAACACCGTGAGGGTGATCGGACAACCGATCCGGCCTGCCCGGCCGCTCGCAAGAGATCCTCTGGGTGGCATACGGCGGGGGAGACGCCGCCGCAGAGCGTTCCCGGTGACGGGACGCACAGATAGATGGCCGCCGCCCCGCAAGGGGAACAGAACCCGGCTTACAGGCGGAACTGCAAAAGCGACTTGAACAATCGGCCTTTGATCGGCCGGTTGGGCAAGTCGTTTTTTATATCACGGCATCACTTCATCTGATCCATGAGCTGCATGAGGATACGCTGCTGCTCGGGAGAAAGGCGGCGAAGCTTGGCTTCTGCCTCGGTCAGCTTTTTCGGGTCGTGGACGTCCATATCGAAGAATTCCGACGGCGTGATATGCAGATAATCGCAAATGTAAAGGAATGTCTGCATGGAAGGATAATTGATGCCGTTTTCGATGTTATTGATATAACCCGGACTTTGCCCTATATCAATACTCATCCTTCTTTGTGATATATTACGTGCGATCCTGAGTTCGGCTAATCTGGCGGCGAATTCGTCTTCTGTAATCATATATATCACCTCTTGTGTACTATTGTACTATACGCAAGGAGCAATAATATATGATTGTTTTGGTATATCATTTTGTTGTTTCTAATTTATTCAGTAATACATCGTCTCCTTCATCATGTTTTCATGCAAGGCAGAAACTGTAATAAACCTTTTGCCCCCTCTAAACTTTTACCCTCACCCCCCTGTCCCCCCGCTCCCGCGGAGCGGGGGGCATCTCTATTAAGTAAGCAAGGAGAAGGGCCGCCTGCAGGCGGCCCTTCTCCTTGCATCCTCATCCTGCGGGACGCGAAGCCCGAAAGCAGCCGCATCAATCCGCATCCCCGTTCCCCGGGTCTGCACGGATCGGGCAGATGCCATCTGCCCGATCCCGAGCAGGGCCATGGGTCCCCGCATGGGCGTTTATAAAAAAGGCGGGCGCCCAAGAGGACACCCACCAATCTCGTTCAGTGTAAACCGAACTTCAGTATATTCATTGCCCATAAAGTTCTTGGGATCCTTAAGCCCTTCTTTCAAGAAGGGCTTAAGCGGGGCGTGGGGCAGAGCCCCACACGCATCCTCGGGGTCCGGGGCAGAGCCCCACACGCATCCTCGGGGTCCGGGGCAGAGCCCCGTTCATCACTCCACAATATACCCCTTCCCTTCCAACACGTCCATGGCGTGATCGAGCTGCCCGGCCTTGACCAGCACATAGTCCGTGTTGAAGGTAGACACGGCAAAGATCCCGATTCCGGCTTGAGCAAGCGCACCGGCGATCGGAGCAAGGATGCCCACCAGTGAAAAGTCCAGCACACCCTCAATGCGGAAAGCGCGCCAACCGTCCTCGCGGGCCTGTGCGTCCGTCGGAACACGGTCGGAAAGACAAACCAGCGACAGCTCCTCGTCGGTCTTACCGATAAAGCAGTAGGGATCCGACAGGAGCGCCGGATCAAGAGCCGGGACCTGACATACCGTAAATTGCCCGTCAATGCGCTTCAGTTTCATACGTTCCATCTCCTTTTTGTAAACTATAAACGGAAACACCGCCCGTGGGGGCGGTGTTTCCGTTTTAGCCGTCGGCTGCTCGCCGGGAGCTATGTGTTTCGGACCGGAATTCAGCCATAAGCCGATTCAGGCACGAACCGTGATTTCCTTGTCAGAAATCAGTGGTTGCCTCTGTTCTGGAAGCACTCGCTGCAGTAGACAGGGCGATCATCATGCGGCTCGAAGGGAACCTTGCAGGGCTTACCGCAGGTGGCGCAGACAGCGTCGAACATCTGGCGGCCGGTGCCCTGACCACGGCTTGCCTTACGGGCAGCGCGGCAATCGCGGCATCTCTGGGGCTCATTCTCGAAGCCCTTCTCAGCGTAGAACTCCTGCTCGCTGGCAGAAAAAACGAATTCCCGTCCGCAATCCTTGCAGACCAAAGTCTTGTCAGTGTACATGTGATACCTCAACTTCAAATTCTGTGCATTTTCTGCACATTTGCTAACATTATACAGCCAAGCACCCGATTTGTCAATACCAATTTGAAAAAAAGTAAAATTTTATGACAATTCTTTCAATTCCAGTAACGAGTTGCCGGCTGTTTGCACCTGCCTCAGATACGGTACTTGTTCATGAGCTGATCCAGCTCGTCAGCTGCAGCTCTGGCCTTCTCACCGGAGGAAGAAACGGGCTTGGCGGCGGGCTTCTCCTCAACGACGGGCTCTGCCACGGGAGCCTTCTTCTCCTCGACGACTTCTGCAGCCGTCTCGGCGGGCTTGGCAGGCTTGACGGGCTTGGGCGGATTCTTATCGAAGCCGGTAGCGATGATGGTGATACGCATAGCGTCCTCCATCTCGTCGTCATAGGACAGACCCCAGATGACGTTTGCATCGGGAGCTGCTTCCTGCGCGATCAGGTTGGAGGCA
The DNA here is from genome assembly GCA_024404505.1 of Clostridia bacterium. GTDB lineage: Bacteria > Bacillota > Clostridia > Oscillospirales > CAG-272 > CAMEON01. The sequence continues at coordinate 5,751 of JAKSPU010000043.1, forward strand.
GCGGTCACGTCGTCCAGGCTGATGTCGGAGCAGGCGACCACGTTGATCAGGATGCCGCGTGCGCCGGAGATGGAGGACTCCATCAGCGGGCTGTAAATAGCGGCGCGGGCAGCCTCCTCGGCCTTGTCCTTGCCTTCACCGTAGCCGACGCCCATGTGAGCGCAGCCGGCGTTCTTCATGACGGAAGAAACGTCCGCGAAGTCGAGGTTGATGAAGCCGGAGACATTGATCAGATCGGAGATGGAGCGGGTACCCTGTGCCAGCACGTCATCAGCCATCGAGAACGCGTTCTTGGCGGTGATGCGGGGCATATCGGGCATCTGACCCAGACGCTCGTTGGGGATGACGATCAGAGAATCGACGTACTGAGCCAACTCGGCGATACCCTTGAGGGCCTGATCCATACGGCGGGTACCCTCAAAAGCGAAGGGCTTGGTCACGATACCGACGGTCAGCACACCCTCCTCACGGGCAAGGCGGGCTACGACGGGAGCCGCACCGGTACCGGTGCCGCCGCCCATACCGGCGGTCACGAACACCATGTCGGCATCCTTCAGGATCCGCTTGATGTCCTCGGTGGATTCCTCGGCGGCCTGTGCGCCGATCTCGGGCTTGGCGCCTGCGCCGCGGCCGTTGGTCAGCTTCTGACCGATGGCGAGTTTGACGCCGGCATCGGATTTATTCAATACCTGAATATCCGTATTGATGGCCACGAACTCCACGCCCTTGATGTTGGAGCTGATCATACGGTTGACGGCATTGTTGCCGCCTCCGCCGACGCCGATCACCTTGATGCTGACGTTGGAAGAGGTGCTGTCGTCATGTTCAAAGGTCAAATTGCTGGACATTTTTTCTTTCCTCCCTATGTAGGTTTCTTTTTCTCATTCACGGGCCGCCCTCTGCCGGGCCGACGCGTATCCCATCGCATAACATGGGAATTTTATACTCTTATATAATAAACCGATTCAAGAAAAAAAGCAATAGCCTTTTTCAAAATTTTATGATTTGTTAACAATTTTGCGGTGGATATTCCGCCGTTTCCGGCTGTTTTCGGCTGTTTTCAGCCTCCGGGGCCGGTCAATCCGCCCATTCGGGCAGCACGAGATCCGCTTTCTCCTGATAGGTCACTTTATCCGGTGCAGAGGCGTCGACCGACGCCCTGACGGAGAGGTCCTTCCCGCTGAGCGTTTGGGCCGCATTCTGCAGCTTGACGTCGATATCTCTGTCATTTCCGAGTACGATCCGGATATGCCCGTCCATCACGAACCAGATATCGTACTTGTCGGAAAGCTCGATCCCGGTGACGCGGGGACCGAACGGCGACTCCATGACGGCGTCCAGCACCTTCGCGATGTAGGCGAATTCCTTCGCGGGATTATCCGAGCGGACGTCGTAGGTGGAAATCTCCTGACCGGCGTTCTCGCCGGGATAGGGCAGATACTCGTAGGTCAGCTTCTCGCCGCGGCGCAGACGCGCTTCCTCCGGCAGACCGACGTACACGGCGTCCACCGAGCTCCACATTTCGGGCGTGGAATCCACGTACAGGACCTCCATCGTCTCGCCGGAAATGAGGTAGTAATTCATGTAATGCTGCGTGTAGTAGACACGCTGCTCCTCCTCGGCGATGACGGTCACCTGTCCGCCGAGGCTGCGCTTTATCCTGACGTGCGCGATCAGCGGATAGGCCGTACGCAGGCGGCTTTCGACGGCGTCACCGTCAATGCCCAGCATTATGTCACCGGCTGTCACGCCGGAGGCATCGATCAGATCCGCGCCGGCATAACGGGCCGTATCGTCGGCAGCGACCGTCTGCACCTTCCACGCCAGCGTTGCCGCGGCAGCGGCGCCGAGGATCAGCGCCAGGATCAGCAGCCAAAATATAGCCCTTTTGCACAGTCGGCGGACCCGCAGGCGGAATATGGAGGACTCGCCCGTCCCGAAGCCGCTCTCCTGCGAGAATTTATCCTCATAGGAGGCAGCGGGGCGGAACAGCTCCGGCAGACACTCCCGCACGGGGTGCTTTCCCTTCCCCATTTCCCACGGATCACGCTTGTATATGGACGTTCTCCGTTTCTTTACTTGCTCTGACATAGCTTCAGCATCTCCCGATACATGATTTCATTGGCGTCCGGGCAGGCAAAGCCCGCTTTGACCGCCTCTCCCATCCGGCGGCGTGTGTCCGCGTCCGTCAGCAGCTCGTCAACGACCCGGGACAGCGCCCCCGCGGGCAGCTCCTGCTCCTCGACGTACCGTGCGGCTCCCGCCTCGTGCAAAGCCATGGCGTTTTTCAGCTGGTGATTGTCCGCCACATAGGGAGACGGGACCAGCACGGCGGCTTTGCCCAGCAGCGCCAACTCGGATATGGTCATCGCGCCGGCACGGCTGATGACGAGATCGGCTGCCGCCATACGGACGGGCATATCGTAGATATAATCCATGAGGCAGATGCGCGGACAGCCGTCCGCGCCTGCGGCACGCAGTGCGGCCAGCGTGCGGTCATAGTCGCGCTTGCCCGTGCCGTGGAAGACCACGACGCCGGGACGGGACGCGGCGACGTTCGCCTCCAGACTGACCATGGCGTCGTTGACAGCCTCCGCGCCCAGCGAGCCGCCGAAGGCAAGAATACACAGCTCGTCGTCGCGCAGCCCCAGCGTCCGGCGGGCGGCGGCGCGGTCGACCGTGGCAAAGCCCGGCATATGCGGATTGCCGACGCGGATGACCTTGGGATCATGCTCCATGCCGAGCCGCTTCGCCGTATCCGGGAAGTTGATGAAGATACGGTCCACTTGCTTCTTCACCTTGGTTATGGCCTTGCCCGGCAGGGCGTTGGATTCGTGTACGGCGGTCGGGATGCCCATGCGGGCTCCCTCTGCCACCACCGGCCAGCAGGCGTATCCGCCGGTGCCGATGATCAGATCCGGCTTGAAGTCCCGGATCAGCTTCCGTGCCTCATGCCTCGACCGGATCATGAGGAACGGCAGCGCCAGATTGGACGGATGATACACGGGGCGGCGCAGGCCCCGGATATGCAGACCGGTCAGCTCATACCCGGCCTTGGGGACAAGGTCCCCTGCTTTGTCGTTCGGCTGAGCGGACGCGGCAAACAGGATCTCCGTGTCCGGATCGTGCTGGCGGAAGGTCTCCGCCATGGCCAACGCAGGATTGACGTGTCCGGCGGTGCCTCCGCCGGTCAGCAGTATTTTCATACGGATACCCTCCCTCTCGATCAACTTATTATAGGGCGTCTCTAAATATTCAGCGTGCGGGGAGCGGCGAGAAGATTTTTCGTCAGTCTAAACAAAAATCCGCGCGTATAGTTTATCCTATACGAAGGATTTTTGTGACGAATGGCGGAAAATATTCCGCCGATTCACCGTGCGATGAATTTTTAGAGCCGCCCTATAGTATTATACAACTTGTCGGGACCCGCTGTCAAGACGGTATTTGAAGGAATTACCGTTTTTCGTAGGAATACCTTGATATGTTCAGAATAATGCCCATTTCAAAGATCTGAAGCATAAGTGACGTGCCGCCGGACGAGAAGAACGGCAGCGAAATGCCCGTGTTGGGCATGGAATTGGTCACGACCGCGATATTGAGGATGGTCTGCAGCGCGACCTTCGCGGTCAGGCCGTAAACGGTCAGCGCGCAGAATTTGTCCGGCGCCTTGGACGCGATGCGGAAGCCGCGCCAGATCAGCAGGCCGAACAGGATGACCACGAGCAGCGCGCCGATAAAGCCCAGCTCCTCGCAGATGATGGTGAAAATGAAGTCGTTCTGCGGCTGCGACACATAGCCGAACTTCTGGCGGCTGTTGCCGAGTCCGACGCCGAAGAAGCCGCCGGAGCCGATCGCGTACAGGCCCTGCAGGGTCTGCCAAGCCGCGCCGAGCGGGTCGACGGCGTCGATGTTCAGCCACGTCGTGACACGGGTCTGCGCGTAGTCGGACACGAGCAGCACCGCCAGCACCGCGACGATGCCCACGCCGAAGATGATGAAGAACCATTTCTTGTCCGTCCCGCCGAGGTACATGGTCACGATGCCGAGCAGGCCGATGATGATGATGCCGGACAGATGATGCTCCAGCATGACGAGGCCGCAGATCAGTCCGAATGTGCACATGGGGTACAGCACGCCGTACACGAACGAGCCGCCGAACTTCTGCTTGAGCGCGATTTGCTTTTCATACTTGGTCATGATGAGCGCGATGACGAGGATGACGGACATCTTGGCGATCTCCGAGGGCTGCAGCGACAGCGGACCGATCTGGATCCAGCGCGTCGCGCCCGAGCCGTAGCTCGAGCCGATGACAAGCACGAGGAGCAGCAGCACGACCGACACGGCGTAGGTCACCACGCCGAACATCCGCCAGAACCACGGGCGGGCCTTGATGACGAACACGGCGGTCACCGCGAAGGCAAGCAGCAGGTAGAGGATATGGCGTTTGACGTAGTACGCGCTGTCGTCGTGGTATTGGGACGCGTAGACCGAGCTTGCGGAGTAAGCCATGACCGCGCCGAAAACGGCCAGCGCACACACGATCAGCAAAAACGGCGTGTCGATGGGGCCCTTGACCAGCGTGTAGTCGGCCTCCATGAGCGCGGTCTGCTTTTTATGGATCGGCTCGGTGTAGATCGGGTCGTTCGGCTCGGTCTTCTCGTCGATCCAGTCGCCCGCCTTGTCCAGCGTGGACCAGCCGCGGCCTTTTACGGGACGGGGCTTCCATTCCGGTTGTTTCTCGTCTTTGAGTACGTCTGACGGCGTGCGCTGCACGGTTTTCCCGTCAGCCCGCTCCGGCGCTTCGCTGACCTGATCCCGGCTTTTTTCGTCTTCCGGTCCGTCCGGCTTCGGGTATATGCGCATGGGGGCTCCCTCCCTTCCTTTTCATTTATGACGGTGCGGCGTGCGGACGGTCAGAGACCGAAGTACGCCAGCACGCAGAACAGGACGCTCACGCCGGCAAACAGCGCGACGATCTGATTCTCGCTCCAGCCCCACTTCTCAAAGCTGTGGTGGATGGGCGCGATGGGGAACAGCCGCTTGCCGTGCGACAGCTTGAAGTAAGTGGTCTGCAGAAGGCTCGTCAGCATATCGATCACGAATACGAAGCCGGCCAGCACGAACAGCAGCAGTTGGTTCATCATGACCGCGCAGCCCATGATGACGCCGCCGAGGAACAGCGAGCCCGTGTCGCCCATGAACATCTGGGCGGGATTGTGATTGAACACAAGGAAGCCGATCATGCAGCCGAACAACACCGCGGACAGGACGCAGACGTCTGCCGTACCCGTTCTGACCGCACACACCGTAATGAACAGCACCACGACGGCGCAGACCGAGGAGGCAAGACCGTCAAGGCCGTCCGTCAGGTTGGTGGCGTTGACAAAGCCCGTCATGACGATGAGGTACACGGGATAGGCAAGCCATGACAGCTCGACGTCATAGTCGATGAACGGGATATGCAGCGCGGTCTCAAGGTGGCCCGTCGCCCGCATCATGGCGAGGTACGCGCCGCACAGGACCAGCTGCAGCACCAGCTTCTGGATCTCCGACAGGCCGTCGTTGGACTTGCGGATAAGCTTGCAATAGTCGTCGATAAAGCCTATGGCGCTGTTGCCGACCGCGAACAGGATCGTCAGCGCGAACGGGATCAGGGTCTTCGCCTCTCCCGTGAGGCCGATGTACACGGCGTATCCCGCCGCGCAGAGCAGGAACGGCAGTACGAAGGACAACCCGCCCATCGTGGGCGTACCCTCCTTGGTCTTATGCCACGTCAGCGCCTGCTCCTTGATCGGCTGTCCGAGCTTGAAATGCCGCAGGATCGGCAGCAGGATAAATCCGCAGGCCACCGTCAGGATCAGAGCAGCAGCCGCGGCTGCGCCGCCCGTCAGACAGATCGTTTTCAATTCTTCCATTTTGATCTCACTCCTGATATGTCTGTTCTGTTATTTTCGGTCAAAACGTGCTTTGAGCAGCCCGGACACGCGCTCCAGCGCCAGCGCCCGACTGGCCTTGAACAGCACGATATCCCCGGGCAGCAGCCGTGCTTCCGCGGCGTCCGCGATGACGGCAGGATCGGGTTCTCCGCCGTCCGGATACAGCACCGTCACCCGGTCGGGCGTCATTCCGGCGGCCTGTGCGCCCTGTGCGATCTCGGCGCCTAAAGCGCCGACCGTCACGAGGATATCCACGCCCTTTTCTACGCAGTACGCACCTGTGCGGCGATGCATGGATACCGTATCGGCACCCAGCTCGCGCATATCGCCCAAAACGGCCACGCGGCGGCTCGTTCCGGCTTGTCCCGCCAGCGTCCCCAGCACGTCCAGCGCGGCGCGCATGGATTCGGGCGCGGCGTTGTAACAATCCTCAAACAGCGTAATCCCCGGCAGTCTCGTCACCGCCTGCCGCAGCGCGGCGGGACGGTAGAGCGAAAGACCTGCGCGGATATCGGCTTCATCGATCCCGGCCAGAATACCCGCGGTCACAGCAAGAGAGGCGTTGTACACGATATGCGCTCCGAGAGCCGGCACGCAGAGATCGGACAACGTCCGGCGGCCTCCCTGCCCGTCGGGCAGGGTCAGGTCGAAGCGGCTGTCCGCGGTGCCGAGCCGGACCCGGTCAATGAACACATCGGCGTCGGGACGGACGGCAGACACGCGCCACACGGTCACGTCGGGACGGCTGACCTCGGGCAGCACGCGGTCGATCAGCGGCTCGTCACCGGGGACCAGCAGGTATCCTCCGGAGCGGACGCCCTCCAGGATCTCCAGCTTGGCGCGGGCGATATTCTCACGGGTCCCGAGATGCTCAAGATGGGAGGACCCGACGTTGGTGATAAGGGCGATATCGGGCCGGACGGCGGACGTCATGGCGGATATCTCACCGCGGGCGCTCATGCCCATTTCCAGCACCGCACGGCGGCAGGAGGGATCGATCTCCATAACGGACAGCGGCAGCCCGATCACGGAGTTGAAATTGCCCTCACGGCAAAAGGTCGGCGCACCGACGGACAGGATGTCGGCGCACAGCTCCTTCGTCGAGGTCTTGCCCACGCTGCCCGTAACGCCGACCGCGCAGAGGGACGGCAGATACGTCCGACGGTAGGCGGCTGCCAGCGGAGCCAGCGCCGCAACGGTGTCCGGCACGACGAGGGCTGCCCACGGCGCGTCCGACGCGGACAGCTCCGGCGGGATGCGCTCGCAAAGGAAGCTGCCGCATCCGGCCATGCAGGCGCCCGCAAGGAAACGGTGGCCGTCCACGCGCTCCCCGCGGATGGCGCAGAGCAAAGTCCCAGGACCGACCTCACGGGAATCGGTGCAGACGCTGTCCACGGCGGGAGCGCGGTCATATCCGTGCAAGACGAGCTTGCCGCCGATCCACGAGGCCAGCTCCGACAGGGACAGCGGTCCCCGGCTTATTTTTATTTTCATGCAGCAATCCCTTCTTTCATGACAGGGTCTGTCCCTGTGGTCAGTCCGTCCGGCTCTCCACAACCTCGCGCACGATGCGCCTCTCGTCGAACGGGTGGCGGCCCGTGCGGTCTATCTCATACGTTTCGTGTCCCTTCCCGCACAACAGCACCACGTCGCCGGACCGCGCATGATGCATCGCCCAGCGGATCGCCTCGGCGCGGTCCGGGATCACGGTATATTCGCTTTCCTTGTCGATGCCCTTGAGGATCTCCGCTATGATCGCGTCCGGATCCTCGCTGCGGCTGTTGTCCGACGTGATCACGGTCACGTCCGCCATAGCGGACGCGATGCGGGCCATGACCTTGCGCTTCTCGCGGTCACGGTCTCCGCCGCAGCCGAACAGCAGGATGATCCGTCCCCGCTCCCTGCCCTGTTCCGCTTCCATCGCACGGTGGAATGTCAAGAGCAGCTTCTCCAGCGCGTCCGGCGTGTGGGCATAATCGATGAACACCGAGAAATCCGCCCGGACCGGGATCCGCTCCATGCGGCCCGGAACGCCCGGGAAGCAGGCCAGCGCCTCCTTGACCGTCACGGGGGACACCCCCAGCGCCAGCGCTGCGGCTGCGGCCTCCAGCGAGTTGGACACGGTGAAATCTCCCGGCACGGGACAACGGATCCGCAGACGGGCCGCGGGCGACACCAGCCTGTACTCCACGCCCGCAAGGCCGAGGCTTCTGATCTGCCCCGCATCGTACCGGTCGCAGCAGCCGTCCGGGCAGGGGGTATCCGCCCGCCGTGCTGTGACGCCGCTGCGGCAGATCAGCCACCGGGCCGGTCCGCGCACGTCGGTGGGAAGCCGGCTGCCGCAGGCATCGTCGCCGTTGATCACGCCGACGTCCGCCTGACGGAACAACTGTGCCTTGGCCGCACAGTAGTTCTCCATCGTCCCGTGAAAATCCAGATGCTCCGGCGACAGATTTGTGAACACGCCGACGTCAAAGCGCAGCGGTGCGACCTTGCCGAGCGCCAGCGCGTGCGAGGACACCTCCATCACCACGATCGGAGTTTTCCCCTCTCCCGACGCCATGCGGTCGAGGATCGCGTACAGCTCTTCGGGGTCGGGCGTGGTCATCGCCGCCCGTTTGTCTGCCGGCAGGATCGGACCGTCCGGCCCGTCGCTTACGCCCCGCGGCAGCGTGTACCCCAGCGTGCCGATCATGCCGACCGGTTCTCCCGCCGCGCGGAGGATGTGCGTCAGCATACACGCGGTCGAGGTCTTGCCGTTGGTCCCCGTGATGCCGACGAGGCGCAGACGCCGTCCGGGATGCCCGTACCACGCGTCGAACAGGTACGCGGCGGCCCTTCGGACGTCGCTCGTATTTACGACCGGGATACCGGCTTCGGGCGCAGGTCCGTCTGCGGTGACGACCGCCGCGGCTCCGGCCCGCCGTGCGTCGGGAATGAAGTTCCGCGCGTCGCAGTGCATCCCGGGAACGGCGATGAACAGCCACCCCGGACGAACGCGGCGTGAATCGCAGGTACCGCCTTGGATCAGGGTCTCCGCTGCCCCTTCGGGGCAGGAAAGACCGGCTTCGGCGCACAGTGCGCCGAGGGTTGCGGACGTTGACATACCGTACCTCCTGAATACAGATAGGGGGAAATCGTTTCAACGTCCTGAATCATATGAAACCGATTGTTAGTTCCGGATCACTCCGGATCGTCCTTGCTCCGGAAGGTGACGGTCACGACCGTTCCGGCCTCGACCTCCGTTCCGGGAGCGGGATCCTGCTTGATAGCCACCGCGCCGGTGCCGGACAGATAATTGTTGGTCCCGAGGACGCGGATGTTCAACCGGCGGTTGGCCAGCGTTTCATTCGCGGCGACAGCGGTCTTGCCGAGCAGGTCGGGGACCTTGACCGTCGTATGCTCCATGCTCTTTTCGGTATAGAAGATCAGTTTGGCGCGGGCGGATTCCACCTTCACGCCGGCAGCCGGAGACTGTGACCGGACGTAGCTGCCCTCGCCGCGGATCTCCACGTCAAAGCCGGCGGCGCGGGCGTACTGCTCCGCGAGACTCGCCGTCCAGCTCTCGTAGGACGGCACGGTCAGCGCGAGATTCGCCAGTTCCTTGTCTGTATACCGCGCCTCCACGCCGAGGTAAGGCAGGATCGCCTCCATGACGTTGGCGACGTAGGGAGCCGCCACGTAGCTGCCGTACAGCACACCGGCTGTCGGCTCGTCGACGAGGATCAGCACCGCGACCTGCGGATCATCCGCAGGAGCAAAGCCGACGCAGGAGCAAACGTAGTATTCTCTCCCGCTCGCGTCCTTTTTATCCACCTTTTCGGAGGTACCCGTCTTGGCCGCCACGCGATAGCCCGCCACATAGGCGTTCTTCGCGCCGCCGTCGCCCGCGACACCCTCCTCCAATATCTTGGCCAGTGTCCGCGCCGTCTCCGTTGAGATCACCTGACGCCGAATGTTCGTCTCGTAACTCTTCACCACGTTCCCGTCGCTGTCCAGCTCCTCCTTGAGGAGATGCGGCGTCACGAGGTAGCCTCCGTTGGCGACCGCGGCCACGGCCGTGATCTGTTGGATGGGCGTGATCTTGAAGTTCTGACCGAACGAGGCTGTCGCCAGATCCAGCTCCTTGAAGCTGTCCGGCGTGTAGAAGATGCTCACGCCCTCTCCCGGCAGATCGATGCCCGTCTTTTCAAGATAGCCGAAGGATTTGAAATACTTGTAAAACCTATCGCGTCCGATCCGCAGGCCCATCATCATCAGCACCGGGTTGCAGGATTGCTGGATGCCCTCCGCGAAGGTCAGCGACCCGTGGCCGGTCGTCTTATGGCAATGGATCGTGATGCCGTTGACGACGTAGTAGCCCGGACAGTAGAAGCGCTCGTTGTCCACGACGAGATCCTCCTCGTAGGCCATAGACGCCGTCACCATCTTGAAGGTCGAGCCCGGCATATAAGCCTCCGTGACCGCCTTGTTGGACCACATGGTCAGCTGCAGCTCCTGCTTCAGCGCCAGATACTCGCTGCTGTCCTCTGCGTAGCCGCTCTTTTCCAGCACCGTCCGGCTGTCCTCGTTCAGCGTCCGCGGGTCGTTCAGGTCGAAGGCAGGGTACACGGCCATACCGAGGATGCCTCCCGTGTTGACGTCCATCACGATGCCGAGCGCCCGGTTCTGGCCCTTGGATTCGATGTACGTCTGCGCGATCTGCTCCTCCACCACCGATTGGACGTAGGTGTCCAGTGTCGTGACGATGGAGTGTCCGCCGGCCGGCTCTATGTAGCTCTGATACTCGTAGGGCATCTCGTTTCCGTGGGAATCGCGTGCCGTGATGTACCGGCCGTTCGTCCCGGCGAGGATATCGTCGTACTGAAGCTCCAGTCCGTAAGCACCCGTGCCGTCCGACGTCGTGAAGCCGATGACGTGACACGCCATCGTGCCGTGCGGATAGTACCGCGTGCTGCCCGCCTGCAGGAAGATCATGTTGTGCAGCTTGTTCTCGTCGATGAACGCCTCCACCAGAGCCGCCGTGTCCTCGTTCACCTCGCGGGCGATCGTACGGTCAAGGTACTTGGTGTAGGTCGTCTGCTTCATGACGTTCTCGTACGTCGTGTCGAGGATGGCGGAAAGACCCTCGGCGATCATCTCGTCGTACTTCACGCCCTGCTCCTGTGAGTAATTCATGATGGTTTTCGGGGAAATGAACACACGATAGGTCGTCACGTTGGTGGCCAGCACCGAACGGTTGGTATCGTAGATCTTGCCGCGCTCCGCCTTGACCGTCGACTCGGTCGTCAACTGATTCAGCACCTTGTTCTGGTACTTGTCGTAGCCCGCCGTCTGCAGTAGCAGGATGCGGATGAGCAGGTACACGAATCCCGCGATCATGATGATCCATAAGAGCGACGCACGCTTGAGCGTGCCGGTGTCTACGGGATGCAACACGGCGGTTTCCGATGCCGGCGCGATGGGGTCGAGTCTGACCTCCGCCTTTTCGGATGCTTTTATGCGGTCCTTCCGTGTCTTTTTCGCCGGCTTCCGGTCGGCAGACAGCTTTTCCTTTCGTTTCATGGGTATCGCGGGACTCCTTTCCGGGAAGCGGGCGTCCTCTTCCCGATTTTTCTTTTTTGATGACAGAACGGGCGGCCTGACGCACGAGCCGGAGCGTTTCCACGCTGTCCGGCGGTGAAACGTCACGCCGCCCGATCCTATCTTTCACGCACGGATACCGCCGGGACGTAGCGCCTATCCACAGGGTATGCCGTATGGCTTATTTTTATGCTTCCGTTGTTTGCTGTACGCTCAGTCGCGGCCGAAGCCGAAGGCACTCAGGATGGCAGCCCAGCCGGATTGCTCCCGCTCGGTGCCGTCTCCGTAGACCTCCAGATAATCGTCCTGACGGCTGTCAAGATACTGCCCGGTCAGATACTCCTCTCCGACCATGCCGAGCTGATCCACCGCGATGTCCTTGATACCGAGCAGATCGTTTTTCAGATCCAGCTGATCGGACAACTCGCTCCTGATCGCCTGTGCTTCAGCCAGAGTATCCTTGAGTTCGCTGACTTCCCGTGTGGACTGGCTTACCAATACCGTTCCGCTGATGACCAGGGACATGGACACGGCAACGACGACAAGCCCTGCTACCACACCGGCAGGGATCGCATGGGGCTTTCTGTCAGCCTTGACCATGTGATTCTCCCGCGGGAAGGTCTCACCCGCCCACTCGTTGAGACGCCGGAAAAAGGGTTTTCCGAGCCATCTTTTCACGAATGCGGGGAGCTTGTCCGTATCAGTAAGCCAACCGGCTTTTTTTGGCGGAAGTACCTCCGCCGTTACAGCCGGTGTTTCTGCCAGCAGCTCTGCCGGATCATGGCGTCCTGTCATCGTACCGACGGCACGGCGCTCCGGGAACCGGAAGTCACGCTGGTCATGATAGTAGTGATCGTAATCTGCAACGGTCATGTACCGTCTGCCGTTCTGCACGCCGCTGCGGTACTGATCCATCCCGTCCGTGCGGGAGAGCTGCTCCGCCATGACGTAAGCACCGGGGGTCTGCGCCTTCGTGAGCGCCTCCTGCTTCTGCTGCCGGACTGCGTCGGCATGGGCTCTGCCGACGATCCCGCGGTCACGGTACCGGTCACAGAGCATTTCTATGTACCTGTTGTCGGTGTCGCCTGTTTCCGCGTCTTTGCGGCGGCGTTCGGCTTCGGTCAGTTCACTTTCGCGGACGTATCTCGCGCTGCTCTTGCCGCCGTTCATGCGGACGGACACGCGGCCGGATGGCGACTCACGGCGATCGTATTCCTGATTCATATACCGCTGACTCCTTTCGTAGAGATACGGACCATCCCGCCGGCCGGTGCCGGAAGGGATCCGTTACAGCTTTTCCGCCACCCGGAGCTTGGCGCTTCGGGATCGGGGATTGACCTCCAGCTCCTCGTCGGAGGGGAGAATGGGTTTTTTGTTGACCTGCCGGATCTGCGGCTTTTTCCCGCACACACATACCGGCAGACTCTTCGGGCAGGTGCATCCGGACGCCATGTCGGCAAAGGTCTGCTTGACCAGCCTGTCCTCCAGCGAATGGAAGGTGATGACCGCCATGCGTCCGCCGGGATTCAGCAGCTTGAGCGCCCCCTCCAGTGCGGGCCGGATGACGTCCAACTCGCCGTTGACCTCGATGCGGATCGCCTGGAACGACCGCTTGGCGGGATGGTGTCCGCCCTCGCGGGCCTTGGCCGGGATCGCAGACTTGATCAGCTCGGACAGCTCACCGGTCGTCTCTATCGGGTGTTCCTCGCGGGTCCGCACGATCCTCTCGGCAATGCGTGCCGCGAACTTTTCTTCTCCGTAGTCGAACAGGATACGCCGCAGATCGGCTTCATCGTACGTGTTGACCACGTCGTACGCACTTTTGGTCTGACGGTCGTCCATCCGCATATCCAGCGGCGCGTCCGCCATATAGGAAAATCCGCGCTCAGGGGTATCGAGCTGGTATGAACTTACCCCTAAATCCAGCAGCACGCCGTCGATACGGTCGATGCCCAGCTCCCCGCACACGTCAGCGATGCGGCAGAAGTTGCTGCGGACCACTGTAAAGCGGTCCCCGAGGGGCGCCAGCCGCTCGGACGCCGCGCGGATCGCGGCCTCGTCCTGATCGATGGCGATGAGCCTTCCCTGCCCCGGTGTCAGCCGACGGGCGATCTCAAAGGAATGTCCGCCGCCGCCTGCCGTCCCGTCGACGTAGATCCCGTCCGGTTTGATGGCAAGCCCCTCGATGCACTCATCGAGCAGCACCGATCTATGAGAAAAATGAAGGGGGGCGGCGATGTCCCCCGTCATTCCGGTCAATTCATTGTCCTGCATCACAGGCCGAGCGCTTCAAGCGCAGCACGAAGCGCCTCGGGATCCTCAGCGGCCATTTCACGGTCGTACTGCTCGGCATCCCAGATCTCGGCGTAGTCGGCGCATCCGATGATGACAGCCTCTTTTTTGATGCCTGCATAGGCAAGCAGCGTAGGCGTCAGGACCACGCGGCCCTGCGAATCCGGCTCTGCCGTGACGGCATCTTTATGTAAAAATCGCAAAGCGGCCTCAGCCAGCCTGCGTTCCTGACTGCGAATGGGAGCTATGTATGCCTCCCATGCGCCCATAGAGTAGATTTTCAGGCGCGGACCGCGCACGTCCTTCACGATCATGAAGGAATTCCCCAATTCTTCACGATGTTTTGCCGGGATGAACAATCTGTTTTTCGGGTCAACATTATGTCTGTATTCGCCGGTAAGCATACGCAAGTCCTCCTTTCACTGAAGTTACCCTACGGTACTCTGGTTGAAAATTGCTCCAAAGTTCCACACTTCGCACCACTTTCCACCACTGTACATATTATATTATATCACCGTCCGAAATGCAATAGGGTTTGCGTGAATTTACATTTTGTTTACATTTCCGGGTCTACGGAAGGCTTCGCGCTCCTTATTTTTACGCTTCCCCTGCCCCCCCACCCTCTTCCCGTGCGCGGGGAATAGAGGAAGACCGGCGCTTTGACGCCGGAAACCGGGCGTTTCCGCATCGCCGGATGTTCTGCAAGACTTTTTTCCCCACCCCCCTGACCCCCCGCCCCACGGGCGGGGGGAATATTTTATT
>JAKSPU010000044.1 GCA_024404505.1 Clostridia bacterium
CTGACGAAATTTCTGACGGCGCATCTGCACCGTCATCATTGTGCGGTGATGCCTTGAGATTCTCAAGGACTTCTTTCAAGAAGTCCTTGAGCGGGGCGTGGGGCAGCGCCCCACAATAATTCTACCTGTAATCATACCTCTCACCCGTGACCTCAGGCACACAGCGGCCGGCGGTCAGCTCCCGCACGCGGGCAAGGAGCGCGTCCGCATCGGCGGACTTGACGGCCAGCGTCAGCGTAACCTTGTCCGCGAAGTCCTGCGCGTCCGTGATGACGCCGAAGCGGGGCCATTCCGGCAGCAGCTTCTGATAGTCGGCATAAGAAACGACGACGTTCAACACGGCATACCGCTCGTAGGTGATGATATGCGCATCCTCCAGCGCCAGCTTCGCGGCGGCGGAGTAAGCACGGATCAACCCGCCCACACCCAGCAGCGTGCCGCCGAAATAGCGGGTAACGACGACCACGCAGTCGGTCGCACCGCTTTTGCGGATAGCCTCCAGCGTCGGCAGCCCAGAGCTTCCGCCCGGCTCGCCGTCGTCGGAATACCGCGCCGCCGTGTCGTTCCCGAGCCGGTAGGCCCAGACGTTGTGCGACGCGTCATAGAATTCCTTCTGCTTGCCCTTGACGTATGCCAGTGCTTCCTCCTCCGACTTGACCGGAACGGCATGGGCGATGAAAATCGACTTTCTGTCCTCGTACTCGCCGCAGCCCTCACCCTCGATCGTGGTATACAGCCGGGCGCTGTCTGCGGCGCTCATGCCTTCACCCCCGGATTGCGCGCGGGACAGGCGGAGAGATCGTCGGGAAGCGCTTCGTCCGTGCGCCAGAATTGCTTGCCGATAAGGCGGACGAGCTTGCGCCGGACGGCACCGTACCGCATCGCCACGGGCGGCGGGATCAGCCCGCGCTGCAGGATCGTATCAAAGGTCCGGAAGGTGATCCACCGGAATGCGTCGGTTTCGCCGTCCTGCAGGACGACGTCCGCATTCTCCCCGCGGCCCGGAAAACGGTACAGGTAAATATCCATGAAGGCAGACGGCTCCCGGACGGTGCCGAGCAGCACCATCTCCTCCGGAGAAGCCTCAAGACCGGTCTCCTCACGCAGCTCGCGCCGGGCGGAGGTCAGACTGTCCTCGCCCGCAATGCCGGAGCCGCCGGTCGTTTCCCAGCAGCCGGGGTACATCCCCTTGTTCGGGGAACGGCGCGTGATCAGCAGATGTCCGTCCGCGTCCACGGTCAGCACCATGACCACCGTGTGGAAGGTGCCTTCGGGCATGGGGTACTGCCGTCCGCGCGGATGCGTGATCCCCAGCGGGCGGCGCTTTTCATCGGTCAGATCCCAATACTCCATATCAATAGTCCTCCGCGGGCGGCGTGTAGTCGGGGTCAAACTGCTTCATCAGGCCGTATACGCGATCATCCACGACGGCGGTCACGGTGACAGCCTCGTCTCCGTACTCGACGTTTTCGACGGACGCCTTCTCACTGTACAACTTGGACAGCGCACCGGCCTTCTCGTTCGGGATGATAAAGGTCACGCGCCGCTTGCCCCGGCGAATGATGGATTCGAGTGCCGCCGCCAGCTCGTCGCAGCCCTCACCGGTCAGAGCGGAGATGTAGACGGCCTTGCGGTCAACGTCCTCTCCGCGGAAGCGCTCGGATACGACACGCATGAGTCCGACGGTATCGCACGCTTCGCGGTCGCACTTGTTGAAGACGTACAGCGTCGGCTTTCCGCCCGCCCCGAGTTCGGTCAAAAGGTCCTCGGTGACGGTGAGCTGCTCGGCGCAGTGGGGATCGGACGCGTCCATGAGGAGTAGGATGATATCGGCAAAGGCCGCCTCCTCCAGCGTGGACTTGAAGGCGCTGACCAGATGGTGCGGCAGCTTGCGGATGAAGCCGACGGTGTCGGTCAGCAGGATGGACTCCCCGCCGGGGAGCGAGAACTTACGGGTGGTCGGGTCGAGCGTGGCGAACAACTTGTCCTGTGCGAGGATGCCCGCGCCGGTCAGCGTGTTGAGCAGGGTGGACTTGCCCGCGTTGGTGTAGCCGACAATGGCGACCTTCGGGACGCCGCTCTTGTCGCGCGACGCGCGCATGGTGCGGCGGTTCTTCTCAACGACCTCCAGCTCGGCCTTGAGCGCGTCGATGCGGCGCTTCATGTGGCGGCGGTCGCTTTCGAGCTTGGATTCACCGGGACCGCGTGTGCCGATGCCGCCGCCCAGACGGGACATCTCGGTACCGTGGCCGGTCAGGCGGGGGGCCGTGTACTGCAGCTGAGCCAGCTCGACCTGCAGCTTTCCCTCGGCGGTAACGGCGTGCAGCGCGAAAATGTCAAGGATGAGCATGGACCGGTCGATGACGCGCAGGCCGTCGACGTCGATGTCGTCCTCGAGGTTGCGGATCTGGACCGGCGTGAGATCGCAGTCGAACACGACGAGCGTCACGTCGTTGTTCCGGCACAGCTCGGCCAGTTCCTTCACCTTGCCGGAACCGATGAGCGTCCGGGGGTCTGGCGTGTCCTTCGTCTGCACCATGCGGGCGACGGTCGTGCCGCCGGCGGTATCCAGCAGGCGGGACAGCTCGTCAAGGCTGTCCTCGACAGCCTGCTCGTCGTCATCCCTCGTGATCATGCTGACGAGGATGCCCCTCGTCAGCTCGGTTTCACCGTTCTCCCCGTCACCGGGAAAAACGGAACGTACTTTGTTCATATCCATCAGAAAACACCTCCTTATGGATCGCAGGTACGATAAGCGGGGTCGTCCCGCTGATGCGGGACGGCCCCGGAAGGTCCTGTCACACAGACGCGGCCCGCTTCGGGCGCGCTGCGGCCGGGTGCCTTACTTCTTCGTCCACAATCTGACCCTTCTCAACGCATATTGCGTTTTCCTTTTGAAAGCACCGATCGGACACCCGTTTGTCCACAGCGCATACTCGACGTTCAACCCGTCGAATCGGTACGGGCGCACCTTGAGGTAGCCGAGATGCTCATACACACGCTGCGCCCGCTTGTTATTCATCTGGGTGCCGAGGATCATCACCTGACAACCGTGGTCGGACGCATACTGATGAGCAGCCCGCATCAGCGTGGACGCGATGTGTTGTCCCTGGCAGGCAGGTCTGACTGCTATGAGGCTGAGCCGTGCCGCCGGTCCCTGATGGTACCAGCAAGTCAGTGTCTGGAACCGCAGAGTCAGGGTCCCGACCACCTCGCCGTCCCTCATCGCGGTAAAGAAGACGGCCTCCGGCCCCAGCTCGGCTTCCAGATCATCGGCGCTCATGTGCAGGCGCCGTGAGTAAACACCCGTTTCCTTTTCCTCCTGCCCGTACGCTTCCTTGATCACTTCATCCAGTGCCGCAAACGGTACATCGGCAGGCTTCAATCCGTAAATGATTTCCGTATTTTCCATCGCATCCTCATCAAGGCATCAGAATACCTTCATATCGTAATTCAGCGGTTTGCTCATGATCTCGTCCTTCAAGGGGCGGCCGTCCGCGCTGAGCCGTGCGAAGAACGGTCCGTGCATACACTGTGCGCAGAATACGGCAGGACAGTTGCTGTTTGCCTCGATCAGCACCATCCGGCCCTCTTCGTCGATCGCCAGATCCCAGCCGATGATACCGTAATCGGGGAAACGCATATGGGCTGCGGTTATACGGGTCACGATACCCGGAAAATCCGGGATGCAGCCGCGGATCTCCTTGCCGAACACATCAGGGTACGTCGTCCCGGCATAATCGAAATCGTATGCGATCTTCCCGAAGCTGCCGTCCTCGTTGATGACCAGCTCGAGCGGATTGCGGTCGGTGACGCCGAGGTCGGTAAAGGAGCCGGGAGCGCCGATACGCAGCTTGGCATGAAGCACATAAACGTGTCCCTTCCAGTTCAGCGTCGTCATACGGATGATGTTGACAGACGAAGAGTTGAAATAACCGGTGCTTTCGTGCTGGCGCAGGACCTCCTGCACGATGAAGTGCTTGCCGTAGTCCTTGAGTGCTTTTTCGTAGTTGTCCCCTTCATTCTTGATCAGAGAAACGCCGTACCCGTGACGGGAGCCGCGGGACACCTTGAACACGAGCTGATCATACGCGGAGACCTTCTCAAGCGCCTCCTCTTTCGTCAGCGGCCGGTAGTCGACGTCAAAATACTGCCCGCCCATCCGTCGGAGAACGGTCACAGGCTGCAGAAGATCCGGGAACAGGATCCCGAAATAGTTCTTGTCCGTAAACAGAGAATCTATTCTCCTGCCCGCGAGCGTATGGTTTATTTCACTCAGGCGGGGAAGGAACTCGTGGCAGTACTGATACGGGGTCACATAGTCGGAGAGAGGACCGTTTGCGGGATCGCCCATATTCTTGGCGACCGTATAGGTATACTTATCATGCTTGTCGCAGCCCTTCAGCTCATCCCGGGTGACCGGCTTCCAATCGTCCTTGTGCTTTGCGCAGATTTCCTTATAGCTTTCGTAGAACTCCTTTTTACGTTTACCGCTGTTCTTGAGTTTTCGGACCAGATTCTTGACGTATATTTTGTAGCTTACCATATTCGTCCCTCTGCATCAATGTATTTTCAGTATACGATCCCGGGAATGTCTGACACCGGATTTCATTTTATTATAACATAAACCGTCCTAAATTGCAACGGGTCCTTTACACAAATCCTGCCGCTTTCTTCCTTTTTTCGCATCCGGCGGCAGGGGCCGGATCGGAAAGCAAAAGGGCAGGCCGCCCCGAAGTGCGCTCCTGCCCATATCTTTGCCCGACGGACATCCGCCGCCGTCCTTGAGGAGACGATCCCGCACCGAACGCGGTACTCCGGCAAGCGATTACTGCTTGATACCGGCGAGTCTCTTCTTGAACTTGTCCAAACGACCGCCCGCGTCGACAAACTTCTGCTTGCCGGTGTAGAAGGGGTGGCACTTGGAGCAAATATCCACGCGCATCTCGCTGCCCTTGGTGGAGCGAGTCACGATGGTGGCACCGCAGGCGCAGCGGACCGTGCACTCAACGTACTCAGGATGGATTCCGTTTTTCATGTTCATGTACCTCACTTTGAAATTCCCGATATTCTTTGACATCGGGTACGCAAGCGGAGATATTATAGCACAACTCCGCTTGGATTGCAAGGGCTTTTTGAAAAAAAGTCAAAGTATTTTTCATAAAATTGAACTTGACATTTGCCTCAAAACCTGCTATAATGCAGTATCCGTTTCTCCGGCGCGTGCCGGAGTCACCATTCAGATGAAAAGAGGTCATCCCGATGAACCATATCGTCATTCCCGTAGGCTACAAGCCCGTGCTGGACGAGTACGACACCCAGCGCGCCATCGAACACATCAAGCGCACCTTTCAGCGGGAATTCGCTGCCGACCTGAATCTGAAGCGGGTGTCCGCCCCCCTGTTCGTCACCGACGCGTCGGGCCTGAACGACAATCTGAGCGGCGTGGAGCGTCCCGTTTCCTTTGACGTTCCTGCTCTGAACGGTGAACGCGCCGAGGTCGTCCATTCCCTTGCCAAGTGGAAGCGGCTGGCATTGAAAAGGTACCATTTCTCCGTGGGGAACGGTCTGTACACCGATATGAACGCGATCCGCCGCGATGAGGAGCTGGACAACGTCCACTCCCTGTACGTGGACCAGTGGGACTGGGAGAAGATCATCACGCGGGAGAACAGGAACCTCGACTACCTCAAGCTGATCGTCCGTGCGATCGTGAAGGCGATCTGCGACACGAGCGACGCGCTCCGCGTCCGCTTCCCGCAGTTGACGACGGTGCTTTCCCCCGACGTGTCCTTCATCACTTCACAGGAGCTGGAGGATCTTTACCCCGATATGACCGGCTCGGAGCGCGAAAACGCTTACCTGAAGGAGCATCATACCGCCTTTATCATGCAGATCGGCGGCAAGCTCCGCTCCGGCAAGCCGCACGACAAACGCGCCCCCGACTACGATGACTGGTCCCTCAACGGCGACCTGTTCTTCTGGGACGAGGTGCTGGGCCGCGCCCTTGAGATCTCCTCCATGGGCATCCGTGTGGATGCCGACGCGCTTGACCGTCAACTGGCACTGGCCGGCTGCGACAGCCGCCGTTCCCTGCCCTTCCATCAGATGCTGCTGCACGACGAGCTTCCGCTCACCATCGGCGGTGGTATCGGGCAGTCCCGCCTCTGTATGCTCATGATGGGCTGCGCCCATATCGGTGAAGTCCAATCCTCTCTGTGGGATCCCGAAACCGTCGCTGCCTGCGAGGCTGCGGGGATACCGTTGCTGTAATAAAACGCCGGGGGAAAACTTCCTGAAGGAAGTTTTCCCCCGGACCCCTTTTCAAGGACTTTTCGGACATTGGAGCAGGAGGTATGGGATAATCATGGGAACGCCTCGCGCTCCGCGCTCGAGGGCCCACCCCCCCTACCCCCTCCCGTGCGCGGGAGGGGGAGACTTCTGCAGGGATCCTCCAAGGAGCGCCGGCTGCTCCCTACCCCCTCCCGTGCGCGGGAGGGGGAGACAATATTTTTTTACCGAGGAGAGGGGGCGCTGCGGCGCCCCCTCTCCTCGGTCTCCTCATCCTGAGATGCCGCGCCTGCGGGCGCGGGAAGAACGATGACCTTATGCCCCGCGGCTACGCCGTTCCCTCTCCCTGCACCCTCATCCTGCGGGATACGGGTCTGCACGTCAAAGCGGGGATAGGGGTCCCCGTGACTGCGTTTCAAAAAAGCGGGTGCCCATGACGGCACCCACCTATCTCATTCGGCGTAAACTCAACCTTGGTCAATATTTCTTCTTTGAAAGTTCTTGGGATCCTTAAGCCCTTCTTTCAAGAAGGGCTTAAGCGGGGCGTGGGGCAGAGCCCCACACGTTCTTTTATTCTTTCTTCTCCGCGCCCTCTTCCGCCGGCGGATCCAGCACCAGACGGAACTTCGGCTCGAGGTAGGAGCGGGCAAACTCCCAGCCCTGCGCCGGAGACACGCGGAAGCGGTCATCGGGGGGCAGGCACGGGCGGACAATGTTATGCAGACCGTGCAGCCAATTCCATAACGTCGTCCGGGTCTCGTCCTCGTCGGCGCGCTTGCCGGTCAGGAGCAGGAGGGACTTGGACACGATATCGGTGGACAGCACGAGCAATTTGCGGACGTCATTTGACAGGTCTGCCGTCGGCTCGGCTCCTTCCCAGCGCTTGCGGAAGGTCGCGGGGAAATCGCCGCGGAACTCCGGCTCCTTGAGCAGCAGCGGGCACAGCGGCGGGACAGTCGTCACGATGACGTCACAGTCGGCGTCGGTCAGCTCGGGCTTCTCCATGTACTGACACAGCAGCTTCATGGCGGTCAGACTTTTGATCAAAGCCGCCTTTCTCTTTTTCCAGCCGAATTTTCCCGTCTTGAACCGGCACTTCTCCCGCACCGCCATGGTGTACAAAAGGTCACAGATCACGGATACTCTCGTCATGGTCCTGTCCATCCTTTCCTATGCGGATCGGCGGCGTCAGCCGCTCTTATTATCACTGTAATTATTATAACATATCCCGGACGGTTTGTAAAGGGATGCAGAGAGGTTTTTGCCCGCGCTGTCTTGCATTTTTCGCCGATATGTGCTACAATACAGCCAGAAACCGACCGCGCGGCGGTCGGATGCGGAGGTGTTCGCCTTGAAGATCATCCTGGCACCCGATTCCATGAAGGGCAGCATATCCTCGCCGGAGGCGTCCGCGGCGCTGGCACGCGGCATACGCGCCGTCCGCCCGGACACGGACTGCGTCCGCGTCCCGATCGCCGACGGCGGAGAGGGCACGCTGGACGCGCTCGTCCCGCCCGAGGACCGCGTCACCGTAACGGTGCACGGCCCCGACGGACGTCTCGTCGACGCCGCATACGGGATCCTGAACGGGACTGCCGTCATCGAAATGGCACGGGCCGCCGGGCTGACGCTGGTGCCGGAATCGGAACGGAACGTGCTGCGCGCCTCGACCTTCGGCGTGGGCGAGCTGATCCGTGACGCCGCGCACCGCGGATGCCGGGACATCCTGCTTACGGTCGGCGGGAGCGGGACGAACGACGGCGGCACCGGTCTCATCCGGGCGCTGGGCGGCGTGCTGCTTGACCGTGACGGCCGCGAGCTGCCGGGCGGCGGCGCGACGCTCTGTGAGGTCACGTCGATCAGGACCGACGGGCTTGACCCGGCCGTCCTTGCGTGCCGCTTCACGGCGGCGAGCGACGTGGTCAACCCGCTGCTCGGACCGACCGGCGCGACGGCCGTGTACGGTCCCCAGAAGGGAGTCACCCCGGCGCTGATGCCGCGCATCGAGGCGGGCATGGCCCGCTGGGCTGCTTGTCTGCGGGCTGCCTGCGGGCGGAACGTCGCGGTCCTGCCCGGCTGCGGCGCGGGCGGCGGTGTACTCGCCCCCCTGCTCGCGTTCTGCGGGCTGACGGTGCGCTCCGGTATACAGGCGGTGTTGGACCGCGCGGACTTTGACCGCCTTCTGGACGGCGCCGACCTCTGCGTGACGGGCGAGGGCTGCATTGACGGACAATCCGCCTGCGGGAAAGCGATCGGCGGCGTCGCGGAACGCTGCGCGGCGCACGGCGTTCCCGTCGAGGCGGTCGCCGGCTGCCTCGGAGACGGCTGGGAAAACACCGCCGGCATGGGCATCCGCTGCGTCCGGACGCTGATCGACCTCGTGCCGGACGATATCCCCGCCGCCGACCGCGGACGCTGGTCAATGGCCAACGCCGGGCTTCTTTTGGAGCAGATCGGGCGCAGGATCGCGGCCTCCCTGCCGGATCAACTTTGATTGAGAAAGGATATAACATCATGGGCATCATCAACTACGAGAATCTGCGTTACTTCTGCTACTCCAACGACAAGCAGCTGACGGGTGCCCCCAAGGGCATCGTGCTCGGCTTCTTCGGCCTCGGCGGCGCCGAGATGCTGGGCGACGACTTCCCCGGCGGCCGTGTTTTCGCCGATAAAGGGCTTGCTTTCGTCATCCCCTACGCCGACCCGTGGAACTGGATGAATCCCACCGCGGTCGCGTTGACCGATGAGATCGTAGACGTGCTGTTCGACCATTTCGGGCTGCCCGAGGATACGCCCGTGATCTCCACCGGCGGCAGTATGGGCGGCCTGAACGCCATCGTCTACTGCCGGTACGCCAAACGGACGCCCGCGGCCTGCGTCGCCAACTGCCCCGTTTGCGATCTGCCGTTCCACTTCACCGAGCGCCCCGACCTGCCCCGCACGCTGTACGCGGCGTACTACCGCCCCGGCACGGACCTTCTCGAAAATCTGAAATCTGCCTCCCCGCTGCATCTGGCGGCGGCGCTGCCGGACATTCCCTATTATATCTTCCATTGCACGGCAGACAGTGCCGTCAACATCGACGCACACTCCGAAAAATTCGTCGCCGCCATGAAGGCCGCCGGCAAACGCATCACCTTCACCCGCGTTCCCGACCGCAATCACTGCGACCTGACGCCCGAGGCACAGGCGCAGTATAATCAGGCGATATTTGCGGGTGCAGGCGTATAAGTCAGACATTAAAAAGGGGCTGTCTCACCGCAGTGAGACAGCCCCTTTTTGGGAGCTTCGCCCCCCGTTCGCGTAAACCAAACCTTGGTTTATTCTGCCCTCTTTGAAAGTTCTTGGGATTCTCAAGGACTTCTTTCAAGAAGTCCTTGAGCGGGGTCCGGGGCAGCGCCCCGGCGCGTCCTTCGTCCTTGACACCATTCCTTCTACGCCCTCAGCGCCTCGCGGACGCGGGCGAGCAGGCGCTTTTTGAGATCAGCCGGCGCAAACGACGCGCGGATCGCGTCGTTCAACAGCCGCCTGACCTCCGGCCTGGTCAACGCAAAGGTCTCGATCAGCCTGCGGTACTCCGTGCGAAGCGTCGTTCCCTCGATGGACGGGTCGTCCGTGTTGACCGTGACAGTCACCCCTGCGTCCATGAGCGCACGCAGCGGGTACGCAGACAGGTCCGGAAAGACCTCGGTGCAGAGGTTGCTGGTGGGACAAAGCTCCAGCGGGATCCCGCGGCCGGCAAGCAGCGCCGGCAGGTCGGGGTCTTCATACGCCCGGACACCGTGGCCGATCCGGCAGGCTCCCATGTCCAGTGCCGTGCGGACGCTGTCCGGCCCGTCGGCTTCTCCGGCGTGCAGGGTGAACGGGACCCCCAGCCGCCGCGCCTCGGCAAACAATTCCGCATAGTCGGCGTTGGGGAACAGGGCCTCCGCGCCCGCAAGGTCAAGAGCGCAGACGCCCCGGCCGAGGTACTTTTTCGCGGTCTTCACGGTTTCCCGGTTGACCTCCGGGTCCGCGCCGCGCATACAGCACAGGATCAGCTGTGCCGGGACGCCCGACTCGGCGATACCGGCCAGCGCGGCCTCTACGGCATTATCCTGCGACAGCCCTTTTTCGGTCGAAAGCTGCGGGGCAAAGCGCACCTCGGCGTAGGCAACGCCCTGCTCGTTGATCTCGCAGAGCAGATTGCGGACCGCGGTCCGCAGGCCGTCGGCGGTCTGGAGCAACGAGCAGGGGAAGGCGAATTTCGTCAGGAAATCGTTGAGGCTGTGGCAATTCTCGTCCACACGCAAAAGGCGCAGCAGCTCGTCCTCGTCAGACGGAACGGGTATGCCCTGCATGGCAGCCAGTGCGCGGACGTTGGCGGGAGACAGCGCGCCGTCAAGGTGCAGATGGAGGTCGACGAGGCAGTCAAGGTCCTCGGGACGGGGCGGAAGGTCACGTTTTCTCATGGTGCAGACTCCTTTCGGGCGCGGATGCCGTTTTCTGTATCCAGTATAACACGAAAGTACGGAAAAGTAAAGAGCCGCCCGAGATTTTTTCAAACCGCTTGCATTTTTGCCTTCGTTATGCTATAATATAGCCGATGAAAAATGCGGCTGTCGTGCCGCGGGAGGTATCCGATATGTTTGACGCGCTCAGAATCAAAAACGATTGTGTGGCCTGGATCCGCCGGTTCTTTGCGGAGAACGGTCCGGGCTGCAACGCCGTGGTAGGCATTTCCGGCGGCAAGGACAGCTCCGTGGTCGCCGCGCTGTGCGTGGAAGCGCTGGGACGCGACCGCGTCATCGGCGTGCTGATGCCCTGCGGCGCACAGCCGGACATCGACTGCGCCTACGAGCTGGTGCATCACCTCGGCATCCGGCATTACCTCCTGAACGTCAAGGCCGCCGTAGACGGTATGAAGGCGGCGCTGCCCGTCGACTTTGACCTTTCCGCGCAATCCGCGCAGAATCTGCCGCCGCGCCTCCGCATGGCGGCTGTTTACATGATCTCGCAGTCCTGCAACGGACGCGTGGCGAACACCTGCAATCTGTCCGAGGATTGGGTCGGCTACTCCACCCGCTACGGCGACGCCGCCGGTGATTTCAGCCCGCTGTCCCGGCTGACCGTACAGGAGGTCAAGGCGGTCGGACGCGTGCTCGGGCTCCCCGCCGACCTCGTGGACAAAACGCCGATCGACGGTCTCTGCGGCAAAACGGACGAGGACAACCTCGGCTTCACCTACGCCGAGCTGGACCGCTACATCCGTACCGGCGAGATCGACGATCCCGCCAAGAAAGCCCTGATCGACCGCAAGCACGCCGCCAACCTGTTCAAGCTGCAGCTGATGCCGGTGTTTGAGCCGGAGATATAAGGGAAACGCCGGAGGGGACTTTTCTGAAGAAAAGTCCCCTCCGGACCTCCCTCAAAAGACTTTAATATAATATGAAAAAGGCGGGCGCCCATAACGGCACCCACCTATCTCGTTCGGCGTAAGCCAAACCTTGGTCAATCTTATTCCCTGTATAAAAGTTCTTGGGATTCTTAAGCCCTTCTTTCAAGAAGGGCTTAAGCGGGGCGTGGGACAGAGCCCCACACGTGCCCCCCTGTTACCACAAGCCGCAGTTGCTGACCAGCGTTTTCCAGTTGGAGTTCCAATAACTTTCCTCGTTGGCAGAGGACGGAATATCGGGCATAATCGTGTCGGTATCCAGCTCGCAGATCGGCTCACCGCGGTCGATATAGGCACGGATACAGCGGTCGACGTAAGCAAGCCGGACGTCCTGCATACCGAGGAACATCTGATCCAGCTCAAGACCGAACGGCTGATTGTCACGGTTCCACGCGTCTTCGTAAACGGGGATATAGTCCGCTAGCGTCTGGCGCAGCACGGCAAGACGCAGGAGACAGCCAGACAGAGCCTGCTTGTCCCCGGCCTTGTAGGCGCGGCGGATCTCCACACCGAGCGTGGATTTGTACGAAAGGAACAGCGCGAAAAGCGACGCGGAACGGAACAGATGAGCGTAAGGGCCGTGTTCGTCCGCCTCGGCCACGGCTGCGTACTCGGCGGACAGGCCGCGGTAGGCCGCGGGCGTTTCGGGATCCAGCATGAGGTCCCAGCCGCCGTTGAACAGGTCGGTCAGCGTGATCCAGAAGGACCTGTTGCCGTGCCAATCGGTCGGACAACGGCGGAACGGATCGTCAAGGAAATCGAGGGACATGAGCGCGTCGTAGTCGCCGCCGGTCAACTCGGTGAAGCGGTCCTTGTCCGGCGCACCCGTACCGTCCCACGCACCGCTCGCGTACTCGGCGCAGGCGTACAGCGAGGGAAGGACGGCATAGCCATGCACCCACGCGCCGTTGTCTGACCACAGCGTGACCATGAACGAATCCAGCCCCTTCTCGGCGGCGATCTTCATCTGCGGGAGCAGACGCGCCATGCTGAACACGTTCAGCGACGTCATGGAGCCGCACTTGAACGCGGTCCCGGCGAAGCCGAGCTTGTCCGCGTACTTTGCCATGTCGTCGAGCTTGGCGCGCAGGACGTCCTCGTTCTTTTCCCAGTATTCCCAATACCACACGGTGACGTCGTCCGGAAGCGCGGCGCGGACGTCGGCTGACGTGACCGTGGTGTTGTCGGTCTCGATCAGCATATCGTGCCAAATCTCACAGGTGTAGCCGTACTTGCGGGAGATCTCGACTACACGGCGCAGATGCCGGAGCAGCAGCTCCTTCTTGTCGGCCGGGCCGTTCTTCTTGAGATAGTTGCCGGTGCCGAGGCCCCAGCACTCGTCGAAGCCGACATGGATGCGGCGGGAGGACAGCCCGGCGGAGATGGCGGCAAACATTTTGTCCACGAGCGCATACACGCGCTCGTCGCCGACCATGAGGATGTTGTGCGTGTCCATCAGCTCGCGGAAGGATTCGTGGCGCTCGAGGTAGTCGAGGTGGCCGAGCGTCTGGATCGTGCCGATCAGTTCGATACCGCAGGACTTGGCCCAGGCGTCCAACTCGTTGAGGTCGGCGGTCGTGTAGCCGCCGCGCTTGTAATTGAAATACGGCTCGCTGTCGATCTTGTAGGCGTCGGTAAGGCCGAGATACAGCTCGGTGTACCCCATGGCGGACAGCATGGTGATAAAACGCTTGAGTGTGGAAACGGTCGGGGTCGAGCCGGCGGAGCATTCGATGGAAGCGGACAGATGCTTGAATTTGCTCATAACGATACCTCCGGAAAAATGATTTTTCGCGTTCAGTATAGCACACGCGGCGGACCGTGTCAAGTGGGGGATAAAGAAAAGGGCTGCCTCGGGCAGCCCTTTTCCGCACGGTATCCTATCATAAGTCCCAGATGATGTTCCGCTCCTCGAACAGCAGCCTTGCCAGCCTCGGGTGCTTGTTCGGATCGCGCCCGATGAAGATGCCCGGGATGAAGTAGAGCGACCACAACCCGAGGAAGACCAGCGCCATCACCACGCCGCCGAGCTTATCTCTGCGGACGTACCGATCTGCCTGCGCCTGCGAAATGACGTCCTGCCCGTCGCGGGAGATCGTCAGGACGTGCATATACGGAGACTCTTCCTTGTTCTTGCTGTTGAATATCCGACCCGTGATCGTGCATTCGGACGGCTGCGCCGCGAAGGTCCGGAACGCGTCCGTATCCGTCACGCCCTTCTGATAGACCACCTTGTACAGGCAGCCCTGATCGTCGGTCAGGCGCCAGTCCCCTATCCGGCTTTTCGGCTCCCGGCAGCTCACGAAGCTGACCTCGCGGGTTTCGATCTTTTCGTCCGGATATTGATTCAAAAGGAGCACGAACGCGAGGAACCCGAAGCAGAACACGTACATAATAATAGAGGCAACCACAAGGCCATGCCCGTTCACGATATGACCGTTGTAGAGATCGAGCTTCGGCGTCCTGACGGGTATCTCCTCGCCCCGATGCGTGGCGCGGTACCGCTTTTCGACGAAGAGCAGGAACTTGCCCCCATCGATGGCGATCTCGTCCACCATGACGCGGCGGCGGCCGATGCAGATGAACGACTCATGGTCGTTGATCCTGATGCCGGTCACGTCGGCATAGCCGTAATGGCGGCGGACGCCGAACAGGTCCTTGTGGACAAAGCCGTCGTCATCGTACTCGATGCGGCAGTTGACGTACCAGAGGATCAGGATCTGCATGAGCAGCGCAGACGCTGCGAACAGGATCTTGAAACCGTCGTCGGCACCCTCTATGCAGCATCCCAGCGAGATGAAACCGCAGATCAACGACCCGATCAGCCCGACGATCCCCAGCACGGGCGCGTTGCTGACGCGGCGCTTGGTTTTTTCGTCGGCATCCCGGATCAGGGTCACAAGGCAGGCGATCACGCCGGGGACCAGCGAGAGCAGCAGGTACGGGAACAGATTTCTCATGGTTTCGCTCATGGGTTCACCCTCCTTCTCGATTCTGCCAACAGCATAACATATAATATTGAATTTGTCAAGTGGTCATTTGAACTTTTGCCAGTAAAATTTATAAAAAAAGAAGCAGTCCTGTGGACTGCTTCTTTTTTGGAGCGGATTACGGGGCTCGAACCCGCCACCTCGACCTTGGCAAGGTCGCGCTCTACCAAATGAGCTAAATCCGCGGGACGTTTCCGGGACACTTCCCTCAACGTCCGCTATTATATCACATCTCCGCGGAAAAAGCAAGGGGTTTTGCAAAAAAAGTCAGGATTCTTCCGCCGATTCTTTCCCGACGCCGCTTCCCCGCCACACGGCAGCCAGCGCGTCAAGCGACCACGCGGCGTTTGCCGGGCTTGTCGACGGCAGACAGACCGCCGCCCGCCCGGTCACGGGCTCGGCGTACTTCCTGTAGTACCGCTCCGCCGTCTTCCCGTTGACGTAGATGCGCTCCACCGGCGCGGCGTTCAGGATGACCGACAAGTCGTTCGGCACGACGTCCCGGATGCTGCTGTCCGCGCTGCCGCGGATCTCGCAGGACGCGATGACGTCCCACAGCGCGACGCCGTGCCGCAGAAGGAACGCCTTCTTGTCGTCCACGGTCACGGGCAGGGCGTCGTCGTACACCGCGGCCAGCACGCGCCAGAAGCGGTTCTGCGGGTGTCCGTAGAAGAACCCCGCCTCGCGTGACTTCACCGAAGGGAAGCTGCCGAGGATCAGGATGCGGGACCGGCTGTCATAGACGGGCGGGATGGGATGGGTGATCATTTGTGCGGCTCCTCTCCTTCGGCGAATTCTCTGACGACCGTTCCGTCATCGAGCACGATCTCATGGACCTGCGGTGCGATGCGGATCCCCTTCATACTGCGGAACGCTTCATTATAATGCCGCCAGCCCTCGACATAACGGGCTTCCGTTTTCCCCTCCGACACGGTCAGCTCAAAACGCCAGAGGCTGGCGGGCGAGCCGGTGCGCTCCACGGGGATCGACTTGTCCGAGCCGTACAGACGCGGCACATAGCACCAGAAATCGCAGGCTCCGTGCCCGTCCGGCTCCATGCGGCGTTCCTCCAGGTGCAGCGAAATGCCTTCGATTATTCCGCCGCGCTTCAGGAAACCGTCCGGATCGTACTCATACAGGAAGGTCCCCAGCCCGCGGGAAGCCTCGTATGACATCGGTCTTCCCTTGTCAAACATCAGCGGCACCGCCCACGTCAGCCCGTTCTCCTCCGTAAACATATACGCATAGTCAAGCTCGCCTTTCCGGAACGAGCGGATAAGGTACGGCGCACCGGACGCGTCGTACAGGTACTCCATATAATCGGTGCGGTCTCCGGGTGCCTTGATCGCCCGCCCCTTGTGATACGGGCGCGGCACGGTCTGACCGTAAAAAAGCGGCGGCATCAGCAGTCCGATATGGTCGCCTGGCGTTGAATATTTCACCGCGGCAGGCTGCCGGACGGACAGCTCCGCGTACCGCTCGGCTGCCGCCCTGCCGAGGCGCTCGGCGGTTTCCTGCAGCGGATCAAACCGGGCGTACAGATTCCCGTTTTCGTCCATTATGCGCTTTCCTCCTTACACCTCCGCCGTCCGATGCAGCCTCCGCTCCATCTCCTCCGCGTCGTAGGCGAGAAATAACGGCTTAAGCAGCGGGTAGAACCCTGCCATTTTCTCATACGTTGCAAACACGACGTCGCAGCCCCTGTCGTCGTAGACCGACAGGATGCACTCGTTTGCGAACGACACGAAGTGCAGCTCCGGCGCGCACCAATCCGTCAGCTGACGTTCCAGCAAGTGCTGACAATCGAAGGTCTTCCCATCCGCGTAACAGATGACGCGGTTCTTGCGAACGACCTCCTCTACCGTGTCCGGGTGCGGCAGGTCGCGGACGGTCACGTGCCGGTATCGGCTCTGATACGCCGCGAGGAAACGGAGCCGCTCTGCCTCGCCGTCGACAAGACGCCGGATGCTCTCGTTCGTCTCGCCGTCCGCGTCACCGCTGCCGGCGTAATCCATGATATAGTCGTGGAAGAACACCGCGTCGACAGACTCCCCGGGGAACAGGATGTCGAATATCGCCGCGGCACGCTCCCGCGCGGTTTTCCTGAAGGTCCCGCCGTCGTCTCCGATCCCCAGCTCGCACCGCAGGGCATACGGATGGTTATAGAAATACGGCTGCAGATACGGGAAGTCCCGGCTGCGGATCAGCGCCTCCACGCGGCTTGTTCCGTCCGGCTGCGCGTCCTCGCATCCGATCCACTCGTACTCCATATAGTCCGCCGACAGTTTCAGGATCACCGGCTCCGCCGGTGCCGCCAGCTCGATGACGGCGGAGCGGTAGGACACGTGGTGGTCGATGTACTCCAGCCGCCCGGCGCACAGTCCCGGCAGCTTCTCCGCGTCGAACGGACGGAAACAGCCCGGCTGTCCCTTGACCGCACCGCGGTGCCAGCGGTAGGCGAAGAACATATCGTCACACAGGTGGAAGCGCAGGATCAGCGATCTCTGCCCGGGGAACAGCTCGCGGATGCCATCGTGATAGGTGACGTCGTCCTCGAACGTAAAGGTCACGCACTCCAGCGTGACGTCCAGCCGCTTGATAACGAAATCGTGCGGCACGAACGGCAGCGACATCGGCCCGCCGTTCAGGTCATAGTGTTGTACCTGATTCATGATTCTCCTTTATTGCATTTTTGCCGGGTCGACCGCAATGTCCGCGTCGTACTCCTTGTTCGGGAGCATTTTCGGCGGCGTGCAGGTGTTGTCCCACACGTTCCGGAAGCCGTGGACGTGCAGCGTGCCGGGGGCGGTCAGCGTGATCCGCTGGATGCAGCAGTCCGGGAACAGCTTCGACGGGATAGTTTCGACCGTTTCAAGGTCGACCGTCCGGATGATCTCCCACGTCCGCGCCCTCGTGTGGCAAAGGACGTACCCGTCCTTCAATATGTAAAAGCCGAAATCAGAAACGGGCCTCTTTTCCTTCAGCACCTCACCCGTACGGATGTCTAGCAGCTGCAGCGCCTTTTCGTGCTGACAGGACATCACCGTGTCGGCGTTGACGTACACCGTCGTCACGCCGGTTTTGCCCGCCGACCGCCACACGCGCTCCCCGCTTTTCGCGTCGAACGCCTGCAGCCCCTGCTCCCAGCTCTGCGCGAACACGAGCGTCCCGTCGTCCGACACGGACACACCGAACTGGCAGTTGTAACCGTTGAGCCGGCGGCAGTCCCACTCGAAGCAGTCTCCGTTTCTGTACTCAACGATGACGCGGCTGCCCGCGTCGGCATTGCTGCTCAGGTCCTTGTATAAGACGAAGACCCGCACGATCGCGCCGCCGGGGTACTCCGTGACGAATCCGTTTCGTCCGTCGACCGTATCTCTGACAATATGCCACATCTGGCGGCAGGTCTCCTTGTACAAGTCCCCGTAGGATATGGTGCGACCGTTGACCGTTACGTCGTTTGTTTTCATGTCCTGATCGTGATCCTTTCTTTGACGTTCAACTGAGATCAAGCGTCGTCCAGCCGTTCCGGTTCAGCCGCTGCTGCACGGAATAAAACTGTGCAAACGCCTTTGCGTCAAGGTTCAGGAAGCGCGCAAGGAACCGCCGGATACCGGTCAGCTCCCCTATGTCAAGGTACAGCCGGATGCCGTCCGGGCTGTACAGCTCGTAGACGGCTGTCGGGTGGGCAAACAACCGCGTCCCGACACTCCGGAGCCCCGAAGGCGACACCTCGTCACAGCCGGACGCCCGTTTGCAGTCGGCGCAGGACGCAAGATCGACGCAGCCGGTGCTGCCGTCGTCCTTGCGGTAGCAGAGGGTATCCCCCTCTATGGACATGATACGGCGGATATCGATATCAAGCATTCCCGTCTCCTTCCGGAACGTCCTCCGTGTCTTCCCATACGCCGTCCTCTCTCATGCAGACCGACACGCCCTCCGGAGTCCTGCGGATGACGGTCTGAAGGTCGTCGTACGTGATATTGAGCTTTTTCGTCCATAATCCGACAGAGCCCTGCATAAGAGCGGCGACCTGCGGCAGGTTCTTCTTCGTGACCCGGATCACGAACTGCGTTTTGGGCGCGAACCGCATCGCAATGTTCTTCCGGTACGGGATCGGCTGCTCCGACAGCACGATATACGGTGCGAAAATGTCCCAGTCGCTGGCGATCGAGGTCTGCATACGCACGTACCGTATCTCCTTCGCTCCGACCGCTCCGACGCGGATGCCGAAAAAGGAATTGGCCAGCCGATCCCCGTCAGCTCTGACCGTGATCAGCGCTCCGAACGACAATGCGGCCATGGCACACAGGATAAGCACGACCGCCGCGCACAGGATCAGAGAGCCCCGCCATGACAGATCCGACCATGCGATCAGGAATACGGCCAAACCCGCTCAGGCCGCTGCCAGAGCGAGAAATACATATTTTTTCGTTGAAGAAACGTTGAATTTTATCATATCGTTATTTTCTCATGAGGAACGTCACATCCACCGTTCCCGTCCCGGAGCTTACCTCAAGATCGACATGATACCCCGGGAATCCGTTCCCGATGCATACGTCGACCAGCATACATTTCACCATTTCCAAGTCCTCGGGTGACAGGCACACGGTCTGCGGGTCGGAGCCGTAAGCCGTCCGGTCGGACAGCGCCAGCGCGACCGTATCACCGGCTGTGCGGTCGGTCAGCTTGAGCGCCGCGAGCCTGCCCATCTCCAGCGCGTCGAGCAGCGCGATCATGCGCTCCGGCTTGTCGGACAGATCAAGCGTGACGCCCGCCGGACAGCCGTCAACGACAGTCGTTTCTATGCGTATTTCTTCGCTTATCCTACCTTTTTCGGGTATACGTATACGTGTCGAAGCCTTCTCTCCAGAATGTTTTATCCAAGAGTTTCGGCTTGGTAAATCTGAATACTTTTTTGATATTGAAGCCATCTGCCGCCTCCTTAAATCCGTTTTTGTCTTTCAGATCATTGAGTGCCGATTCCGCTCTGTCCCGGGACGAATAGATCCCGATATCCTTGCTATAGTATAGCACAACTCCGCCGCTTTTGCAAGTCCGAATTTTGTCTTCGGCGAATGCAGATCGGATTCCGCGCGTGAGACGAACGGAATCCGATCCGACGAAGGGTGGCGCTTCCAACGAACGAAAAAAGCATCCCGAATGGGATGCTTTTTTCGTTCGTTGGCTCGACGCTACTTATTGGTTCGGATTTTACCAAAACAGCCGATTTTTATCAAAAACCAGCTTAATACTGTCATAAAACCGATTCAATAGGTAGTGATGACTTTTATTGAGCAATTCATGTGTCAATACCTATTGATTC
>JAKSPU010000045.1 GCA_024404505.1 Clostridia bacterium
CGGGGCTCTGCCCCGTACCCCCGGGACGCGTTTACGGGGCTCTGCCCCGTACCCCCGGGACGCGTTTACGGGGCTCTGCCCCGTACCCCGCTTAAGCCCTTCTTGAAAGAAGGGCTTAAGAATCCCAAGAACTTTCAAAAAAGGATAATTGACCGAGGGTGAGTTTACGCGGAAAGAGATAGGTGGGTGCCGTCATGGGCGCCCACCTTTTTAGGTACCATCGCGCATCGCGCGGTTGTACTATAACGCCCACGCGGGGCCCCTATCCCCGCTCTGACGTGCAGGCCCGCATCCCGCAGGATGAGGGTGCAGGGAGAAGGGAGCGGCGCAGCCGCTCCCTTCTCCCTGCGTAAAAAGATTTATTGCTCCCCCTCCCGCGCACGGGAGGGGGCCGGGGGGTAGGTCCCCGAGTGCGGAGCGCGAGGCGTGCCCCGCGTCCGCAGGATGAGGATCAAACGCGGCTTCCGGCGATGCGGCATCATCCGGTTCCGGTCAAAACGTCAGCTCAAACGCCTCAATCCCGTCCGCAAGGACGCTTTTCCTCGGCATGACCGTCACCTTGTGCGCCCCAAGACGCACCTCACCGACGGAAAACAGGTCGACGGTTTCCGCCATTTCGCCGCACGCGAACTCGTGTCCCTCGGCGTCGTACACGCAGACGCGCGGGACGTACCGTCCGCTGTCGAGAAGGCGCAGATACACGACAGCCGTGCGGGCTCCGGTCGTTTTCTGCTTGAGGCGCATCAGCATCCCGTCACCTTCCGTCGTCGCTGCCCGGACGCTTGCCCGGACGAGGGGTACAGTTTCCGCATCCGAAAAGCACTCCAGCAAAACGCGCCCGACCGCGTTGATGATGAAGCCGGTCAGCCCGCCGCCGGACAGGTCGTCCACTGCGTCGGGAGCGATCCCGACGTCATAGAACCGATACCATGCGACCTCGCGGCATACGCTGCGCGCGGCGGGGCGGATGGCTCCCTCCGGCAGGCAGGGTGTGAAATTGACGTACAGGTGATCGAAGTCCCCGAGGGAGAAGCCGCTCTCGCGCAGCTTCATGGCGATGCGGCGGGCGGTCAGGGCCGCTTGCCTGTCGTCCGCGTAAGAGGGCAGGGGATTGCCGTCAACGTTCGGGACGGTGCTGCGGAACAGACGAATATCCTTGATGACTGTCATATTCCCTCCGATCAGAACGTGATCCGCTCTACCTTCACGCACTTGTACGGCTTTGCATCCTCCAACACGAACAGCGCGCCGCGGCCCTCGATCGGGCCGTCCGCGACATTGAAGCGGGTGGGCATCTTCGTCGTCATGCGGTAGAGGACCGCCTGTGTGTCGGTGCCGATGACGCCGTTCACGGGTCCGGTCATGCCGATGTCGGTGATGTACCCCGTGCCGCCCGGCAGGACTTGCTCGTCAGCCGTCTGCACGTGGGTGTGCGTGCCGAAAACGACCTGCACGCGGCCGTCCAGATACCGCCCCATCGCCACCTTTTCGGAGGTCGCTTCGGCGTGGAAATCCATGAGCGCGAGGTCGTACTGTCCCTTCAGGCTGTCCAGCAGGCGGTCGATGACGTGGAACGGGTTGTCCAGCTCGTCGAGATGCACCGTACCGGACAGGTTGACGCACAAAAGGCGCCGCCCGTTCACGTCCCGGATCGCGTACCCCATGCCGGGGCAGAGAGCCGGGTAGTTGGCGGGGCGGATGATCTCCGTGCAGCGGTCGTCGAGGAATGTCCCGATGTCCTTCTGACCGAACGCGTGGTTGCCGAGCGTCACGATGTCCGCGCCGGCGTCAAGGATCGCTTCGGCGTCCCGCGCGGACAAGCCGTGTATCTCGGCCGCGTTCTCCCCGTTGACCACGGTAAAGTCCGCACCGAGCCGGCCGCTCAGCTTCCTGAGGCGGGCGGAAAGGTACTCTATGCTGCGGCGGCCTACGATGTCGCCGATGGTGAGTATCCGCATATCAGAACAGCTTGTCCAGCACGTCGGCCTCGGCGGCGGCGAGCTTTTTGAGGCAATCCTCGTTCGACAGGAACGCGACGTCCTCGGGGTTGGTGTGGAAGCCGTGCTCGATGATGAACGCCTGTCTGCAGCCGGACTGGGCGCTGTTGCGGATGACGCCGTAGTAGTCGACCTTGGGCTGGTCGGGGTAGGAGCGCGTCTTGATGCCGCGGTCCTCGGTGTCCATGGTCTTGACGACGCAGTCGTTCAGGGCGCGGGCGATGCGGGCGTTGCGCTTCTCATCGGTCATGGAGTAGTAGGTGACGGAGCCGCGGCACTTGTTGTAGCGCTCGGGCGGCGTCGCCGAGCCGGGCGCGTTGGAGTGCAGGGACAGGAAAATGAGCGCGTGATTGTCGCCGGCCATGCAGCCGCGCTCGGCGAGGCTCGGGTCGTCCTCAACGCTCTGACGCGTCATCAATACGGTGAAGTCCCGCTTTTCAAGCTCTTCCTTGAGATAGCAGGCGAGGTGGAAATTCTGGGTGCCCTCATAATAGCCGGGCAGGACCGGATACGGGTTGCCGAACTGGCCGTGGCCGGGGTCCAAAACGATGATTCCTCTTGACATAACAGCCTCCTGTGGGTTATAATAATACCAATACCATTATAACAATTCCGGGAGGGCTTGTCAAGGGCCTTCGGCAAAGGAGATGAACAAGATGGATGCCTACCTCTCAAGACCGCTGACCCGCCTTTCCGGCATCGGGGAGAAGCGCGCGGCGCAGTACGCCAAGCTCGGCGTGACGTGCGTCCGGGACCTGCTCTACCATTTCCCCCGCGCCTACGAGGACAGGGGCGATATCGTGCTGCTTTCGGACACCCAGACCCCGGAGCGGCAGGGGATGCGGCAGTCGCTCATCCTGACCGTCTCGACCGAGCCGAAGCGCAGCCGCCTCAAGAACCGCATGACGCTGCTCAAGTTCCGCGCGTTCGACGACAGCGGCACCTGTGAGATCGCGTTCTTCAATCAGGACTATCTGGCGGACACCTTCCCGATCGGGGCCGTGTTCCGCTTCTACGGCAGGGTCGAAAGATCCGGCAAGTCGTACACGATGACGGGACCCGCCTACGAGCCGTACGCGGAGGGAGCGTCGCTGCCGGACCTGTACCCCGTGTACCCGCTGACCGAGGGCATCAGCAACAAGATGATGACGGCCGTCATCGATCAGGTCCTCGATACGGGTGCCTCGCGCATAGAGGACCCGCTGCCGGACGACGTCCGGACGCGGCACGGGCTGTGTACGCTGGCGTACGCGCTGCGGACGATCCACCGTCCGCCCGATTTCGCGTCCCTGCATACGGCCAAGTGCCGCCTCGCGTTTGACGAATTCTTCCGCTTCGCGCTCGGGCTTGGGACCGTGGGTCACGAGGCCCGCGAAACGGGCGCACCCGTCTGCCGCGTCAGCGAGGCGGTGATGAAGGAGTTTTTGTCGATCCTGCCGTACGAGCTGACGGGCGCGCAGACGCGCGCGATCACGGAGATCCGGCACGACATGGCGTCCCCGACGGCGATGAATCGGATGCTGGTGGGCGACGTGGGCTGCGGCAAGACGATCTGCGCGGCCGCCGCGATGTTCGTGGCGATCCGGTCGGGCCGGCAGGCCGCCATCATGGCGCCGACGGGCATCCTCGCGTCCCAGCACGCGCAGGACCTGATCCCGCTGTTTGAAAGGCTCGGCATCCGCGGCGCGCTGCTGACGGGCTCGACGACAGCCGCGCAGAAAAAGAAGATATACGCGGCGTTGTCGTCCGACGATCCGGCGGAGCGGCTGGACTTCGTGGTCGGCACGCAGGCGCTGCTCTCCGGCGGCGTGCGCTTTGCGGCTCCCGGACTCGTGATCTCGGACGAGCAGCACCGCTTCGGCGTGCATCAGCGGGCAACGCTCTCCGAAAAGAACGCGCACGCGCACCTTTTGAACATGAGCGCGACGCCGATCCCGCGGTCGCTGGCGCTGGTGCTGTACGGAGACCTCGATATCTCGCGCATAGACGAGATGCCTCCCGGACGGCAGCGCGTGGATACCTTCGTCGTGGACGAATCCTACCGGGCGCGGCTGGACGCCTTTATCCGCAAGAACGTGGCCGCCGGCGGGCAGGTGTATGTGGTCTGTCCCGCGGTCGAGCAGACCGCGGACGACGATGCGGACGCCGGACTGATCCCGCTGGACGCCGATTTCGGCACGTATGACCGTGCCGGTCTCCGGGCTGCGGACACCCCGCCGATGAAGGCGGCGGTGCAGTACGCGGACGAGCTGAAGGCGCGGCTGCCCGAGCTGTCCGTGGCCTTCGTACACGGCAAAATGAAGCCCGCCGAGAAGGACGCCGTGATGCAGGCCTTCGCCGCGGGTGAGATACAGGTGCTGGTCTCCACGACCGTGATCGAGGTCGGCGTCAACGTGCCGAATGCCTGCCTGATGCTGGTCGAGAACGCGGAGCGCTTCGGGCTGTCGCAGCTGCACCAGCTGCGCGGCCGCGTCGGGCGCGGTACGCGCAAATCCTACTGCATCCTGATCCGTCAGGGCGGCGGCGAGACCGCCAAGGCACGCCTTGAGGTCATGCGGACGACGTACGACGGCTTCCGCATCGCGGAGCAGGACCTTGCCCAGCGCGGACCCGGCGATTTCCTCTCCTCGGGACCCGCCGGCGATATCCGTCAGAGCGGCGGCTTCCGCCTGCGGCTGGCGGAGGGCTGGCCGGACGGCGCGCTCATGGACCGTGCCTTTGAGGAGGCCCGGGCGCTGCTTGAGGTCGACCCCGATCTGTCCGGCCACCCGCTGCTGCTGGAGATCGTGAAGGAAAGCTATCCCGACGCGGGAGATATCCTGAACTGACGGACGGGGATCGGAGTATGTGAATATTCTGTAAATTCGCGCCGCTTGTCCTCGGATCGCTGTAACATTTGCGGATTTTTCGCGTTTGTTATAGTGAAGGCTGTCGGAAAGCCGCCTTCGGCAAAGCGAAAGGAGCTTCAGACATGAAAATGCATCTGCGCCTGTCCGCCGTCCTGCTTCTGACTGCGATACTCGGGCTGTCCCTCGCCTCCTGCATGGTCGTCAGCAAGCATTATAAGATCATGGAGCCGGCGGAGAACGTCAAAACGGTCGAGATCCTGTACTGCGAAAACGACGGGAGCGGCGGTCATTATGCCGATTCTCTCAAGGAAGGGGACGAATTCGTCGTCTGCACGGTCGATCCGTCCGAGGTCGGTGATATGATGGCCGCGCTGGCTGACCTGCCTTTTCAGCTCATGATCCCGTTGATGGGCGCCGTTGACCCGAATTTCTGTTATGACGGTGAGTATACGCTGCGCGTGACCTACGATAGCGGAGGTGTCGAGCTGATCTCGGCAGGCGGCGTGCAGGATCAGATGCCCGCAGAAGGACGGAGTACCTGCAGCCACTGCTTCCTTGGCGACGAGGAATGGACGGCGTTCCTCAGGCAGTATGCGCCGGAGGCGTTGGACGGTGAATGATTCGGGGCTTTGCCCCGCGCCCCGGGGACGCGTGTGGGGCTCTGCCCCCCGCCCGGCGGGCGGGGGGAACATCATATTTTAAAGAAGGGAGAAGGGAGCGGCTGCGCCGCTCCCTTCTCCCTTCCCCCTCATCCTGCGGAATGCGAGAGCCGCGTCTCAAAAAAAGGCGGGCGCCCATGACGGCACCCACCTGTCTCGTTCGGCGTAAACCGAACTTCCGTTTATTCATTGCCCATAAAGTTCTTGGGATTCTCAAGGACTTCTTTCAAGAAGTCCTTGAGCGGGGGCCGGGGCAGAGCCCTGCAAATCGTCCCCTTATTCATAATGTGCCAACGCGTTCTCAAGTATCTCCCGATAGTGCGCGGGGCGGTCCTTGACGAAGACGTGCATATCCTTCTCGTTGGAGCGGAAGACCGACGCGGAGTAGGCCGACGACAGCTTGCCCGCCGCCTGCCACGTTTTGATATGCGTACCGATCTCCGGCCGGACGAGAGACACGTACCGGTCGATCTCATTGTCACACATGGCCGCGAAGTCGTCGGACATCAGACGCTCGGCAGCGGCGCGGAGCTTTTCCCGGAAGACGGGACTGCACAGGAGGAAGTCAAACAATCCCTGCATCCCCATATCGTCGCCGTAGAGACCGGTCGACGCGTCGTACCGGTACCCCTTTCCGTCCCAGTAGAAGGTCAGGATGCGCTCAAAGGTGTCGGTGTCTGCCATCGAGTAGGTCGTGGACGAGGTCTGCGAGGCCTTGTCGTGCAGGGCAAAGCACAGATCCATGTCCCGGATCACGAAACGCCACCTGCCGTCCGCGTACGGGAGACCGTCAACCGGCGCGTCGCAGCGCCAGACCATGACGTTGTTCTGCGGCCAGTCGGTGTTGCAGAGGTAGGTCATGACGGCGAGATACTGCACCGCACTGTCCTCGTCGAGCCGGTCGGTGACGTACCGGTACGCCTCGGCGTAGTCGGACTTACGCGCGTGAGCGGCGGCGTAGGCACAGAGCGCCTGCCACTCGGAAAGATCGGCGTCCGTGCCGGTCTCGACCTGATACCACATCTGCTTGCCGTTCTTTTTGCCCTTGAGGATGGCGACGCTGTCCGCGTCCAGCCCGTATACGCGGCGGAGCAGATCCTCGTCGAAGTCCTGCTTCATGTTGAGTACGCCGTAATACTCCCCGTTCAGATACACGACCACAGGCACCTCGCGCTGGGCGAATACCTGCCAGCCCGTCTTCTCCTCCAGCGCCGCGCAGACGTTGTTGGCGACGGCGTCGCGGCAGCCGGTCTGACGCATGAATCCGGACCGCGCCTGCGACAGCGCGTCGTTCCCGCCGTTGCGGAGCAGGAATTTGTCATAGACAGCCACGTCGTCCCCGTCGAACAAAGCCGCCCTGAACGCGCCCCCGCCGAGGTAGCGGACGCCGTCCGGATCGAGTGATTCCGACTTGCGCGCGGTCACACGGAAGGAGGCGGGGTCAAAACTGCGCGACCCGGCCCCGGCGAGCCGGAGCCCTGCATCCTGACGGACGATCACGACCCCGTCCGGCTCCGTGATCTGTACGCCGCACGGACGCTCCGAGGCGCGGCCCGTCACGGAGCGGTTGGCGAGCAGACCCGTCTTGCCGTTATACAGGTCG
Organism: Clostridia bacterium; assembly: GCA_024404505.1. Taxonomy (GTDB): domain Bacteria; phylum Bacillota; class Clostridia; order Oscillospirales; family CAG-272; genus CAMEON01. The sequence goes on from JAKSPU010000045.1 coordinate 7,109, forward strand.
TCCGGGTCGACGACGAGCGACACGATACGCAGCGTGGAGACGCCTGCCCGGAAGTAAGCGTGCGTGGTCACAGGCCCCCACAGGGCGCCGCCGGATGTGAACACGGCAGCCCGCACGACGGTGCAGTCACCGTCCTTCAGCAGCGGGATCGCGGATGAGTACCGCGTCCCCTCAGCCGACGGCTCACGGCTGTCGGTCGTAAAGACGATATAGCTGCCCTCGGGCGCCCCGGAGGGCAGGGAAAGCGTCAGCCCGGCGGGCGCGTCCAGAAGACCGCCCGGGATCGAGAACTCCGGGCTGTTCGGCGAGACCTCCGGCGCGTCCGGGACCGTCTCCGCGGGCTCGGCTGACGTCGGGATCTCACCGTCGGGCAGCGTGACAGGGCTTCCCGTACCGGGTTCCGTCCCGTCGGACGGCGTGCCGCCGGGTCTGCAGCCCGTCAACGCCGATAAAAGCAGGAGCAGCGCCGCCGCCCACGAAAGGCAGCGGGCAAAGCGGGGATAGGTCATCTTATTCCGCCTCTTTTCCGGAGGGTCAGTCTGTGTCGAGCAGCCGCAGACCGGCTGTTTCGGAGATGGGCAGCGAGAACACGATCGCCTTCGCGCGCGTATCCATGCCGGCGTTCTTCATGATGGATTCCATGATCGTGTTGCGGTCCTTCGTCGCCGTGACGATCAGGATGACGTCCTTCTCGGAGGCAAGCGACACGCCGAAGAACTTCTCGGCGGACTCCATGCCCGTGCCGCGCGCATGGATGACGGTGCCGCCCGCGGCACCCGCGGCTCTGGCCGCGTCCATGACGGTCTCATTGTACCCCTGATTGCTGATCACGACCAGCAGCTCGCGCTGCGTTCCCTTCATTTCACTCACCTCTCCTTTTTCAAACGATTGCCCGTCGGTCAGAAAGTCCAGCGCGGGCTGACCGCCCATGCTGCTGACCGGGATGATAAACGCGATGCCCGTGCCGGGCACGTCGATGCGCAGCCTGCGCTCGAGGTCCTTTTTGAGCGATACCCAGACGCTGCGGGTCACGCAGGTGAGGATCACCGCCTTTTCGGTCTCGTCGAGGCCCAGATAGTCGAGCGTCTCGTTGGTCGCCGTGCCGTGGCCCAGCGTGACCACGTTGACAGACGCGTGGTTTTCCTCATACAGCGGCAGCGCCTCGGGCAGCCGTTTCCTGTCCAGGATGGATATGCACCAATACAACTCGTTCATGCCTGTCTCCTTTCAGATCGTTACAGCTCGATCACCGTGCAGGCGGCGCTGCCGGCAGCAGCTGCCGTCCCCTGCGCCGGGACAGCCGCGCCTTTCGCCAGCTTCTGCTTGACCACGTAGGTGATGCCCAGCAGCTGGATCGTCACAAGAGGCGTCATGGCGACCATGGCGACCACGCCGAAGGCGTCAGACGTCACGTTGCCGCCGACCGTCACCGAAGCGCCGATCGCAAACGGCAGCAGGAAGGTCGCCGTCATGGGACCGGACGCGACACCGCCGGAGTCAAAGGCGATCGCCGTGAAGATGCGCGGGACGAGGAAGGACAGCCCGATGGCAACGGCATAGCCGGGGATCAGCATATACATGACGGAAATGCCGGTCAGGACGCGCAGCATGGCGAGTCCGATGGACACGGCCACGCCGACGGACAGGCTGGTCTGGAGCGCCTTGCCGGAGATCGCGCCGTTCGTGATGCTCTCGACCTGACGCATCAGCACGTAGACGGCGGGCTCGGCCTTGACGATGAAGTAACCGATCACCATGCCGAGCGGGATGATGATCCACTTGCAGTCGAGCCCGGCCAACACGTAACCGAGGTAGGAGCCGGCAGGCATGAAGCCTACGTTCACGCCGGTCAGGAACAGCACGAGACCCGAGTACGTCTGCAAAAGGCCGATGCCGATGCGGATCACGGTCCTGCGGTTCAGCTTCAGACTGATCAGCTGGAACAGACCGAACACGGCGGTCACGGGCAGAAGGGCGATCGCCATCTCTTTCAGGTAGTGCGGCAGCGCCCTGCCGAACAGGGTGCCCATTTCAATGGTGTTGGCTACGGGATCCATCCACGTCGAATCGTAGGCGACCGTGTCCGGCTTGTAGATCAGGCACAGGATCAAAACCGCGAGGATCGGACCGATCGAGCAGAGGGAGATCAGACCGAAGCTGTCGTCCGCGGCGTGTTCGTCGCTTCGGATGGCCGATACGCCCACGCCAAACGCCATGATGAACGGGACCGTCATGGGGCCCGTCGTCACGCCGCCGGCGTCAAAGGCCACGGCGAGAAACTGCGGCGGCGCGAACAACGCGAGCAGAAAGGTCGCCGCGTAGAAGATGATCAGCAAAAGGCGCAGAGAGACGCCGAGCAGCGTCCGCAGCAGCGCGACGGCGAGGAAAAGCCCCACGCCGCCCGCTACGGCCCAGATCATGGCGGACGTCGGGATGGCGTTGACCTGATTGGCCAGCACCTGCAGGTCCGGCTCGGCCATGGTGATGAGGCAGCCGAGGCCGAAGCCGAGCAAGAGGATCAGCCACAGCTTGCGGGTCTTTGTCATATGGGTGCCGAGCTTTTCGCCCATCGGCTCCATAGCCACCTCGGCGCCGAGCGAGAACAGCATCATGCCGACGACAAGAAGAACGGCGCCCAGAAGGAAGGCCAGCAGGACGTCGGGCCGGATGGGGGCGAGGATCAGGGCAAGCAGCAGCACGATGGCGACGATAGGCAGCGTCGCCTTGAGCGACTCGGACAGCTTTTCGGAAAGTCGTTTGTACACGGGGTCTTTTCCTCCTTGACGCGGGATAGACAATAATACGTCATTATCATTATAACATATATCACGCCAGTTTGGCAAGGGGGGAGGACGCATAAATTTCAATCGTTGATGATGACGATTACTTGTGCGGAATCACGGAGAAGAAATTAACAAAGAAGAACTCTTTCTCCTCTTGACTTCCCCCCCGCCCGGCGGGCGGGGGGGAACAGTTTGTTTATGCGCAGGGAGAAGGGAGCGGCTGCGCCGCTCCCTTCTCCCTGCACCCTCATCCTGCGGGACGCAGGTCTGCACGTCAGAGCGGGGATAGGGGGTCCCCGCGACTGCGTTTGAAAAAAGGCGGGCGCCCATGACGGCACCCACCAATCTCGTTTGGCGTAAACCAAACCTTGTTCAATACTCTTTTTTGAAAGTTCTTGGGATTCTTAAGCCCTTCTTCCAAGAAGGGCTTAAGCGGGGTTCGGGGCAGAGCCCCGCAAACGCGTCCTCGGGAGATGTGGGGCAGAGCCCCGCGCGTCCTCGGGGTATGGGGCGGCGCCCCATGCGCGTCTTTGTTATCTCCCATACCGCTCCGCAGCCTCTTTTGCCCGGCTCCGCCTCGAGCGCCGCGATCCTACCGCAGACGTCCTCGTGAGCCTGCACGGCAGCGGCCAGCGCGCGTCCCGCCTCTTCTGCCTCAAAAGCCTCCTTGTCCCTCCGGCTGTCCAGCTTGTCCGTCACGGACAGCCACAGCACGCGCAGGGAACATTTCTGTAATCCGGCATATTTGTTCCTTTCCGGGGACGTCTCTCCTCTGCGTATCAGCCGTGATAAAACGGCCCGGGTCACTTCTTGAACATGATCTTTTCGCTGTTGAACATCCGGGTCAGCACGAACACCAGCACGCCGGTCAGAACGAGGTTGACGACAGCGGTCAGGAGGATCTGAACGGGGGCAACGTCCAGCGCGAAGATGCCGCTGATGCAGCAGACGCTGTTATAGAGCGGGATCAGGAACGCGACGTTGCCCGGAAGCTCGGGCAGGAAGGAGCTGGTCAGCGAGAGCAGCATGACCACCACCATCAGCGGTGCCACCATGCCGGACGCCTCCTTCACGGAGTTGGCCAGCGCGGACAGCACAGAGATCAGCGACACGATCACAAGGATCGTGGAGAGGATGACCACCAGCAGGCTGACGTACTCGGGCACGCCGTAGATGCCGGTGTCCATACCCGTCACCTCACTGCCCATCAGCTTGGGCAGCGACAGCATCACACCGAGAAAGCTGCAAAGACCGCTGCACATTGCCACGATGGACAGAGCGCCGATCTTGCCGATCGCCAGCTCGGAGCGGCGCAGCGGCGTGACCAACAGCGTGGCCAGCGTGCCTCTCTCCTTCTCGCCCGCGATAGACTCGGGCGCCACCGCCATACAGCCGGAGAAGAGCAGCGATATCAGAAGCATCGGCATCAGCATCGAGAGCAGCATCCCCGTCGTGTCTTCTGCCGTGGCAAGGTCGTACGTATCGGCTGTCCTGTTGACGTCAAACTTGTTGGCCATGGCGGACTCGTAGCTGTCGAGCAGCCCCGCCATGATCCCGAAGGCGTTGGAGGAGCTTGCCGAGGCCGTGTTGTAGTACAACTTCACCTCGGGCGCCGGCGCCCCGGACGCGGGCGTGTACGCAGCTACCGCTGCGTCAAAGTCCTCCGGAAAGACCGCGTACAGGTCAAGCTCCTGATTCTGCACGGCGGCATTCGGATCATCCGGCTTTTCGACCGGCGCGAGCGGAAGTCCGCCCGCCCGCAGCACCACGGCCACGGACTCCGGCAGGTTCTCCGCATATATCGTGCTGACCGTGTCCGCGTCGCCGATGAAGGACTCCGTCATCACGCTGCCCATCAGGCTGTACAGCACGAAGATCAGGATGCCCGGCAGCACCATCGTCATCACCATGCGCCGGTCGCCGAAGAAGCGCTTCAGCTCCTTGCGCATGATCGTCCAGATATTGCTTTTGCGCGTTTTGTCTGCGTTTGCCATGACTCACGCCTCCTCTCCGACTGTCTCGCGGTACAGCTCGAAGAACCAGTCCTCAAGCGAAAGTCCGTCCCGCACCGCGTCCAGCGTGTCGCAGACCGCCATCCTGCCGTCGATGATGATGCCTACGCGGTCACACAGCTTCTCCACGAGACTGAAAATGTGCGTGGAAAGGATAACGGTCTTCCCCTCGGCGCGCAGCTCCTCAAGGTAGTCCGTGACGACCTTGGCCGTCAGCACGTCCAGCCCGTTGGTCGGCTCGTCGAAAATGATGATGTCCGGCTCGTGCGCTACCGAGATCACGAGCGAGACCTTCTGCTTCATACCCGTGGACAGGTTCGCTACCTTGACCTCGGCGAACCGGTCGATGCCGAAGCGCGCGAATAATGCCTTCTTGCGCGCCAGAGCGGCGGCGGGATCCATGCCGTGCAGGTCGGCGAAGAAGTCAAAAAGGTAATCCGGTGTGAAGAAATCCTCCAGCTTGAGCTCGCTCGTCAGGAATCCGATCTTGCCGCGCACGGCGGACGGGTCCTTCACCACGCTCACGCCGTCCACCGTCACGTCGCCCTCGTCGGGGCGGATCAGCGTGGCGATCATACGCAGCGTCGTGGTCTTGCCCGCGCCGTTCGGGCCGAGCAGGCCGAAGATCTCTCCGCGGTTCGCCGTGAACGACAACTGATCGACCGCGACCTTGACCGGTGAGTCTGTCTTCTCCAGCGCACGCTGCTTGCGCGAGAGCGTGAACGTCTTTTTCAATCCCGAGGCTGTCAGAATAGGACTGCCTGTCTGCGTTTCCATATCGTTACAAATCCTTTCCGGGGCCCGCGCCCTCTGAATCGGTATCAGCTTGAGCTTGACTGCTCTGCCATGCAGTCGATGGACAGTACCACCGCCAGCGCTGTCATTTCGTCCGTGCCGTCCGCGATGTCCAGCACGTAGCAGTCGCCCCACGTGAACCACTCCTTGGAGATGCTCACCACGGTGCGCCCGCCTTCCGTAACGGTGAATTCGTGTCCCCAGAAATTGCCCTGTACGTCCCAGCCGGGGCCCTCGACCGTGAAGCGCGGCTTGAAGAAGGTGATCTCCTGCACGACAGAGGCCGTCTGCTGCCCGCCGACGATCATGTTATACCGGCGCTTGAAGCGGAACAGCTCCTGCTCGATCCGGGCGGCCTCCTCGCCGTACACGTTCATGACGTGCAGCTTCCGCCCGAAGGAGAACGGCTTTCCCTTGACAAGCCAGCGGTCGTTCCCCTGCTCGTCCTTCACCGTGAACGTGTCCGCCCACGAGAATGCCTTTTCCTTGATCAACAGTTTCATATGTGTCACTCCTCTATGGATTTCAAGGACCCTTCCGCCTCCTCCTTGGTCGTGAGACGCGGGCCGAGGTCGAAGCGGCGCATGGAGACGTCATAGGTTTTTGTCGTTTGCGTCATGTCGGTCATACCGTTTCCTTCGCAGCGTCCTCTTCTGCGGCCTTCAGGACTTCCCGCTCGGTACCGAGTACCAGCAGGCGCTTACGCCCTGCGTCGTAGGCGAAGAGGATCGGCTCGTTTTCGTAATCTTCGTAATTGTTCCAACCGGTCAGCCCGCGCTCTCCCCACAGCCAGCGGGTCTTTTTGCTGACGCTCTCACCGTAGGGCGTCGTGAATTCCGCCGTGAAGCGTACCGACCGTCCGTTGCGTGAAGGCATAACCTTGCGGTCGTTCAGGTATCCGCGGCAGATGCAGTAATCGTCCTTGCTCGACGTCATGCGTCCCAGCAGGACGGCAAACACGACGATGAAGGGCCCGCACGGGAGAAGAAGGGCAAACAATCCGACAGGTTCCCCCGTGATGATACATCCGAATACCGCGCCCAGCACCGACACAGCCGCAAGAATATATATGGCCATTTTGAATCTCTTCACGTCCAGCGACCGGCGCACGGCCTTCTTCATGTCTATCATTTCGTAGGTCATAGTCTGTTCTCCTCTCTCTGCCGAAGGGGTAAAAAAGGGGGAAGTCAGGCGGCTCGTTCCCAACTTCCCCACGATCCGCACTCACACGGAAATACGGTATTGCCTGCTCCGCGTACCGGAGCGTACGGTGATTACTCCTTGGTCTCGGTCTGCGCGGCAGCCTTGCCGCCGACGAAGCCGGAGATGATGGACTTCATGTCCACGCCGGTGGCCTCGGACAGGCCCTCCATGATCTGGTTGGAGGAGCTCATGACGTCGCCGACCAGCTTGGTGGCGTTGCCGTCTCCGTACATGACGATCTTGTCGGTCTGGGCGAGAGGCGCGGCAGCGTTCTTGACGACCTCGGGCAGTGCGGTCAGGTACATTTCGAGGACGGAGGCTTCACCCATCTTCTTCTGGGCCTCGGCCTTCTTCTCGATGGCTTCAGCCTCGGCAAGACCCACGGCGCGGATACCTTCCGCCTCCTTCATCTTGGCAAAGGCCTGTGCCTCGGCGAGGGCTCTCTGAGCCTCGGCGCGGCGCTCCTGCTCGTACTTGTCGGCCTCTGCGGCCTTCATGCGGGCCAGAGCGTCCTGCTCCTGCTCGTAGCGGCGTGCCTCGGATTCCTTCTGACGGCGGATGAGGTCAGCCTCGGCTCTCTTCTCGGCCTCGTACTTGACGGCATCTGCCTTCTTCTTGATCTCGGCGTCCAGTCTCTTTTCCTGCAGGGCGATCTCCTTCTCGGCGAGCTCTGCTTCCTTCTCGCGGCGGGCGATATCGGCGTTGGCGGACGTGACCTCGATGGTCTTACGCTGCTCTTCCTTCTGGATGTTGTACGCGGCGTCGGCCTCTGCCTTCTTGATGTCCGCGTCCTTCTTCAGCTCGGCCTCGCGGATGGTCAGCGTCGTGTTCTGCTCGGCGATGCGCTGGTTGGCGGCCACGGCGATCTTGTTGGCCTCCTCGCGGGCGTTGGCTTCGGCAATGGAGATGTCGCGGGCGGCCTCTGCCTTGGCGATCTGCGCGGCCTTGCGGATCTGCTCGACGTTGTCGATACCCATGTTCTCGATGGTGCCGGCACCGTCCTTGAAGTTCTGGATGTTGAAGTTGACGATCTCGATACCCAGCTTGTGCATATCGGGTACGGCGTTCTCCTTGACCTTCTCGGCCACGACCTGCCGCTCCTGCACCATTTCCTTGAGGCCGACGGAGCCGACGATCTCACGCATATTGCCTTCCAGCACCTGTGTGACGAGGAAGTTCAGCTGTCTGCGGTCCATGCCGAGCAGGGACTCGGCTGCGTGCTCCAGAAGCTCGGGGTCGGAGGAGATCTTCACGTTGGCCACACCGTCCACAACGACGTTGATGAACTCGTTGGTGGGTACGGCCTCGCTCGTCTTGACGTCCACCTGCATGACGTCGAGCGACAGCTTATCGATACGCTCGATGAGGGGCAGACGGAAGCCGGCGCGTCCGATCAGGATCTTCTTCTTCCTGCGAAGACCGGAGATGATATACGCCTTGTTCGGCGGCGCTTTGACGTAACCGAGGGCGAAGAATAGTACGACGGCGATGATGGCTACGGGGATGATCCACCAGGGGAATCCGGCAGCCACCATGGTTGCACTGACGGGATACAGCATGGCAGTTTCCTCCTGAAATTGTTTTATTTTGCGGAACTTCCGTGTTCCGCAGGGTTGTGTTTCGCTGTTGGAACCATTATAACACACGTTCAGATGATTGTCAATACCTTTTTAGTGAATTTACAGACCGTTCACAAATACCTCGGCGGCAGCCGGATATGGAAAAGAAAGGAAACCGTATACCTTGAAATGTTAAATTTCCTCCCGCGGTTGACAACTGTGCCCGTTCGTGTTATAATATAATGAATACAAATGTCTGAACGCGGATAACATCCTACACGTCCCCGCCGGGACGGGAAAGGCAGAATATAATAATGAGTAAATTGAAACATACTATCCTGACCGCAAGGTCCGGGCTCCTCCTCGGGCTGGGCGCGGTGCTGCTGCTGTGCATCCTGCTGGCGGCCTGCAAACCCGTGGGACCGGGTGTCGACGGCACCGGTACGGGGACAGACACGGAGGCCGCGGAGCCTTCCGGCGAGCCGACCGGCGCTCCGACGGAGCCGGGGACCGATCCGTCCGGAGAGACGGGCGAGGGCACGACCCCCATTGCGGACATCGACACCGGAGACGCTACGAAGCCCGCGACGGGACCCGTCGTCGAGCCGATCATGGAGCCTGCGGACACCTCCGAGCCGGCGCCCCTGTGGTATCCCGGTGAGACCCGCGCTCCCTCCGAGGACGAGACCTCCGTCGACGAGCCCGAAACGACCGACCCCGACCATCCCGGTGACGTCACGCCCTACGAGGGGCTGATGTTCTCCAAGGTCTACGGCACCGGCAAGAAGAACACCGACGCGGCGATCTCCAACGGCTTCATTCAGTTGTATAACGCATCTGACAAGGCGGTTTCCCTCAAGGGGCTGGCCCTGTTCTACAAGACCGACGGCGCCAAGCCGTACACCCGCCTCGTCTTCCCGGACGACGCGTCCGTTGCCCCGAACGGGTACTACCTCGTCCGCGCCTCCAGCCCGGAGGGCTATGATTTCGCCAACTCCGTCCTGTATATCAGCGGCGCCGACCTCGATTGGGACATCTTCATTGACAACAAGGAGATCCGCCTCGTGATGGCTCCGGCCTCGTGGCTGATCGACACCGATGACGATATCCTCACGTTCCATGACGCCGTCGACGTATTCTATGCGTCCGAGACGGACGTCATGTCCGTGTATGCCGTCAACGGGCTGTCCAAGTCCAAGATGGCGGTCCGCACCGCGCTGACCGATTACAGCGGCTACCACAAGGTCAACCTGACGAACGCCGCCACGACCGAGCTGCGGCAGCTGCTCGTCGAGTCCTCCGCGGGCGTCACGGACGAGCGCATCAACGGACGGCTGTCCGAGGTTATTTTCTCCGTTGATCCCGGCTTCTATACCACCGCCCAGAGCCTGACGCTCAAGGGCCCGGACGGCTACACGATATACTACACCACCGACGGCTCCGATCCCCGCAAATCCTCCACCCGCAAGAAGTACGGCATGGCGATCCAACTCAAGGATTCCTCCCAGATGCCGTGGGGACCCACGATCAAGGGGTGGGACAACCAGCCTGCCGTGTCCACGCTGCCCGGCGGGTACGTCATCAAGGCATACGCCACCAACGGCACGGACTCCACGGCCGTCTTCATCAACTCCTACTTCATCATCCCCGATCTGACGGATTACAACGTGCCTGTCATCTCGTTCTCCATTCCCGCGGAGCAGATGATCGGCAGCAACGGCTTCTACCGCAACTATATGCCCACCGGCAGCATCACGGGTGAGCGTCCGAGAGGCCTTCTGATGATGGAGGTCTTCGACAAGGACGGCAAGCGGTACGGTCACTCCTACGTGGAGGCGGCTGTCAGCGGCAACGGCTCGTCCGGCGGATCGATGAAGTCGCTCCGTCTGTACTACAAGTCCGCCAACAACGTAGACGGCGGCACGGATTCCGATCTTGATTTCGATCTCTTTGAGGGCCGCGCCGTGGACTGCAACGGGCAGGCGATCACCTCCTTCGACCGCCTCCTGATCCGCAACTCCGGCAACGACTGCGGCGACAGCTACATCCGCGACGCGTATATGCAGACCGTTTCCAATGTGCTGGACGTGGACACCATGGCGACCCGCACGGTGCTGGTGTTCGTCAACGGCGAGTTCTGGGGCGTGTACAACGCCCGCGAGCGGTACAGTCCCGAGTACGTCGAGTCGCATTACGGCATCGACAAGGAGAACGTGGCGGTGCTCGAGAGCGATTACAGCCAGGTGCATACCGACTGCACCGCGGACTTCATCGTTTCCTCCGGTATCGAGGGCGACGAGAAGGACTTCAACGATCTCTACCACTTCATCCGTGACAACGACCTGACCAAGACGGCGAATTATCAGTACGTCTGCGAGCACATGGACATCGACTCCTTCATTGATATGTGGGTGTCCCGTATGTTCTTCGTGGCGCGCGACTGGCCGGAAAACAACATCAAGGTCTGGCGCAACCGCAACCCCGAGGACCCGTCCGGCTTCGACACCAAGTGGTACTTCACGCTGCTGGATATGGACATGGGCCTCGGCTTCTACGATTTCACCCGCGAAAACGAGAACTTCTTCGGCTACTGCTTCGGCAGCGGCTCGGTGTGCGGCATCCTCATGCGGTCACTGATCCGGAACGAGGATTTCAAGCAGCAGTTCATCATGCGGTACTACGAGCTGAACACGGAGATCTTCACGCCCGAGTACCTCAAGGGCTGGTTTGACGAGTTCGTGGCGATCCGCGATCCGCTGGTCACGCTCCAGCACAACCGCTGGAAGTACAGCGCATCCAGCTGGTCCAACGCCAAGAACCGCATCTACTCCTTCATCCAGAACCGTCAGAAGAACAACCTGAATCACCTGTTCGCATACTTCGGCATCCAGGAGTCCGACCTCAACGCGCTCGCGAGCAAGCGCGCGGACGTTTCCTACAACGAGAACCGCACGGTCGTCACGATCAACGGCTATACGCCTGCCAACGGTGAGGTCCTCAAGTGGTACCGTGACCGCGTCCGCTTTGAGGTGAGTGCCGAGGCAAAGGAAGGCTTCATCCTGACGTCCATCGTCTGGAGCGCCACCGACGGCACGGTCCGCCGGATGACGCTTCCCGACGGCTGCACGTCTGCTAAGGCCGCGTTCAACGCGGAGTGCAGCGGCACGATCGCCGTGTACGCCAAGCGGGCCGACGCCGGCGAGGCGGTGCAGGGAAGCACGCTGGTATCCGGTGCGACCTACACCTTCTATCTGGACGGCAAGGGCGATCTGTACGCGTGGGGCCAGAACATCGGCGGCGTGCTGGGTCTGAACCAATCCACGGCCGACGTGGCGCTGCCCGCTTTCGTGATGGGCAACGTGGCCAAGGTATCGACGACGACGTCCTCCGACGCGGAGAACGGCAACACGGCGTGGATGACGGCGATCCTGACCAAGGACGGCAAGCTGTACACGGTCGGCGCCAACGGCTCAGGTCAGCTGGGCCGCAACGGCACGAACAACGACGAAAAGCTGGGCCTTGTCAAGTTCAGCGGCAAGATAGTTGACGTGAGCGTAGGGCACGACCATATGCTGATCCTTGATGAAAACAACGTTCTGTGGGGTGTGGGCAACAATTCCTACGGGCAGATCAGGGCGTCCGGGAACACGACGACGAAGTTCGTCAAGGTGGCGGAGCACGTTGTGACGTTCTCTGCGGGACGCCGCTCCACGCTGTACGTGGACGAGAACGGCGACCTGTACGGTCTCGGCGACAACCGCTGGAACAAGATGGTATACAACGGCGGAGACAAGCTCACCAAGCCGACGCTGCTGCTGCACAACGTCGTGTACGTTTCCTCCGGTGAGCATCAGGCGGTGGTCGTCGACGCAAATGGCGATCTCTGGTTCGGAGGCTGGCGCACGCTTGACTCGTTCAGTCAGGGTGCGGGCAACAATCCCGGCTTCGTGAAGGTGATGGGCGGCGTGGCATCCGCGGCGACCTATCACAGCAACATGGTCATCCTGACCGAAAAGGGTGAGGCGTACGTTTACGGTCAGAATGGCGGCAATGGCATCGGCGGCAGTGTGACAGGCTCCAAGCCCAAGTTGTTCATCTCCTCTCCCGACAATCCCGTCATTGCCGTTTCCTGCGGCTATGAATTCACCGCGTACCTCTACGCGGACGGCACCATCCGCGTGCAGGGTGACAACTCGCACGGTCAGGCCGGTACCGGCGCCGCCGGCGGCTCCGTGTCACTGGTGGAAGTGGACTTTTAAGAGAGCGTGTGAGGCTCTGCCCCACGCACCGGGGACGCTCCCGGGGCTCTGCCCCGGACCCCGCTCAAGGACTTCTTGAAAGAAGTCCTTGAGAATCCCAAGAACTTTTATACAGGGATAAAGATTGAATAAGGTTGAGTTTACGCTGAAAGAGAAAGGCAGTCGCGGGGGCCCCTGACCCCGCTCGGGATCGGGCAGATGGCATCTGCCCGATCCGT
>JAKSPU010000046.1 GCA_024404505.1 Clostridia bacterium
GGGCAGGGGGGTGGGGGAAAAAGGTTCAGCCGAACCTCCGGCGATGCGGAAACGCCCGGCTCCCGGCGGCAGAACGCCGGCCTTCCTCTGTTCCCCGCGCCCGCGGGCGCGGCATCCCGGGATGAGGATGCAAGGGGAAGGGCTGCCGCAGCAGCCCTTCCCCTTGCTGATAAAAGTTAATTTCTCCCCCTCCCGCGCACGGGAGGGGGGAGGGGGTGGGTCCCCGAGCGCCGGAGGCGCGAGGCGTTCCCCGCCCGCGGGGCGGGGGAGCAGGGCGCCGGGGTGCAGCCCGCTTACTGCCCCTGCGCGGCGGCCAGCACGTTCCCGAGCGCTGTCCGCAGGGACGTGAAGAACGCCTCGTCGGTGTTGTAAACGGCCAGCGAGCAGGTCAGACGGCAGATCAGGGCATCGGTGACGTCCTTGCCGTACAGCTTCTCAAGCATGGTCAGATACTCGAAGTCCTCGATGCCGTCCCGGACGCACTCCAGACGCAGCGATCCGACCGGCCCGTACTCGTCAAAGGGCTTGCCGCACCAGACGAGGATACCGTTGCCGTACACGTCGAACGGAAACGCGCTGACCTCGTGCTTGGGGTCAAGTCCGGCCTTCTCGCCGAGATACGCCCAGTCGTTGCAGGAGTAGTAGAGGAAGCTTTGCACGCCGTACAGCTTCTGCTGCCAGAACAGGATGCGGTACTTGACCGCCTGCTCATCCATGACCAGCGTGATCTCGGGGTACTCCGGCTCGTGGACGACGTACCACCACAGCTCGTCTCCGCCCTCGACCTCGGCGGCCATACGGTCCTCAAACGTGCCGAACGCCTTCTCGAGACGCAGGGTGTTGAGGTAGGTCAGGGGCTTGTCAAGGTGTTTCTTGGAGTAGGTGTATTGCTCGTAAGTTGTGAAGAAGAACGGCTTGATGCACCAGACGTTGATGGATTCGCTGATGTAGGAGAAGAAGTCATCCGTCTGCTTGGCGTTGAGCGCCTTGTTCATGTGCATCGGGGACATCATCTTGTAGCCGGGGAAGTTCTCCTTGAGGACCTTGCCCGCCGCGTTGATGCGGTCGAGATCGGATTGCCCGGACGGCTCGTCGACGACGTAGAAGTATGCCTTATCCAGCCATTCCTGCTTCTGCGACAGGAATCGGTAGGCGGCGCTGACGCGGTCGGGGGTCGCGTCCTTCTTCCAGCCGATGGGGTTGAAGGCGACGACGCGGGGATTGTCGAGATACCGGAGGATACGCTCGTCGGTGTAGTAGCCCTCGGTGTCGTAGGGCAGGGTATAGGAGCAGATGCGGTTTTCCAGCAGGTAGTCGTAGTAGTTGCAGTAGAGGACGCTGTCGTCACCCTCATAGCAGTGATGCGCGGAGTAGATGTTCCACCACGAAAGGTCCATCTGCGTCTTGCAGGAGGTCTCCTCCGGCAGCGCAAAGTCCCAGACGTACGCGGATACAGCGGCTTTTCTGATCTCCTGCCCGTCGGCGTTCTTTACCGTTACCACAGCCTCATACAGGCCGGCCGGCGAATCGGCGGCTGCGTGGACCTTGATGATGAACAGCTGTGACCGGCCCGCGGTCAGGTCGAAGGTCTTGCCCTCGCGCACCCACGGCGCGGGATCGGGAACGGACTTACCGTCCACGTCGTCAAAGTAGTAGGCATACATCAGCTCGGTCACGAGTACCGCGCCGTCTCCGTTCACGAAGTCGGAGACGCTGACCGTCAGCCCGGTGCGCCCCTCGGCGGACGCGAGCAGCAGATGGCAGGCTTCGATCTCATTCTTGGCCAGCCGCATCCGGTAGGTGTTCACGCCGGTGGACTGCGTGTCCTCCGCGACGGTCTTGGTATAGGCGTGATTGAACCACAGATCGAGCCCGGCGTCCTCGTGTTCGGCGGTCAGCTTGGCGTTGTCCGGCTCGCCGGCAGGATCGGCGGCGGCCAGCAGCTCGTCAACCTTGGCCTCCAGCACGGGATTCTTGGTGTACGAGAGCGGGTCGGTGTTCTCCTCGACCGGCGCCTCGGTGGGGGCCTCGGTCGGCTCCTCCGTCGCGGGCTCCGTGGGCGTTTCGGCGGGCGCGTCGGTCGCGGGCGCCTCGGTGGGGAAAGCCTCGGACACGGGCTCGGTATCACTCTCGGCCGGCGTATCACGGCCGCCGCAGGCGGTCAGCGTCAGGCAGAGGATCAGCAGGAACAGAAATAAGTATACGATGCGTTTCATGGTGAATTACTCCTTTATTCGTTCGGTACGGCGGGCGTCAGAGCGTGATCCGATACCGCCTCTTGATATGATGTCCCTCGGCTTCGTTATAGGTCTCGATGCGGTCCCACAGCACGCCGCCCAGCTTCTCACAGACATGGATCGAGGCAGCGTTTTGCTCGTTGATCGGAAGCAGCACCTTGTCCATTCCGCGTTCTTTGGCGATCTGCAGCCCCTGCCGCAGGATCCCGGTCCCGTACCCTTTGCCCTGCTCGGACACACGGACGGAGTAACCGACGTTCCCGATATCGCGCATGACGATCTCCGGGAATTCCGGCCGGAGCTGGAACTCGCCGATGAAGCGGTCGCCGTCGACGGCCCGGTAATGGAAGCTGACGGGCTGCCCCGGGATCAGACCCTTCTCCTTATATCCCTGCACGTATTCCGGGCATCTGTTTATCAGTCGCAGCATAGCTTCCTCCCGATCAAGCCAAAACCGCTCCTTTGTCCGGCGGACAAAAGAGCGGTTTGGGTTGGCCTACCCGAAAGGATTCGAACCTTCGGCCTTCAGAGTCGGAGTCTGACGCTCTATCCAGCTGGGCTACGGGTAGACATACACCGGGTATACCCCGGACGCGTGGATATTATAGCACAATCCGTGTTGAAATGCAACCCCTTTTCGGAAAAAAGTTTTCGCATATTTCCGACGGGGATCAGGGATGATGCCGGGGCTGCTGCCCGTACTCTGCTGACGGAAGCCGGGCGTTTCCACATCGCCGGATGTTTTGCTTAAGGCATTACCGCACAATGATGACGGTGCAGATGCGCCGTCAGAAATTTCGTCAGATGAAACAAAATTCCTTCGTGCGGTGACTCCCGCACGAAGGAATTTTGTAAAATATGACGGAATTTATGCAAGCATATGTGCCGTCAAGGCGTCAGCCGTGCATTGTGCGGTGATGCCTTAACTTTTTCCCCACCCCCTTGACCCCCGCGCCGGGGGCGGGGAACGCCTCGCGCCTCCGGCGCTCGGGGGCCTACCCCCTGCCCCCTCCCGTGCGCGGGAGGGGGAGGATCAAAATTCTTACACCGAGGAGAGGGGGGCGCTGCGGCGCCCCCTCTCCTCGGCCTCCTCGTCCCCGGGAGACGCGCCTGCGGGCGCGGAGGACGGGAGAAAATCGCGCTGCTGCCGGAGGTCGGGCGTTAATTCAACGCCAAGAGATCGCGGAACGCCTGAATGTACCCCTTTGCCATGTCCGCGTACTCGCCTTCGGCGAAGATGCGGAGCAGGGGTTCGGTGCCGGAGAAGCGGCAGATGACGAAGCTGTTGTCTTCGAAGTAGACCTTGCAGCCGTCCTCATAGGACACGCGGGCCACGGGCTTGCCGAAGTCGGGCAGACGCTTTTCCTCGAAAATGATGCGGTTGACCGTTGATTTCTGGTCGGCGGTGAAGGTGATGTTGTCCTCGACCATCTCAAAGCGTCCGTATTTTGCGGTCAGATCGTCCATGATCTCAGACGGCGTCTTCTCCACGACGGAGATCATCTCCACGAACAGGGAAGCGGCGTAGACGGAGTCCTTGCCGTGGATGTGACCGCGCACGGTCAGACCGCCGGACGACTCACCGCCGAGCACGGCGTCCACCTCGTCGATCTTGGACGAGATGTACTTGAAGCCGACCGGGACCTCATAACAGGTCTCGCCGAAGTCGGCTGCCATGACATCCAGCATATGCGTGGTCGCCAGATTCCGCACGACCGGGCCCTTCCAGCCCTTCTTCTCGTGCAGGTACCAGTACAGCATGACGAGGATCTCGTTGGCGTTGAGGTACCGTCCCGAGCTGTCGATGATGCCGAGCCGGTCGCCGTCACCGTCAAACGCGATGCCCAACTCATAGCCGCCGTTCACCACGCGGTTGCGCAGCTCACCGAGACCCTGCACCGTCGGTGCGGGCAGATTCCCGCCGAAATGCGCGTCGCGCGTGTTGTGGATCATATCCACCGTGCAGCGCGCGGTGCAGAGGATCACCATCAGCGGGTAGGTGCCGGAGCCGTACATCGGGTCGAACAGCACGCGGGCGCCGTGCTCGCGGATCGCCTGCACGTCCATGACCGACAGGATCGCGTCGATGAACTCGTTGAAGGGGTTCTTCTGCCACAGGATCAGACCTTCGGCGTCCGCCTGCTCAAAGGGGATATAGGTCACGTCCTCGGGCTTCAGCGCGGCGATCAGCTCCTCAAGGTGCCGCGTCGTCTCGACGGGAGCGTCGCGCCCCTCCTCTACGATCAGCTTGACGCCGTTGTATATCGACGGGTTGTGGCTGGCCGTGATTTCGATGCCGTAGTGCAGCCCCTTGACCAGCACCGTGTGCATGATCAGCGGGGTGGGCGCACTGCGGCGCAGGAACATGACGGGTACGCCGTGTCCCGTGAACACCTCCGCGATCCAGCGGGCAGCCGTATCCGACAGGAAACGGTGGTCGTACCCGATGATGACGGGCTTGTCAGCCTTGTTTTCCTCTTTCATCAGCGCACAGATGCCCTCTGCCGCCAACCTGATGTTCTGCTCGATGAAGTCAGATCCGATGACGGCTCTCCAGCCGCCCGTTCCGAAGCGAATCATACGTTCCTCCTTGCTTTATCTGCCTTTTTTATATTCTTTTCTCCATGAAGACCATGTCGTATACCCGGCCGAACTTGCAGGCGCAGCCCGCAAAGCGGCCGACCATCGCGTATCCCATCGCCGTGTGGAACTTCACGCTGTCGTAGCTCGCGTACTCGTCAGGGCCCTTTTCGAGCGACGGAACGGCGATGCAGGCATACAGATTCGTCACGCCGCACGCGGGCAGACGCTTTTCCATCTCCGTGTACAGCATACGCCCGATGCCGCGACCCCGGCAGTCCGCACGGACGTAGACGGACAGCTCGACCGAGCGGTCGTACGCCTTGCGCTCCTTGAACCGGGACGCGTAGGCGTAGCCGAGGATATGCCCGTCCTCGCGGACCGTCAGGTAGGGGTAGGCGGTCAGCACCTTCTCGATGCGGCGGCGGAACTCCTCCGCGGTCGGCGGGACGTATTCGTACGAGATCGCGGTGTTTTCCACGTAGGGCGCGTAGATCGCCAGCAGCTCCTCCGCGTCCGAGGGGGACGCGTCAGTCAGTATCAGGCTCATGGTGTGCCTCCATGACGCTCGCACCGACGGCGAACGCCTGTCCGACCACGCGTCCGCACGCCGCGCGGTAGACGTTGTTCACCGGGTCGAACGATACGGGCGCCAGCTTTTCGAGGTCGACGTCACCGTCTCCGGTCAGGATGGATCCGTCTGCCGTGACGTGCAGGATATCGCCGACCACGATGCCGTCCTCGGTGAAGTGATTCAGGCGGCACTCGAGCGCGAGCGGCATCTCGTCAAAGCACGGCGCGTATATATGCTCCGACGTCTCCGCGTGCAGCCCGGCGATGCCGACCTTGTCGGGCAGGTCGCGCCCGGACTCCGTGCCGACGAAGTCGGCGGCGGCGACGGTCTTTTCGGTGGCAAAGCTGACGGTAAAGTCCTTTGCGGCGCGGATGTTCTCCGTGGTCAGATGATCCTGCGCGAGGCAGAGCATGACCTGATTCGTGTCGTAGATGCCGCCCCAAGCGGCGGTCATGGCGTTCGGCGTGCCGTTTCCGTTATAGGTGCCGACGACCAGCACCGGCATCGGAAGCAGCCACGACTGCGGTCCGAAGTCCTTTCTCATGGCACGGCCTCCTTACAGCATCCCCTCGACGAAGGCGTTCATCTCGGGCAGGGCCGCCTCTACCTCGCAGAGCAGCTTCATCTGCGCGCGGGCGCGGACGAGGTTATGCTCGGGATAGTTGATCTTGAAATACTTGTCGCCGTCGATATAGTCGGTCAGGAAGCGCATAGCCAGCTCGCAGGTGATGACGGCGATGCCGAGCGGCAGCAGGCGGATCTCGGTGTCGGTCAGGCTGCCGGCGGTAGTGGACACGAAGCCGTCGGTGAACGCGCGGAACAGCTCCATGTCAAAGCCGATCTTCGAGGTGTCCGGCTCATCCTCGGCGGCGGTGCAGGCACCGTAGCGGACGGCGTCGCCGTAGTCGTACAGCGACGAGCCGGGCATGACCGTGTCAAGGTCGATGACGCAGAGCGCCTTGCCGGTGGCGTTGTCAAGCAGGACGTTGTTCAGCTTGGTGTCGTTGTGGGTGACGCGCAGGGGCAGCGTGCCGTCCGCGAGTCTGTCCACGATGCCGCGCATCATGCCGGCGCGGGCCTTGAAGAAGGCGATCTCGTCGGTCAGCGCGGCGACGCGGCCGGCAGGGTCCTCGGCGATCTTTTCAAGGAACACCCCGTAGCGGGCGGGGGTGTTGTGGAAGCCGGCGATCGTTTCAGTCAGCCGGTCGGCAGGGAAGGCGGAGAGCATGGTCTGGAACTCGCCGAAGCCGCGGCCCGCCTCACGGAAGAGGTCCGCGGACTCGATCCGGTCGTAGGCGGTGACGTCGTCGACGTACCGGTAGGACCGCCAGCAGCTTCCGTCGGCCTCACGGTACAGGAGGGTGCCGTTCTCCGCGTCGATGAAGTCCAGCACGCGGCGGGCGGGATCCTGCCCCTTGGCGGCGTAGGCGTCCTTTATGTAGCGGGTGACCAGCCGGATGTTTTCCATGAGCGCGTCGGGATCCTTGAACGCCACGGTGTTGATGCGCTGGAGGATGTAGGACTTCGACTTATCGGCGGGGTCGACGTCGAGACGGTAGGTCACGTTGACGTTGCCGGATTTCAGCTCCTTGCAGCTGACGGGCACGGGCGCATAGCGGAAATGGGAGGCGATCTCCATGATCTGCGTATCGGTATACTGAGGCATAGTCGTTACTCCTTTGTGATAGCTTATATTGAGACGTGCGGTCGTTATACGGTTTTATTGTACACCGTTTTGATTGGTTTGTCAAGACAAAAACGGTCTCGGTCCGTCCGTGTGCGGGCGGACGCGGGCGGGCTCGGTGATGCAGGGGATGCTCTCTTCCATAAGGCGTATCTTCCCGGTCAGTCCCCGGCCTTGTCCCGGCGCTGGACCAGCACGGCGACGATGATGATCGCGCCGCGGACCGCGTCACACAG
Organism: Clostridia bacterium; assembly: GCA_024404505.1. Taxonomy (GTDB): domain Bacteria; phylum Bacillota; class Clostridia; order Oscillospirales; family CAG-272; genus CAMEON01. The sequence continues at coordinate 7,312 of JAKSPU010000046.1, forward strand.
GAAGGTCGGCACACCGAGCATATTCAGCACGTTGTTCATCACGCCGATGATGAGCATCCCGAGGAACGCGCCGACAAGACTGCCCTTGCCCCCGGACATGGCGGTGCCGCCCACCACGACGGCGGCGATGGATTCCATTTCATAGCCGCTGCCGGCGTTGGCGAAGTCCATGGAGCCGATGCGGGCCACGTAAATGACGGCGGCGACGGCGCACATCACGCCGGAGATGGCGTACACGCGGCGCTTGACCGCGTTCACGTTCATGCCCGAGTAGCGGGCGGCACGCTCGTTGGAGCCGACCGCCACGACCTGCTTGCCGAACGCCGTTCGGGTGAACAGCAGATACATGACCACCACGATCAGTATCCAGTACAGGATGGGCAGGATGACCTGTCCGCCGATCTTGGCGGACGCGAACTGCTTGAAGCCGGCGGGGATCTCGGGGTTGAAATGCTTGGTCAGCTGCTGCGTCACAGAGCGGAAGATCTTCATGGTGCCCAATGTGACGATGAAGGGCGGGATCTTCCCGTACGTGATCAGCACGCCGTTCAGCTCACCGAACGCAAAGCCGATCAGGATGGCAGCGAGGATGGCGATAAGGTACGCGGGCACGCCGCTGATGCCGACGGCGGCGAGCAGCCCGGCAGCCGGATCCAGAAGGTACATCAGCGCGGCGCCGATGGCGCAGGTCATGGAGCCGACCGACAGGTCGATCCCGCCGGAGACGATGACGAAGCACATCCCCAGTGCGATGATGCCGGTGTAGGCGTTGTTGCGGAGGATATTCATCCACGAGCGCCACAGCTTGGGGAACAGGCCCGCGAAGGAGCCTTCGTTGATGCCGATGACCACGCATTGCAGCACGATCATCAGAAGCAGCGCCAGAAGGGTGGCGGTCAGACCGGGCCCCCGGCGGAACAGGCGGTCGTACAGACCCCGGAGCTTTTCGGTCAGCGCCGGGCGCTTGGGTGCTTTTTCAGGTTGGTTCATGTCAGGGTGCCTCCATTCTCTTTATCGGCGGTGCCGCCTTGCGCGGCGGGCCTGCTTTTGCTGCCGCCCGCGGCCAGATACATCATGCTTTGTTCGTTCATGGTTTCCCCGCGTACCTCGCCCACGAGTTCCCCGTGGTACATGACGAGGCTGCGGTCACAGACGCGGATGATCTCCTGCGCCTCCGCCGACAGGACGATGACGGCGATGCCCGAAGAAGCCAGCGTTTCGATGATGGTGTAGATCTCCTCCTTGGCGCCGACGTCCACGCCCTGCGTGGGGTTGTCGAGGATGAGCACCTTCGGTCCGGCGATCAGCCATCGGGACAGCATGACCTTCTGCTGATTGCCGCCCGAAAGCGTGGTGATCAGGTGATCCCGGTCCGACATTTTGATCTTCAGGTCATCGACCTGACCGGCAAACACGGTCCCTTGCGCGTTTTTATCGAAGAAAGGTCCCTTTCGATACGCGGTCAGCGTGACCGACGTGCCGTTATCGACGATGGACATATCGGGGATGACGGCGTTCTCCTTGCGGTTCTTGGGCAGATAGGCCAGTCCGCACGCCACCGCTTCGGCAGGGGAGGCGGGACGGATCTCCCGGCCGTCCATGAGGATGCGGCCCGTGTACCGGCTGCCCCAGATCCCGAATACGCTGCCGAACAGCTCGCTGTGTCCGTCACCGAGCAGACCCGTCACGCCCAGCACCTCGCCCGCGCGGACCGAGAGGGACACGTCCCTGAAGTGTGTCCCGTCGGACAGATGCTCGAGGCGCAGCACCTCGTCTCCGCAGGCGGCGGGCGTGTGCTGCTTGGTCAGCGATACGTCGCGGCCGACCATATAGGACGCCAGCTGACGCGGGGTGACCTCGGACACGGGGCCGCTCTTTACCAGCGTCCCGTTGCGCAGCACCGTGTACCGGTCGCATATCCGCATGACCTCGTCCAGCTTGTGGGAAATGAAGATCATGGCGATGCCGCGCTGCTTCAACTTTTCCATCATGCCGAAAACGCGCTCGATCTCCGCTGCCGTGAGCGAGGCGGTCGGCTCGTCCATGATGATGACGGACGCGTCCTCCATCAGCGCCTTGGCGATCTCCACGGTCTGCTTGTACGAGGCGTCCAGCGTATCCACCGTGGCACAGGGGTCTACGTCAAGGCCCAGACGCTCAAACAGGCTGCGCGTTTTGTCGATCATGAGCCTGCGGTCAAGGAACGGCCCCTTGTGCGGGAACGCGGGCAGAAACATATTCTCGTATACGGTCAGGTCGTTGACGAGATTCAGCTCCTGATGGATGAACGCGATGCCCGCCTGCCGGGAGGCCGCGGGCGTCGGAAAGCTGACGAGCCGCCCGTCTATCCGGATCTCCCCGGCGTCGGCGGGCAGGATCCCGCCGATGATATTCATCAGCGTGGTTTTTCCCGCGCCGTTTTCGCCCAGCAGGGCGCAGATCTCGCCGCCCCGGATGCTGAAATCCACCCCGTCGAGGACGTTGCCGGCCCCGAAGGATTTGCAGATCCCCTTTACAGAAAGTTCCATGTCGAAACCTCGTGATTCACAGATATAATAACGCGGCAGTCAAGCCGGCGGCGAGCCGCCGACCTGACTGCCGAAGCGTGATGAGTATGCGATCAATATACCTTGTTGTTTTCGTCGATGTATTCGGCGGCGTTCCCGGCGTTGACGACCGTGGTGGGAATGGAGATCACGGCCTCACATTCCTCGCCGCTGCAGAGCGCGATGGCGGTCCTGACGGCATCCTCGACCATGGAGGGGCTGTACAGGGCGGAGGCAAGACCGAGGTCCTTATACTTGTCCTCCAGCATCATCTTGAAATACTCCTGCATACCACCGCCGCCGGTGATGGCCTTGACGTCGGTGCGGCCTGCCTCGGTGATGGCCTGCACGATGCCGATGGAGGTCTCGTCATCCATGGAGAAGACGGCGTCCACCTTGTCGTGGCTTTCCAGCACGTCGGTCATATCCTTGAGACCGGCATCTCTCGTGAAGCCTTCCTCGCTGATCTCAAAGAGGTTGCTCTTATCGTAGTTGATCTTGTCAAGGTAGTCGTAGAAGCCCTTCTTGCGAAGCGCGGACACGGAGCCGGCGGACGGGACGTCGAACACGGCGATCACGGCGGCGGGACCTACCTTGTCGGTGATGTACTTGGCAGACTGATAACCCATGTCGTAGTTGTCGCCCGTCACCTTGTAGATGCCCTCGCTGGGGATATCGTAGTCAAAGCTGACGACGGGGATGCCCTCCTCGATGACCTCGCTCACGGCATTCTCCATGCCGGTCCACTGGGGCCAGATGACGATGGCGTCGGCGCCCCACGTGACCAGATCGTCGAGGTTGGCCGCCATCTCGGCAGCGTCGGAGGACGTGGTGATCTTGTAGGTGATGTTATTTTCCTTGCAGTATTTCTCGGCGTAGTAGGCGACACCGGCCACCCAGCCGTGCGTCACGTCAGGCGCGGCGATACCGATCTTGATCGTCTTTTCCTTGGGACCGCAGGCACAGAATACGGACAGCACGAAGACACACGCAAGGGCGAGCGCAAGCAGTTTTTTCATGACGGAAGATTCCTTTCAATACCGCTTCCCGGCCGTTCGGACGATCGGGGCGGTTTCGTTCTGATTCGCTATAAGCATACCACATTTCGGCGGCATTGTCAAGGGTGATTCGGGAAAAACAGGCTGCGGCGGGTGCGCGGCGTGATTAAAGGTCGATCCAATACCGCTGCTCCGGGACGCCCTCCTCATTGATGACCTCATTCTCCAGCACGCCGCCGTTCCGGATGATGGACTTGGCGGAGCCGATATTGTCGGAATCACACGTCATGAGGACGCGCCCGATGCCGAGCTTGCGGCATTCCTCCAGCGCAAGGCCGATCATGGCGGTAGCGAATCCCTTGCGGCGCTCGGACGGGCGGATGCCGTCACCGATATGTCCGCCGGTGAACAGCAGGGACTCGTTCAGGTAATGGCGGATGTTCACGGCGCCGACGAAGATGTTCCGGTCGGTGTCCAGACAGAAGAAAACGGAATCCGGCACGCGGCCGTCCTTTTCCTGCTTGGTTTCCAGCTCCGCAAGGTACCTGTCGAAGTCGCGGTAATCGTTCTTGCGGATGACGTAGGGGGAGAAATCCTGCTCGACGGACAGCCATTCGGACATCATATCGTCGAGCTGGGGTTTGTATTCCGGGGTGAGTTTGACCAATTTCAGATTCATGTGATATACCTCCGATGTTGATTTCAATCCCGCCTGTACTCGCCGATGGAGCAGACGCGGACAAAGCCGAGGGACTCGTACAGCCGGTTGGATATGGGGTTGTTCCTGTCCACGGTCAGCGTTGCCGTCCGGCCCCGGCCGAGGATCTCATTCTTCAGCGTGTTGACGACGCGGCGCGCGTACTTCTGCCCGCGGTACCCGGGGCGCGTGTACACGCTTGAGATACGCAGATCGAAGTCCGCGGACGGCGCGGACTTCGCCATGGACACGATGAGACCGTCCGCACGGATGACGCGGTAGCTGTCCAAGGACGCGCGGATCCCGTCCGGGTCGACCTCGTCCGTCAGCCCGCAGTCGATGATGAAGCACTCCGTGAGGGCGGCAAGTTCAGGGAGATCCGCATCCGTCGGCGTTTCCACGTCCGGCGAGGACGGCTCGGTCTGCTCAGACGCCTGCATGAAGTCCATGGCCAGCGCTTCGCGGTACCGGATGCCGTACCGGCTGTCAAGCAGCGCCGCCATCCGGCCGCAGACGGACTCGCTGCCCATCAGGCCCTTGACCGTATAGTCGTTCCGCATCAGAAAGTCCGCCAGCTCGTCAGCCGGCTCCGGGTCGCCGAACAGGAGGAGGCTGTACGGCTCCGCCCGCATCGCCAGCAGCACGCGGTCGTCCCGCTCCGCCCGGATGACGTAGTTGACCTTGTCCGGGTGCGTGATCGCGGGGCCGTCCAGCATGAAGAAGACGGACAGCAGCGGGGCCGTATCCAGCAGCGCCTTGTTTTCGCGGATCAGGTCGCTGCCTGTTTCATATACCGTAATCATCGTAATTCGTTATGACCTCCTCCTGCAGGAACGAGTCGATCAGCGACCAGAAGACCTCGTCCTGCGCGGTCATGCGGTGCCAATCCACGTTCTTCAACGCCGTCTGCTTTTCTTCAAGCGTGTCGTAATGCCCCGCGTTGAACTTCCGGAACACGACGTCCATGTAGGCGACGGCGTCGGGGTGGTAGTTGGGGTTGTGCCGGCGTCCCTCGTACAGCTGATAGGTGACGCCGCGGTTGGTCGTGTTCTCACGGATATATACCGTGTTGGCCTGATAAGAGATCGTCGGGTCGTCCGCCGACTGCGAGATCAGGAAAGGCACGCGTGCGCTGTCTATGGCGGTCAGCATGGAGACGTCCGCGTACCGCGGGTGCAGAGTGCGCTCGTATTTCATGATCCGGGACACGGCGAACAGCTTGAACGGATTTTTCCCGGCGTGCAGGAAGTCGAGCAGCGCCTTGTGGACGGACACGAAGCCGGAGATGACCACGGCCTTGTTGACGTCCGTACGGAAGTTGACGACGTTGCCGGCTGCGTAGCCGCCCCACGAATGTCCGATGACGGACAGCTTCGGATATTTCTCACGATATCCGCCGGCGCGGAGCGCGTCGAGCGCGGCGTTCAGGTCGGCGAGCGCCTGCGTCAGGCCCATGATGGATTCACCCTCCGACTCAAAGCAGCCGGTGGCGTCGTAGGCGAACACCCGGTATCCGAGTCCGCAGAGCGTATCGATCTCCGCCATGTAGGAGCGGTGACCGCCCCACAGGCCGTGGCAGAACACGACCAGCTCGTCGTCCCGGCAGCCGGGACGGCTGTAAAAATACCCCTTGAGCCGGTTGGCGCCGGATTGGAAGGTAAACGGCTCCGCCTCAAGGCCGGGGAAGTCGGCGGCGGTGAAATATTTGATATATCCGTTCTCGTCGCAGCGCTGAAGGAAGTGTTTCTTGTAGTAGCGGACAATGGGACCCATAAAGATACCTCCGATCCTGTTTATCGTTATAATTATAGCACAGATGAGCGTCGGTGTCAATGGGAAAAGAGCGGTTGCATTCAAAGGGATCGTTCGGAAAAACCGATTCGTCAATATCACGAAAATCCATGTGGAGTATTGCTATTCGGTAGATTTTGTGTTATAATGTATCCGTATTATTTTGCCCTGAACGCACTCACGCGTCAGGAAAGGAGAAATATGATGAAAAAACTGTTGGCATTGTTCATGATCCTGTGCCTTGCCCTGTCCTTCGCCGCTTGCAAGGACGGCAAGGACGATCCGCAGGACACGACCGGAGCCGATGCAACGGGCACAGAGGCTCCCTCCGGGTCCGAAGCTCCCACTGCTCCCGTCGAGACTCCCACCGATCCCGTCGAGACGCCGACCGAGCCGGCTACCGCAGCCGACACCCAGCCGACCGGCAGCACCGGCCCCGTCATCACCCTGTCCTCGACCGAGGATATCACGGTGAAGGCAGGTGAAACCGTCAAGCTGCCCGACTACACCTGCAAGGATACCGACGGCCGTGACCTGACCTCTTGGGTCGAGCTGGAGGACAATACCGAGATGGACAGCGTGTCGGGCGACTCCTTCACGGGACACGTCGCCGGCGACCACACGCTGTACTACTCCGTCGAAACGACCGACGGCCGCATGGGTGAGGCGTTCCTGACGGTCCACGTCACGCCCGTTCATGAGAACAAGTTCGACACGCAGGGCGCCGACGACTGCGAGAATATGGCCTCCTACAAGACCTTCCGCGATGGCTTCGAGAAGGGCCGCAAGTCCCCGCTGTATGCCACCATCGGCGATGCCGGTCTGGCTACCATGCTCTCTGCCGATGAGGACGCCATCGAGGGCAACTCCCTTATCATCGACTTTGCCAAGTCCGCCGGCTCCTCCGCTACGGCCATCTACCTGAACGGCTTCAACGACTACTTCCACCGCGGCGAGCAGGCGACCTACAAGGTCACCTTCGACTACAAGCTGATCGAAGCGTACGGCAACACGGGCGACGTCTACATCGGTCTGTCCTGGGACGGCTCCGACGGCATCAACCGTCAGTTCATTCTGGCAGGCGCCGAAGTCGGTGAGACCTACACCTACACCGCCGAGTTCCCGTCCGCCATCGTCCCCGAGGGCGGCAACGCGTACTTCTTCATCTTCAAGCTGCGCACCTCCGAGTCTCCGCTCGTCATAGCCTTCGATAACTTCGTCATCGAGACGATCAAGGTGAAGCAGGTCAAGACCGTGGTGCCCACGGCTGCCGAGCTTGAGAAGGGCTTCACCTGGGACTTCACCACGAACACCGCTATCTGCGGCGGCGGTCAGACCGTGCCGGTCGAGACCCTGCCCGCCGATATCAAGGCGGCTATGGCAGGGAACAGCGCGTTCAGCCAGAACGTCCTGCATCTTACCGACGCCGACGACCATAAGTACGCCGGCCTGGCGGAGAAAAACCTGACGCCCGGCAAGGTGCTGACCGTCGACATGACCTACTACGCCGTGAACGACGAGCGCTTCTACCTGATCATGATGGGCCGCTCCGGCAACCCGACGCAGACCATCACGAGAACGGACCTCGGCAACGGCTTTGTTTCCGTCCATCTGGAGACCAACATCCAGAGCGGCTGGTACCAGCTCAACATCTACGGTCAGAACAACCCCGCCTTCGATATTTATATCGGCAGCATCACCGTCACGGTCTCGGACCGCGGTGAAGCGGACAAGAACAAGACGCCCAACGGATACGAGGTCGGCATGAAGTTCGAGCAGAACGAGCGTCAGTTCGGCCTGATCGACGACAGCACGCTGGTCCTCGCCGCCTATGACGGCTACGACTTCGGCGAGTACGCCGACAAGATGGGCAGCGCTCCCACCAAGTTCGCATTCAAGGGTACCCGCGACCGTGTCATCGAGTGGTTCCGTGCGGACGGCAAGATCGAGACCGGCTGCACCTACCGCATCACCGTCACCTACTTCGTGGATTCCTTCTACGGCGCAGGCAAGCTGCAATACTGCTTCGACCGCGGCGCGTTCCCGGAGATCGGCACCGGTGACTATATGAGCGACGGCTTCCACGAGGAGATCATCGAGTGGGTGGCCGACCGCGATCTCGACTACTTCTGCTTCTATCTGGACGGCAGCGACGACTACAAGGGCGCGCTGTACATGAAGGGCGTGACCGTTGAGCTGATCGCCCTCGCCTCATGAAAGGATGCGGGACATGAAGCATAAACTGCTGCGTATGCTGGCCCTCCTGCTGTGCGGTCTGCTGACAGGCGCGTGTGTCGCCTGTCAGCCCGCCGGGCCGGAGACGCCGGGTACCGACGCACCGACCGATCCCGGCGACGGTACGCTGACCGATCCCGGCGACGGTACGCTGACCGATCCCGCGGACGGCACGGTCACCGAACCGGAGACCGTGCCGCCGGAGGCCGCCCCTCTGACGGCGCAGGCGGTCGCGGACGCGCTCCGCGGCACCCACTACACAGTCGGCTTTGACGCCAACGACCCCTGCGGCCTTTCCGATCCCTCCGCGGTCGGCATCAACGAAGCCGAGTTCAACACCGTGCTGTACCCGGCTCCCGCGGACGACACCTGCCGCACCATCGTGCACGTCGCCGACTACGGCATCACGCCCGAGAACGAGAACAACAGCAAGGCGTTCGACAAAATGATGCTGGATCTCGCCGATTCGGTCGGGCGTGTCAAGATCATCTTCAAGCCGGAGACCTACCGCTTCGCCTCCACCATCAAGATCACCGGTGTCTCCCGGATGTGCTTCTGCTCCGAGGAAGCGGGCAAGCCCTTCACCTTCCTCATGACCGAGTGGACGCCCGGCATCCGCGTCACCGATTCGAGCGACGTCCAGTTCGTGGACATGGCGCTTGACTACGAGACCCCGTCCGCCGTGTCCGGCGTGATCGTCTCCGCCGCGGCCAGATCCGTTGTCATCCGCGTGAACGACGCCTTCGATCTTTCCGATCCGCACTACAAGGGCGGCACGGTCTACTACGGCTCCTACATGGAGTTCATGAAGGACGCCGATACCGGCGACTTTGCTCCCGACCTGAACGGCAATCTGCTCTACAACAGCACCGGCGACGGTATCCGGAACATCGAGACCGGTAAGTACGACGCCGACACGCACGAACTGACGCTGACCTTCAAGGACGAGATCAAAAAGCCCGCCGAGGGCACGCACGTGAACGTCGCGTACACGATGTACGACAACTGCGGCATCGACTTCGCGGGCTGTAAGAACGCCAAGCTGGAGAGCGTGCGCGTTTACCATACCACCGGCATGGCGATCGCCGTCACCAATACCGAGAACGTCTACCTCAACCGCGTGTTTATCTCTCCCCGCGAGGGCTCGCCCATGCTGATGACAGCCACCGCCGACTGCTTCCACTGCATCAGCTGCACCGGCGAGATCGTGGTCACCTCCTGCCGCTTCGAGCTGTCGCATGACGACTGCATGAACATCAACGGGCGCTTCCTGTCCGTCACGGGCGGCAAGGGCAATACGATCACCGTCGAGTCACTGAACGTGCCGGTCAGCGTCGGCGACGAGCTGGAGCTGCTGAGCAAGGACGACCTGCACGTCGTGGGCACCGTGACCGTTCAAGCGATCAAGGGCAACACGCTCACCTGCGACGCCATGAACGACGGCATGAAGGAATGCTTCGCCGGCAACATCACGACCTGCGCCTCGCTGACCGTCCGCAACTGCTTCTTCGGCAACAAGCGCAACCGCGGTATGCTGATCCAGACCCGCCATGTGCTGATTGAAAACTGCGTCTTCCGCAATATCGTGCACGGCCCCATCCAGGTGCTGTGCGTCCCCTCCTCCTTCGGTGAGGGCATCTGCCCCGCGGACGTGACCATCCGGAACAACAAGTTTATCGCCTGCAACAGCACCGACGTCAACGTGTTCTCGTGGGCGGCGAGCGGGGCGACGTCCGCCGGCGTCATCCGGGACGTGACGATCACCAATAACTACTTCAACCGGTCCGGGTATTATCCCGTGCAGGTCAGCACCGGCGGACAGGTCAGCATCGACCACAACCTGTTCGACGACGTCTGTACCAATAAGAACAACTTCCCCTCAAGGAGCGTGATCCGCGTGACCTGCTCCCGCGACGTGTCTGTCAACGACAACGCCATCCTTGCCCTGCCCAGCCGCTTCTCGTTCACCAATGAACGCGATGTCGCCCGGGATAAGCAGAGCGAGAACGTGGTGTTTGAACGCAACGACGAACTGAAATGATCCCCGCAGCCCAACATATTTATTCAGAAGGAGTGCATACCATGAAAAAAGTATTTACCGTATTCCTTGCGATGCTGATGATCCTGTCCTGCGCCGTGGTGGCGGTGTCCGCTGCCACCGAGTTCCCCGCGGATGAAGATGATGCCTGCCGGAACGGCGAAGCCGGTATCGAGATCCCGTACAAGGCAGAAGCCCCCACTATCGACGGCGTCGTCGAAAAGGGTGAGTACATCCAGCTGCCCAACGACGTGCTGTGCAGCTACTACTCCATTTACCTCGGTGAGAATCAGGGTGACTGGACCGTGCAGGAGAAGTACGAGTACCTGCACGACGTGTATATGCAGAATGAGATGAACGTGTACGCCAACTGGGACGGCAAGTACCTGTACTTCGCCCTGACGGCGACCGCTCCCCTCGCCGAGTACACCTGCCCCAAGGCTGCCGACAGCGTCAATATGTTCCGGTATTGGTGCCTGCAGTGCGGCTGTGCCGAGATCGACACCGACCCGATCAACCGCTTTGAGATCGGTCTCGGCGCACCCTCCGATACGGACGCGATGGACCACTGCTACTATTTCAACGCATGGGGCCAGCGTATCTTCAAGTCCTTCAAGGAGGGCACGGATTATTTCGCCCATTGGGACTATGAAAACGAGCTTGTGACCTACGAGGTCCGCTTCAACATCAAGGAGATCATCGGCCATATGCCTCAGGAAAACGACCAGATGCGCTTCCTGTACCTCCTGTCGCAGTCCGGTCAGCTCACGCAGGATGCTGCCGATAACGTCCAGATCCAGTCCGCGTACGGCTGCGCTATGGAGAAGAACACCAACCAGTACCTGCTGCTGACCTTCGTCGGCGTGCCCGAGGACGTCACCGTCGATCCCTCCGAGCAGGAGACCGAGATCGAGGAGGAGGAGCTTGAGGGTTACTGGGGCAAGACCGACTTCCGCGATCACGACGTGGTCGAGATGATTACCAACGTCAAGGCGCTGACCATCGAAGAGATGAAGGATGACAACGGAGACAAGTACATCCGCATGACCGCTACCGGCGATGAGCCCTACTGCGGCGGTCCCAAGCTGCCCATCGGTCTGAACTCGGACAGCGCAAAGTACATGGCGTTCCGTTACCGTACCTCCAGCCCCGAGGCAAAGTGGCTCGGTATTTCCTACCAGTCCATGTCGCTCAAGGAGCAGTCCGAGGAATACCTCGTCGGCAACTACGACGATCTGATCTGCGACGGTCAGTGGCACACCGTGGTGCTTGATCTTTACGACGCACCCAGCCTGTCCGCCTTCATGACGGACCTCCTGATCTGGCCCTTCGCCGATGCTAACGGCTCCGTCAAGGGCTGTTCGATGGACCTTATGTGGATCAAGTATTACACCGAGGAGCCCTTCTTTGAGGATGAGCCCGTGTCCATCGTCGTGACCGATGCGCCGGTCGAGCCTACGGCCGAGCCCGCAACCACGGCCGAGGATCCGACCGCCGGTGCCGATACGGCACCCGTGACCGAAGCGGAGACCGATCCCGAGAAGTCCGGCTGCAGCTCCGTCATCGGCGCTGCCATGCTGCTGGCTGTCATTCCCGCCGCGTTCGTCTGCCTGAAGAAAAAGAAGCACTGAATGTTTTTATCACAGAAAGAGCGCAAACGTCTCGGCGGCAGCTGCTTTATTGAGTTTCAGTATTGCAGGCTTCCGTCCGGGACGCCGCTGAAGAAGATCGTGTCGGTCGGTGCCGTTGAGCATTGGAAAGACGATTCGCTGTATGTGTACGGTGAAGATCAGAACGATTTCTTCGAGGCGTACAGTTACGTCCTGACCGATGGTCTGTACAGCGATTTACAGACCGGTACGGTCGATCTGTGTGGCATCAACTACTATCCGCCCGAATCGACGGACGGGTTGATCAAGCGCCTGCTGTCGGATAAGCCGACGGGATACGAGCGTCTGGTCGATTGGCTCGGGAAAGCCGGGGCCTGCAACGGATTCTATATCCTGGGCGTGTGACTGTAAGGCAATACAGCCCGCCGAAAAGAGTTGATCTTTTCGGCGGGCTGTTCAATGCGTTCCCCTTATCCTGCGGGCGCAGGGGACGCCTCGCGCCTCCGGCGCTCGGGGACCTACCCCCTGCCCCCTCCCGTGCGCGGGAGGGGGAGAATATAATATCTTTCACCGAGGAGAGGGGGCGCTGCGGCGCCCCCTCTCCTCGGTCTCCTCATCCCGGAG
>JAKSPU010000047.1 GCA_024404505.1 Clostridia bacterium
TCCCGAGCGGGGTAAGGGGCCCCCGCGTAGGCGTTTATACGAACACCGGCGCCCACGACGGCACCCACCAATCCCGTTCGGCGTAAACCAAACCTCGGTTATTTCTTACCCTGTATAAAAGTTCTTGCAGATTCTTAAGGGCTTCTTTCAAGAAGCCCTTAAGCGGGGGCCGGGGCAGAGCCCCGGAAGCGCCTCCCGATCCCCAGACAGCAACATTCACTCCGTCTTGCCCAAACCCCTTGACTTTCCCGGGGAAAGGGATTATAATATATCTGTATGCTTATCTGCATTTTCATCGTTGTATAAGAAAGCTGGTCTGAATTCAAATGGCAAAAGCGCAGATCAATATGACCGAGGGTCCGATCCTCGGCAAAATGATCGTATTCACGATCCCCGTCATGCTCACGGGAATGCTCCAGCTGCTGTTCAACGCGGCCGACCTCGTGGTCGTGGGGCAGTTCGTCGGTCCCGAGGCCAACGCGGCCGTCGGCTGCTGCGGCGCACTGATCAACCTCATCGTCAACCTCTTCATGGGCCTGTCCGTCGGGGCCGGCGTCATCGCCGCGCAGGACATCGGCGCGCGCCGCTATGACGAGGTCCTCAAGCTGATCTCTACCTCCATGACGGTCTCCATCGTCGGCGGCGTGGCGGTCGGCGCGCTGGGCTTCTTTGCCGCCCGCCCGCTGCTCGTGCTCATGGGTACGCCGGACGACGTGCTGGTGCAGGCGGTCCCGTACATGAGAGCCTACTTCTGCGGGATGCCGGGCTGCCTCATGTATAACTATCTCGCCTCCATCCTGCGCTCCAAGGGCGACACGACCCATCCGCTGATCTTCCTGACCATCGCCGGCGTCGCCAACGTGATCCTCAACGTCGTGATGGTCGCGGCGTTCAGCCTCGGCGCCGTGGGGGTCGGCATCGCAACGGCCGCGTCGCAGTACATAGCCGCCGGGCTGACCGTGTACCATATGCTCCGCAAGGAGGACCTCTGCCGCATCACCGGCTTCCGCGTTTATTCCGGTAAGTTCGTCCGGATGCTCGTGATCGGACTACCGTCCGGTCTGCAGGGAATGCTGTTCTCGCTCTCCAACGTCCTGATCCAATCGACGATCAACGGCTACGGCAAGGTCGTCATGGCGGGCAATGCCAACGCGTCCAACCTCGACGGCTTCCAGTACACCGCGATGAACTCCGTCTATCACGCCGCACTGACCTTCGTCGGTCAGAACGTGGGCGCCGGGACGTATAAACGCCTCAAGCGCATCATGTTCGACAGCGCGGGCCTCGTGACCGCCATCGGCATCGTCATCGGGGTGCTGCTGATCGGATTCGGCAAGCCGCTGCTGTCCCTGTACTCTTCCGGCGCCGAGAAGGACGCCGTCGTGCAGGCGGGCATGAACCGGCTGTGGATACTGGCCACGACGTACTTCCTGTGCGGTCTGATGGACGTCGGCTGCGGTCTGCTCCGCGGCATGGGCCGCGTGATCCTGCCGATGATCGTGTCCCTGCTCGGCTCCTGCGTGTTCCGCATCATCTGGATCTACACGGTATGCCCGCTGTACCCCGAAAACATTGCCGTCCTGTATGCCAGTTATCCCATTTCGTGGTTCCTCACCGCGGGGGTCCACTTCATCTGCTGCGTATACTTCTACCGCAAGCTGATGAAAAAATGCGGGCAGGGGCAGAGCGCTTCTCCCGCCTCCGAGCTTTGAATATCAAATCATAAATAGGAAAGGAAACCGATCATGCCCGATCTGAATACGCCCGCAATGTCCGAGAAAGCCGCCGCCAACCGCGCCCGCTTCATTTCCATCTTCAACGAAAAGATCAAGCGCGACGGCGCCGACAGGCTGCTCGCGTTCTTAAACAACTCCGATTTCTTCACCGCGCCCGCCTCCACCAAGTTCCACGGCAATTACGAGGGCGGTCTGTGCGAACACAGCCTGAACGTGTACGACTGCCTCTGCGACATTCTGGCCCGTCCGCGCGTCCGCGAGACCTACGGCATCAGCTATACCGATGAGAGCATCGCCATCGCCTCGCTGCTGCACGACCTGTGCAAGGTCAACTTCTACAAGACGAGCTTCCGCAACGTCAAGAACAACGACACCGGCCGCTGGGAGTCCGTGCCCTACTACACCATCGAGGACAACCTGCCTTACGGTCACGGAGAAAAGTCCGTCTATATCGTGTCCGGCTATATGCGTCTGACCCGCGACGAGGCGTTCGCCATCCGCTACCACATGGGCTTCTCCACGACGGACGACCCCGGCAACGTGGGCAAGGCGCTGGAGATGTTCCCGCTCGCGTGGGCGGTCTGCTGCGCCGACATGGAGGCCGCCTACTTCTGTGAGGGCAGCAGCAAGTGATCCGTTCCGACTGACCGCACGAAAAGGGAGGAGTTCTTATGAGCAAACAACTTGGCGCTTTTGACCCGGACGACCGGCTCGACCGGCCCGATCTCAATAAATGCCCCGACTGCGGCTGCTATTTCGCCTTCCTCGACTGCCCGCTGTGCGGAAAGGAATGTCCGCCGGAGATGCGGGCCGGGGCGCGCGTGGAGCCGAAGGTCAAAAAGAAAAAGAGCGGGAACAGCTCGGGACGGGTGCAGTTCATCCCGTGGTACCACTCGTGGTGGATCATCCTGATCGCCCTGTTCGTGTTCCCGATCGCGGGCATCGTGCTGCTGGCAACGAGCCCGTATCAAAAAAAGTGGAAGATCCTGTTCATCACACTGGCCGTCGTCGTGCTGGTGCTGGAGTATACCGGACTCGGCAGCCTTCTGCTCGTCCGGATGATGAATCGGAGGACAAGCCCCGTCAATCAGAAGCTGTCCCGGGACGCCTACGAGGAGACCTGCACGCCCGTCGACGCGGAGGACTTCTTCCACGCGCCCGCCGGGGAAGGCTACTACGCCATGTCGCTTGTCGTTGACGGCACCGTGGACACCGGCCTCGACTTTGTCTACGTTGACGACCCGTACGGCTTCGGAAACAATCAGCGCGCGGTCTACCTGTGCCATGACTCGGACGATCCGACGGCCTACGTGTTCGTATTCGACTATCAGGTAGGCAGTCCGATCGCGCTCAAGGCCGGCGACCGCGTCACCGTATGGGGCCAGACGCGGGGGGAGAGCCCGGTGAGCGTGAATACGTCTGCCGGGACGGTCACCGCGCCTCGGCTGTACGCCGCCTATATCGAATTGATCCCCTGAACACGGAAAGGATAAACGGCTATGGAACGAAAAATGATGGCGAAACTGCTCAGCCTCCTCTTGTCCGTGCTGATGCTCATCAGCGTCGTGTCCTGCGGCTCCGGCGAGGAGACGGAGACAGAAGCCCCGACCTCCGTATGATAGCGTAATGGGTAAAGCCTGCAAATTCGGGAGTTCCACACCCCGAAAATCATATGAAATCAGAGTTTGGTATGCTATTCGCCGCTCTTATTTCATCTTTTGACCGTTGAATCGCAAAATTTGGAATGGGGAACTAATTTTTAGAGGTTCCCAACAATAAATTCAGGAGGAATTTCTTATGAAATGGAACAAGCCCACTTTGCGTGAATTTGACGTAGCTGAATTGACCAAACTAATTATCGCAAATGCTGACAGCATTGTTACAGGTCAATGTTCCTGCACATCATGCTCGTGTAGTTGTGCAGCTGCCTGTGATGGTGTTATAGGTTTTTCATGCTCGACTTTTTTCATTATTGTTGGTTAATTATCGCTATACGGAGGGAGCCAGTATGTTTAAAATAATAATAAAATATCTTGGCAAAGTAATTGCTGCGGCTTACTTTGGTTTGTTGATAATGCTATTGGTTACAATACCGCTTCGCTTCGCTACATATAATCCTACTATAGTTAACACAATCTCATCTATTTTATGTGTTATTGGATCTTTGGGATGTTTGTTTATCCTTTGCATTAAAGACGGATATGATGATAATGGCTCGGGAAAGCAAACACCCTTTGTTAAAACTATCATTTGCATGAGTGTCGCTGTTGCGACATACGATGTATTAACTATAATTCTTCAATACCATACAGGCGCAGCCTCCAATGTAGCCTACATCGCGCAAGCATTAGGAAAAATTGATAGCATAACCAGCATTAAAGAGATGGCAAGTGAGCATTCAGGTTTAATGCTTGTGTCATTGATTATTCAAACAATTCCTTTTATTCCTGCAATGATTGGTGGTTATAAATTTGGAGAAAAAAAGCGCTTAAAAAGCCGCAAAGAATTGTTAGATAATAAAATTTAGGGCATCTCTAAAAATTCAAATATCTCTTGTCAAAAGCCGCCACCTATGATACAATATAGAAGGAACGAAGAAGGTGGTGCGGAACGATGAAACAAATCTCCATATTTGCCGAAGAGAACAGGCTTCAGAAGTTGAGCGAACTGGGAGACTGCCTTGAGTAGTTGAAAGTGATAGACTTTGAACGATTCCGCCCGATCATCGCCCTTGCATTTGAAAAGGAACGGAAAAGCAACGCCGGACGACCTCCGTATGATAGCGTAATGGGTAAAGCCTGCAGATTCGGGATTCCCGCACCCCGAAAATCATATGAAATCAGAGTTTGGTATGCGATTCGCCACGCTTTTTTCATCTTTTGATAGTTGAATCGCAAAATTTTGAATGGGGAACTAATTTTAGAGGTTCCCATAAGGAAAAAGAGGTATGAGCAACAAAAAGGATATGCATTTGCCCGTATGGGTTTTGCTGTTAGGGATCGTTTTCCTGCTCGGTGCGGCCGTTTGCGCTTACTACGCACTCACGGCCTCGGTCTACGCATGGCTCGGCGTTGTTGCCTGCGTGGGGTTCGGAGTGGCGGCTGTCCTGTGCTGGGCGAATCAGTGGGCTGTGATGGTCGATGACGATTCTTTCGTATACAGTACGATGTTCGGTAAAAAGAAGCAGTATCGGTTTTCCGATATCAAGGATCTGAAGATGAACAGCGATTCGTATACGCTTATTTGTGAAGACGGAGATATCCATATCGAGCATTGCGCGGTCATGTCCGACAGGTTCATGAACGCGGTCAACAGCGTTCTTGAGAAAAAACAGTAACCGGTTCGCAAAAAATACCGCAAGTATTTGTCCCATACCCCGCACATACTACTCCCGGAACAAGTCTCGCACGACTGCGTTCCGGGGGGATTTTTTATATGAACGATGAAAATTACAACGATACCGATTGGGGCGGCCCCTGCGGGTCGGAATCCGGCTGCACGGACGGCTCCGACGGAGATATCCTGTCCTGTATCCCGATGCCGGACGGCTGCTGCACGTTCCTCCGCAGGCTGCGCGCCCCGGCGGTCCGGCTGTCCTACCGCTTCGACAAGCAGGCCGTTCCCGATCTCGACAAGGAAAAGGCTGCCTGCGGGGGCGGGGAAAAGCCGGAGGACGGCGACCCGTCATGCGGCTGTGAAAGCGCTGCCGATGCCGGCTGCGCCTGCGGGGACACCTGCACCTGCGGCTGCAAGGACGGCACCATGACCGCCGAGGGCAGCCTGACGGTCCGCCTGTTCGACATGGCTGTCGCCGGCGCCGCCGTGATGCTGCTGTGCTGCATGATGAAGTGCTGCAGACGGATGTGCCGGAAAATGTTCTGAAAAAAAGCGTCCTTCCGTGCGGAAGGACGCCCTTTTTGTTTTTTGTGCTTACAACGTCCGCAGGAACGGCTCGAACATTGCGCCGTACCAATGGTCGGCGTCCGTATGCTCGATGCACCTGACGACAAAGCGGGCCGCCTTCTTCGCGGCGGCAAGATCGTCTCCCGACCGGAGGTACTCGCCGACGAACACGGACGAGAAGACGTCCCCGGTGCCGTGCAGACTGCGCGGGATCCGCTTGTGGCGGTACAGCGTGAAGTCCTCGTCGTTGCAGATGGCCACGCCGATCTTATCGCCGCAGGGGACACCGGTCAGGATCACGCTGCGCCCGAGGCTGCTGCAAAGAGCGCGGATCTCACGCGGGGTCCACGTCTCCTTGTAGGGGGTGCCGGTCAGGAGGCACGCCTCGGTCAGGTTGGGCAGCAGGATGTCGGCCCTGTCGCAGAGCTTCTTCATCTCGGCCACGAAATCATCGTCAAAGCCCGTGTACAGACGGCCGTTGTCAGCCATGGCAGGGTCCACGATCAGCTTGCCGCGGTTCAGGGACAGCCCCTCAAGGATCGCGCTGATCTGTTCCTTGTTCCCGATGTAGCCGGTGTATACGCAGTCGAACGTAATGTCATTTTCCTTCCACTTGTCAAAAATCGCGGGGAAATACGCCGTGGTGTCCTGGAACGTGAAGCCGTGAAAATCCTTCGCGGTGTGGTTGGACAGGATGCCGGTCGGCAGGATGCAGGTCTCGCAGCCGAACGCAGACAGGATGGGCAGCGCCACGGTCAGCGAGCATTGACCGACGCAGGAGATATCCTGCACGGTCAGGATCCGTTTGTAACTGTACGACATGAAAATCATCTCCTTATATCAAGGTTCGGGGAGTATTATAGCACAAACGCGCGGTTTCGTCAACTGTATTTTGAAGTCCGGATGCCGTCGATATGCCCGATTCCACAGCAGGCGGCACGGAATTTTTCGGAAAAAGTGCGATTTTCTATTGATTTTTCGGAATTTCATGTTATAATATAAGTACAGTGACTATATACTGTACGGGCGGCGGGACGAGCATCGTGCCTGGTCGGCCTCCGCGGCTCCGGAAATGACAAATCATACTGTATTCGGAGGATTTTCAAATGGCCAAAAAGTCTATTGTCGGTACTTTCAACGGTCTGCCCCGTATTCTTCAGATCATTCTGCTCCTGATCCCCGTGACCGGCTGGATCGTTGAGCTGTTAGTCCGTTGGTCTTCCTTCATCCAGAGCAAGAGCATCATCACGCTGATCTTCGCCATCGGTGTCACCATCTTCGGCTGGGGCTTCTGCATCATCGATGCTATCTGGTGCCTGCTGTTCAAGCATCTGATCTTCGCCTGACAGACAGTTACTACAGGGCGTCTCTGAATATTCACCGTGCGATGAATTTTTAGAGCTGCCCTACATAAAAAGCCGGTACTCCCGCAGGCACGGAGTACCGGCTTTTTTTGCCGGGGCGCGGCCCCGGCACCCGGTCGCTGGGAGCCGGGCGATGCGGCATCGCCGAAGGTTCAGCAAAACCTTTTTCCCCCCTGATCCCCCACCCGGCGGGCGGGGGATACTTCTTTTATAGCAGGGAGAAGGGAGCGGCGCAGCCGCTCCCTTCTCCCTGCACCCTCATCCTGCGGGAACGGAGGTGCGTCTTATTATTCCGCCTTCCTGCGGTTGATGAGCTTGATGATGAGCTTGATGACGAAGAGTGTGCCGACGGTGAGGACGACGCCGATGGCGAGGGAGATCACGACGTTGTTGACCAGCGGCGCGATCAGGAAGCAGACGAAGGAGATCGCCGCGACCGTGAGGGCGTAGGGCAGCTGGGTCGCCACATGGTCGACGTGATTGCACTGCGCGCCGGCGGACGCCATGATCGTGGTATCCGAAATGGGGGAGCAGTGGTCGCCGCAAACGGCGCCGGCGAGGCAGGCGGAGATACCGATGAACAGCACGGGGCTGTCGGCGGCAAAGATGTTGGTCACGATGGGGATCAGGATACCGAAGGTACCCCACGACGTGCCCGTTGCGAAGGACAGACCGCAGGCCACGAGGAAGATGATGGCGGGCAGGAACAGGTCGAGACCGCCGGCGGCGCCTTCCATGATGCCCTTGACGAATTCCTTGGCCTCGAGGATGCCGGTCATGTTCTTGAGCGCGGTGGCAAAGGTGAGGATCAGGATCGCGGGGACCATAGCCACGAAGCCTTTGGGGATGCACGCCATGGCGTCCTTGAAGGAAACCAGACGGCGGCACATCAGGTAGACCACGATCAGCACGAGCGAGATCAGACCGCCCCAAGGCAGACCGATGAAGGCGTCGGTGTTACCGAACGAGCCGACGAAGTCCCACTGATAGTCGGTGCCCCCCCACGCGTCGGTGCCGAAGAAGCCGCCGACGTAGATCAGCGCGACCACGCACGCTACGATCAGGATGACGATCGGGATGATCAGGTCAAAAACGCGGCCCTTCTCGTTGAAGTCAAGGTCGTCGTTAGACTTTTCTCTGTCGTCATTGCCGAACAGGTCGCCCTCGCCGGCCTTGATCTCGAAGTCAGCCATTTTGCCGTAGTCGAAGCCGAGGATGGCAATGGTGATGATGAACACGATGGTCAGGAGCGAGTAGAAGTTGTAGGGGATCGCCTTGACGAACAGCTCAAGACCCGAATACTCCTCGCTTTCCACGCAGCCCGACACGGCGGCGGCCCACGACGAGATCGGCGCGATCATGCAGATGGGCGCGGCGGTGGCGTCGATCAGGTACGCCAGCTTGACGCGGGACACCTTGTGGGTGTCGGTCACGGGACGCATGACGGAGCCGACGGTCAGACAGTTGAAGTAGTCGTCGATGAAGATCAGCACACCGAGGATGAAGGTCGTGATGACCGCACCGAGCTTGGTCCTGATGTGTGCCTTGGCCCAGCGACCGAACGCCTGCGAGCCGCCGGTCTTGTTGACGAGGCAGACGATCACGCCCAGCATCACGAGGAAGGCAAAAATACCGGCGTTGTCCGCGATGGCGGGCGACAGACCGTCGTTGACGACGTGGTCGAGCGTGCCGGTGAAGCTGCCGCGGGCGGCGAGCAGCGCACCGATGACGACACCGATGAACAGGGAAGAGTAGACCTCCTTGGTGATCAGCGCCAGCGCGATGGCGATGATGGGGGCGAGCAGAGCCCACGCGGTGCGCTCGGCGCCCGAATCGTGAGTCAGGATCATGGCGACGACCACGACGGCCAGCGCCACGAGGATGGCGGCGAGAGTGACGATCGTCTTCTTGCGGGATTGTGCAGCGGTTTGCATGAGTATTTCCTCCGTTCTTGTCAAGACAGATCACGGCGGGGCGTTCCCGGCATAAAAAAATCAGCCTCCCGTGCGGACGCCGCACAAGAAGCCGACCGGATACCGCCCAGCAGGACGGCTCATGCCGAAACAGCCCTTGGATAGCGCTCCACTTTCGTGACAGTACCGCGGATGTTCTCCGCGATCCCAGCAAACGGACACAGGACCGTCTCCGTCCACTTCGGCAAAAGTCCCTTTCCGCCGGGGAAGTCCTTCCCGCAGCCGGCGTACTGTTGGCTTTCGCACCTCTATCTCAAGTTATTTTGATGGACAAAATCATATCACAATCCGTCCGCTTTGTCAACGGGTATAATATACAAAAAATGTATGTCGTTTTCATAACAATCAACGAACCGCCCGCCGCTTCTGACAGCGGCGGGCGGTTACCTGACGGCTTTGGGTTTATACCCCGAGCGACTCCCTGTAGGCCTTCATTTTGGCCTCGGTGTCGGCACGGTCGACGCCGGAGAGCATGAAGTAGAACTTGATCTTCGGCTCGGTGCCGGACGGACGGGCGACGATGACGTCACCGTTCTCCAGCGTGAAGGAAAGCACGTTGGACGCGGGCAGGTTGGTCGGCTCGGAGGCGCCCGTCGTGCAGTCGGTCAGCGTCTGCGCCTGATAGTCGCCGAAGCGGACGACCTTCTGACCGGCGATCTCCGTCGGAGCGGGCGCGCGCAGACTATCCATCTTGGCGGCCATGCGGGCGGGACCGTCCAGACCCTCCATGTAGATCTCCACGTTCGCCTCGTAGCAGTAGCCGTACTTCGCGTACAGCGCGTTCAGCGCGTCGGACAGCGTCATGCCGCGGCCCTTGTAGTAGGCAGTCATCTCGCAGATCAGCATCGCGGCGACCACGGCGTCCTTGTCGCGGGCATAGGTGCCCTTGAGGTAGCCGTAGGACTCCTCAAAGCCCAGCACGAAGGTGCCGTACCCCTTGGCCTCGTAGTTCTTGATGACCTCACCGATGAACTTGAAGCCGGTCAGCACGTTGTGCATGGTCACGCCGTGGGCGCGGCAGACCTTAGCGGCCAGCTCGGTCGTCACGATGGTCTTGACCGCGAACGGCACCTCGGGCATCGTGCCGGTCTCCTCATAAGCGGTCAGGATATAGTCCAGCAGCAGGGCGCCCATCTGGTTGCCCGTGATCGTGATGAAGTCGCCGTCCGCGGTGCGGGTCACGACGCCCACGCGGTCGGCGTCGGGGTCGGTGGCGATCACGAGGTCGGAGCCGACCTCGTCCGCGATCTTCATGCCGATGTCAAACGCCTGACGGTATTCGGGATTCGGTTTTTCCACGGTCGGGAAGCGGCCGTCGATGACCATCTGCTCCGGCACGGTATAGAGCATCCTGAGGCCGATGCGGCGCAGGATCTCGGGGACCAGCCGGTAGCCGGTGCCGTGCAGGGGGGAGTAGACGATCTTGAGCTTGTCGGCCACGTCGCGCACGGCGCGGGGGTTGACAGCCTGCTTCTCCACCTGCTTGAGGTACAGCTCGTCCATGTCGCGGCCGAGCAGCTTCACCTTGCCGGTGGACAGCGCGATGCCGAAGTCCATCGTTTTGACGTCGGCGAAGATGTCGAGGGACGCCATCACACCCGCGACCACGTCGGCGTGCTCCGGAGGCAGCTGGGCGCCGTCGTCCCAATACGCCTTATAGCCGTTGTACTGCTTCGGATTGTGGGACGCGGTGATGTTGATGCCCGCGACGCACTGCAGCTCGCGCAGGGCAAAGGACAGCTCCGGCGTCGGGCGCAGCTCGTCGAACATATAGACGGGGATATGGTTGGCGGCCAGCACGGAGGCAGCCGTTTCGGCGAAGAGGCGGGAGTTGATGCGGCAGTCGTAGGCGATGACGACGCCGTCCTGCGCGCGTCCCTCTCGGATGATGAGGGCGGCGAGCGCCTGCGTCGCGTAGGCGACGGTGTTGACGTTCATCGCGTTCATGCCCGGCTTCATCACGCCGCGCAGACCCGCGGTGCCGAAGGACAGGTAATTCGAGAAGCGCAGTCTGATCTCGTCGTCGTTGTCTTTGATGGACGCAAGCTCGGCTTTTTCGGCGGCGGACACCTTATCGGACGCCAGCCAGCGTTCGTACTGCTTGAGGTATTCTTCCATGGTTTATGCTCCTTATCGGTATAATTTTCAGTTGGTTTCCGTCCCGCCCCACTCGACGAGGGTAAAGCCGGTGCGCTCGGGGGCTGTCAGCGTCTGTGCGGGCAGGTCGACGGCCTCGTCGGTGCCGTACCACGCCATGAAGACGCGGATCAAGGTGTCCGGCGCGGGTGTGACGTCAAGGCGCGCGCCGTCGGTATAGGCCGTCGTCTGGAACGAGATGACGTTATAGGCGTTGTCCTGCATCCGGGGCAGCCAGTAGATGATCATTTCCTGCGCCTCACGCGGCGAAAGACCGAGCTTCGGAAGCGCGTCGGCAAGGAACGCGGCGGTGTCGCAGCCGCGGACGCAGAAGCCTGTCGTGAAGTCGGGGGCGGTGTGCTGTAAGCCTTCCCAATACAGGCAGTAATATTCGCGTCCGTCCGGGAAGATCAGCGTGCCGTCAGGGCAGGCGGTGAAGCCCTGCCAGCCGTCCGTGCCGTGGTCTGGATACGTGCAGGTCAGGACGCCGTCGATGTCTACGCGGACAGAACACTCGGTCGGCTGTGTCGGGTAGAGGTAGATGACGGGCTTGTAGGCAGGCACGTCCACCCAGCCGGAGTCCGCCTCGATCACGAGCGGCTGACCCTCCTTTTCGGGGGCGAGGACGTTGATATACTTGATCTGAAGATAATCATCCTTCAGGACGGTCTGGTTCTTCGGCGGGGTGAACCTGACCAGCACGAACGCGCCGAAGACGTCGAGGTCGTCCTTTCGCGGGCATACGACGTACAGTCCGTCCTCCGTGATGCCGCAGACCTGCCCCGAAAAGTCCCGCTCCTGTCCGGATTCCAGTGGGAACTGCGACAGGTCAAGCGTGTAGGTGATGCCGGTCGGGACGTCCATGACTTTGAGGTTTTTGCGCTTGGGGATGCGCGACGTACAGCCGGTGAGCGTCAGGATGAGCGTCAGGGCGCAGAGAAGCAGTGCGATGATTTTTTTCATAGTGTGACTCCTTTCGGTATGGAAGATACCTTCACTCATCAGGACGAGAACGCTGCTCCGGTTGTGCGGCCGGGCTGTAAATATTCTGTAGATTGCGGATCAGAGTGCCTTTTCAAACACATGGTACCCGGCGCCGACGGTCGTGACCTTGCCGTCGAAGTCCACGTCGGCGGTCATGCCGAAGGGCGTCTGGACGAACAGGTACAGCTTGCCGTAGCGCTTTGCCCAGCGGACGGAGACCTCGCCCATCACCGTGTCGACCACGGCGTGCGCGGACAGCAGACCGTCGGGGAAGCAGGGCTTGATCGTGCAGCGGGCAAAGCCGGGCTCGGTGGGCGTGATGCCGCCGAGGTACTGGTAGAAGAAGGAGCCGATCGAGCCGTACATGGGATGGTCGTGCGAGTTCATGTTCGGATTCTTCTTCAGCTCGAAGCGCTCCCAGATGGTGGTCGCTTCGTTCTGGATCATGTAGCCGTAGGACGGGTAAGTTTCCTTGGTCAGGAGCGTGTACGCCTCGTTGATGTATCCGTACTTGGCGAGCATATCGGTCATGTAGCGCGTACACAGGTTGCCGGTCGTGAACTGGTAGTCACGGTTCACGAGGTCGTCGCGCATCACCTTTGCGGCAGCCTGCTCATACCCGGAGGGCAGGATGCCCAGCCACAGGGCGAACGCCTGTGCGCCCATCGAGCCGTTCGCGACCTTTGCCGTGGCGGGATCGAACCACTTCGAGAGGAAGCCGTCACGCACGAAGGCGGCCTTCTCGGCGTACTTGGCGGCGGCCTCGGTGCGGCCCGTGCGCTTGGCGAAATCGCACAGCGTCACGCAGTTGAAGTAGGAGTAGCCGGTGGACATCAGCACGCCGGGCGTCTCCTGATTCGCGGCGCCCTCCTCGCCGCCGATGCAGGCGTAGCCGGGTGCGGCCCAGTCGCCGTAGTAGGAGTAGTCGACCGTGCCGTCCGGGGAGTGGGACAGGAGGAAGTCCTCCCACGCGGCCATGCCGTCGAACAGCTCGTCCACGGCGTTCAGCTCGCCGCAGTGCATAAGGGCGGACTTGGCCGCCATCAGGTAGGAGGAGCAGACGGGGTCTGCGGGCAGACCGCCGTAGATGTACGGCGAGCAGCAGGTGAACTGGCCCTCGGCGCGCTGCTCGTTGTGGATGTCCAGCATGACCTTCGGGAAGATGCGGGACACGTCGAAGTTGTAGGGCGTTTCCTCAAAGCGGACGGTCGCGTCGTTCATCCACGCCATGCGCTCGTCGCGCTGCGGGCAGTCGGTCAGGATGGAGTGCAGATTGTTCTTTTCGGTCAGCAGGAGGTTCTGCTGGATCGCGTTGATCGCCGCGCTGCCGCAGGAGAACGACGACCGCTTCTCGATGTCGGTGTGCAGGGCCACGGCGATGATGTCCTCGGGCTCAAGCGCGTCGAGACCGATGACCTCGACGTAGCGGAAGCCGTGGTAGGTGAACTCGGGCATCCACTCGTTCAGATCGCGGTCGTCACCGGCGGCGATATAGGTATCCAGCTGCTTGGCGCCGCGCAGCGGCTCGGTGAAGATCGTGCCGTCCTCGTTCAGCTCCTCGGCGTGGCGCAGGGTCACCTTGTGACCGGCCTCCAGCTCGTCGTACAGGTTGAGGCTGACGACGCCGGCGAGGTTCTGGCCGAAGTCCACGACGAACATACCCGGCTTGGGCTGCGTGATCTCGACGGGGGCATAGTCCTCCTGCTGGCGGATCGGCTGCAGCGTCATGGGGCGCATCACGCCGCCGGGCCCCTCGCAGACCTTCGCGGGCTGCGGGTCGAGCGCCTCAAGAGCCATGTTCCGGCGGGCGTCGAAGGTCTCGCCGTTGAAGATCTCGGACTCCTGCGCGCCCACGACGTAGTCCCAGTCTTTATTCGTGCAGACGTCCTCGGTCGTGCCGTCCTCGTAGGTGATGTGCAGCATCGCCCACAGCACCTGATCGCCGAAGAACTCGATCTTGCGCTCGCCGAGCATCCGGAACATGAATTCCGTGCCGTTCTTGCGCCAGCCGGGCGCGACCTTGATCTCGAGGCGGTTCCTGCCCTCGCAGAGCAGATCGCCCGCGGCGGGATCGACCTTGTAGTAGCAGACCTTGTGGTAGTTGCTGTGCGCGGGATCCAGCTCGGCGTCGTCGGTCTCCTCGTCGTTGAGGTAGGCCTTGTGGTAGCCGAGACCGCAGGTGTACAGCACCGCGTCGGCAACGGGCTTGTCCACCGTGAAATCGGTGAAGAAGTGCAGCACCTTGTTGCCCTCGTCCTGCTCGCTCGTCAGCCACTCGCCGGGGAAGGTGTCAAGTGCGCCGTTGAACAGCAGCTCCTCGGCGTCGGCCTCGTCACCGTCGGCGGAAGCCACGGTCAGGTCGACGCGGACGTACGCGCCGGCAGGGAAGCGGGATGCGTCAAAGGACGCGGACTGCACGGCGGTTTCGACCTTGCCGCTCGTCCAGAGGCACTTGCCGGTTTCGGCGTCGGTCAGCGTCAGCTCGTACCACGCCTGTTTGCCATCGGGCTTGTCGGAGCCGACGGCCCACGAGATCGCGGGCGTCGGATGCAGGGGAGAGAACTCCGCCACGGTGCAGTAATCGTTGAGGGGGGTACCGTCAAGGAATACTTTTTTAATATAGATCATGATGCTTTCCTTTCTCGGAAAAATAATTTTTCTTCTCTTATATCATACCATGGAAGCCGCCGAAAGTCAAGAGGAGCTTTGTCGAAATGCTCAAAAACTCTTGACTTTTAGCTCCGAAACCCGTATAATAAAGATGAAATCCAAGCATAGAGAGGTGTCATTGCCATGTCTTTCGATTGGACCCTGCGTAAGGATCAGGCTTTCCGTCTCCTCGCCCCGTCGGGCGACGTTTTCGATACCGCCGCGGAGCAGCTGACGTCATATCTGAATAAGCTCGTCGGCGCGTCTCTTACCCGCGATCCCGCCGCTCCGGCCGTCGTGCTGCGTGAGGATCCGTCCCTCCCCGGCGACGGCTTCCGCGTCACGGTCACGGAGGGGATGCTCCACCTTGTCGGGCAGAACGGCCGCGGCGTGCTGTACGCCGTTTTCGGTCTGTGCGAGCTGCTCGGCTGCCGGTTCTATGCTCACGATACCGAGGTCATCCCCGCGCTCGACGGCATCACGCTGCCAGAAGGCTTCGATCATCGGGAATCCTCCCCGTTTGAGTACCGCGACCTGTATTGGGTCGGCACCAAGGATACGCCCACCGCGGTCAAGCTGCGCATCAACGGCTCCGGCTTCGAGCCGGGCAAGCACGTCCGCTGCCTGCCCGCGTCGTGGGGCGGCGGCATCGGCTACGCCGGACCGCACTTCGTCCACACCTTCGAGCGGCTGCTGCCGTCCGACAGGTACTTCGACAAGCACCCGGAATACTATGCTCTGATCGACGGCAAGCGCACCGGGAAATACCTCTACTCCCAGCCCTGTCTCTCCAACCCGGACGTGCTGCGGATCATGACCGACGGCATCCGCGGCTGGCTGCGCGAGAATCCCTCCGCGCGCCTCGTGTCGCTCTCGCAGAACGACAGCTTCGTGTGGAATTCCTTCTGCACCTGCCCGGAGTGTCAGCGGGTCATGGACGAAGAGGGCAGCCCCTCGGGGCCGCTCATGCGCTTCGTCAACGCCGTGGCCGAGGCGCTCGAGCCGGAGTTCCCGGAGGTGGCAATCGACACGCTGGCGTACCAGTACTCCACGCAGCCCCCGAAGCTCACGAAGCCGCGCAAAAACGTCGTGGTGCGGATGTGCACCGGCGGCTGCTCGTCCCATCCCATCGAGAGCTGTCCGAACAACGCCGGGTCGGCGAATGCCATCCGCGGCTGGTCGGAGATCTGTGACCGCCTCTACGTCTGGGACTATACCACCGATTTTGCCCAGTACCTCATCCCGTACCCCAACTTCCAAACGCTCAAGCCGAACGTGCAGTTCTTCCGCGACAATCACGTCAAGGGCGTGTTCGAGCAGGGCAACTACAACGAGGGCCTGTCCGGCGAGTTCGGCGAGCTGCGCGCCTATTTGCTCGCAAACCTCCTCTGGAACCCGGAATTTGACGTCGAAAAGGGTACGGGAGACTTCCTCGCTGCCTACTACGGCGGCGGTGCGCCCTTTGTGAAGCAATATCTCGACTTCCTGCAGGAGAAAGTCCGGGACACCCACTTCAACCTCGTCATCAGCGCGACCGCTCTGTGGAACGATAAGATCAGCGACGACGAGCTGCATACGCTCGACCGCCTGTGGTCCGACGCCTACGCCGCGGCGCTGTCCGGCGGCGACGTTCCCGGCGGCATCCCGGCACAGAAGTGCGCCGACCACGTCGAGCGCAGCGGGCTCTGCCACCGCTGGTTCAAGATGGACGCGAAGCGCGGCGAGTTCGCCTACGCCGCCCAGTTCGACGAGCAGGCCGACCGCTTCTGGCGCGATTGCCGCCGCCTCGGCATCGTCAACATCTCCGAGGGCGCGAATGTGCCGTGGGTCGAAGTGAAATAACACATAGGAGGACGCGTGATGAGAAATTCTTCTTCTGCTCCTTGTGGCGGTATGAGAAGAACGACGGGCGGAAAGATGAATAGCATTTTCTTATCCTGATGGAGATTTGATAGCCTATGTTTTATAACCGTTCCGAAAACTGCATAGAGCTCGCCGTGCGGGAGTTATGCGCGCTGGCGTACGCGGGGGGAAGCCTTGATGCAAGGCAGCCCCCCAAATCGGCGTGGGCGCGTGCAGCGGAGGGACGGGACGTACACCGGGAGCTGCAGGGCGGACGCGGCGCGGACTACCACGCCGAGGTGTTCCTGCGGAGCGTCTGCAAGTGCGGTGACATCACCTTCTCGGTCAGCGGCCGCGCGGACGGCGTGCAGGCCGGCTCCGACGGCTCGTACCTGATCGAGGAGATCAAGTCCGTCACGGGCAATCCGGACTTTTACGCCGTCTCGCCGCGCGAGGCCGACCTTGCCCAGCTTTCGTGCTACGGGCATATCCTGTGCGAGAGCAAGCAGCTTTCGTCCGTCACGCTGCGGCTGACCTACGTCCGCGTCGGGCATACCGAGGAGCAGGCGCACTCCGACGCCGTCATGACCGCCGCGCACCTCAAGGACCTGTTCGCCGCGATGCTGAGCCTCGTGCTGCCGCGTGCCGCCGACCTCCTGGAGCGGGAAACGACCTTCCGCGACGCGGCAAAGTCCGCGGTGTTCCCGTATCCCGAAATGCGCGGTCCGCAGGAGGACATGATCCGCGAGTGCTGGCGCGATATGCGCGCCGGACAGACGCTGTTCGCGCAGGCCCCGACGGGTATCGGCAAGACGATGTCGGTCCTGTACCCCGCCGTCCGCTGCCTCGGTGAGAATCGGTGCGACAAGATATTCTACCTCACCGCCAAGAACGCCGCCCGCCGCGAGGCGTTCAAGGCCGCCGGACACCTGTCCGCCGCCGGGACGCCGATCCGTGCCTGCGTCATCACCGCGCGGGAGGCTTCCTGCCTCAACGAGCCGGCGCTGTCCGCCGTCCGCGAGACCGGCGGGCGCCTGTCCAATCACTGCAATCCCGAAAAATGCCCCTACGCCAAGGGGTACTACGATAAGGTCGAAACCGTCATCAACCGGATGCTCAACACCGGGGACGGGCTTTTCTCCGGACTTTCGATCCGTGAAGCCGCGCAGAAGGCGGGAGTATGCCCGTACGAGCTGTCCCTCGACCTCTCCGAGCGCTGTGAGCTGATCATTTGCGACTACAACTACGTCTTCTCCCCGAACGTCAGCCTGCGACGCTACTTCTCCGACGGCATCCCCGGCACCGGAGGGAACCGGTATGTCTTCCTCGTGGACGAGGCCCACAACCTGCCTGACCGCGCGCGCGATATGTATTCCGGCGGTCTTTGTCTGTCCCGCCTCACGAAGGTGCAGGACAAGATGCACGAGTGGGAGCAGTCGGCAGTCCGTCGGTCCCTGTTCCCGGACGAGGATATCCCGCTGCTGACGTCCACCCGCAGCGGCACGCTGACCGCGTCGGCGCTCGACGACCTGATCGGCACGCTGTCCCGCATGGCGGACCGCTGCCGCGAGACGATGATCACCGACGCGGACGGTCTGCGCCGCGGGGTCGATCTTGACCGGTCCGCGCCCGTGCTGCTGTCCGAGACCGCCGCCGTCCTTACGGCGCAGGTCGACAGCTGGCTGCGGACCAACGCGGGGCATCCGCTGTACTATGTGCTGGACGGCCTTTCGTCCGAGCTGCACGCGTTCATGACCGCCGCCAACTACTACGACGAGCGGTTCGTCACCTTCACGGAGGTCGAGGGCAGCGACGGGGGGCAGGACGTGCGCGTCCGGCTCGTCTGTCTCGATCCCGCGGGCATCATCGGGCCGATCCTCAGAAAGGCTGTCGCCCGCGTGTTGTTCTCCGCGACCCTGACGCCGGCTGACTACTTTGCCGACATCCTCGGCGGCGGGAAGGACGCGGTCACCGCCTCCTTCGATTCGCCGTTCCCGCCGGAGAACCTGTGCGTAGCTGTCGCGGACGCGGTCAGCACGCGCTACGAGGATCGGGACAAATCCTACCGGCGCATCGTGTCGTATATCGCCGCGACGGTGTCCGCCCGTCCGGGCAACTACATGATCTACTTCCCGTCGTACGCCTATCTCGACAAGGTATATACGCAGTTTCACAAGAAATACCCGCAGATCGAGACCGTCGTGCAGACGGTCGGCATGACGTACGCCGAGCGCGAGGCGTTCATCGCCTCCTTCCGCCCCGACGAGAAGCGTTTGCGGATCGGCTTCTGCGTGCTTGGCGGCTCCTTCTCCGAGGGTGTCGACCTGCCCGGCAACTGTCTGATCGGTGCCGTCATTATCGGTGTCGGCATCCCGGGGCTGTCCAACGAGCGGAACATCATGCGCGAATACTACGACGAGACCCGCGAGGGCGATGGGTACGCTTACGCTTACACCTACCCCGGGATGAATCACGTCCTACAGGCGGCGGGGCGTGTCATCCGGCGTCCCGACGACAAGGGCGTTGTCGTGCTGATCGACGACCGCTACGCTGCCGAACCCTACCTCCACCTGTACCCCCCTCATTGGGAGGGCATGACAGCCGTCGGCGATCCCGCCTCTCTCAACGAGCGGCTGAACAGGTTCTGGAATAGTAAAAAATAGAGGTAGTGTATGCGGGGTGCTGCCCCGTACCCCGGCAGGGCTCTGCCCCGCGCCTTGAGGACGCGTGTGGGGCTCTGCCCCACGCCCCGCTTAAGCCCTTCTTGAAAGAA
>JAKSPU010000048.1 GCA_024404505.1 Clostridia bacterium
TTAAGCCCTTCTTTCAAGAAGGGCTTAAGCGGGGTGCGGGGCAGAGCCCCGCAAATGCATCCTCGGGGGGCGGGGCAGAGCCCCGCAAACGCATCCTCGGGGTGTGGGGCAGAGCCCCGCGCGCATCCTTCACAAAGATCAGTTCACGATCTCGGAAGGCTCCTCGTAGGCGTAGAACTCACGGGCGTCCTCGAGAAGGATGTTCTTGATGTGGACGATCTCCTCGGCGGAGACGCCGCAGGAGGTCAGGTAGTTGATCGCGCCCTCCTGCAGATTGTTGTGCGTGCTCATCTTCTTGAGCTCGGCGATCATGCTGTTGTACATACCCTTGTTGGTGTTCTGCAGCGCGAACTGCGACATCATGTAGTCCTTGTAGATGTCCTGCTCGTCAACGCCCAGCACTGCCTCGAGCAGCGCGCAGACGGTACCGGTCTTGTCCACGCCGTAGGTGTCGTGGATGTAGATCGGGTAGTTGCTCTCGTCGGCCAGATACTTGAAGATGTCGCGGATCTGGGTCTTGGCCTGCGCGGCACGGGCCTTCTCGGTCTCGGTGTCGTAGGAGTCACCGATGCGGTACACCAGCGCGTTGTAGGTCGGGCAGTCAGAGCAGAATACCTTCACGCTGTTGCCGAGGTCGTTCAGACCCTCGATCCGGTTCTTCGGACCGCGCAGGTCCATTTCGGTGCGGATATTGAAGAACGTCACCAGCTTGTCGCGGGACTCGCTGTTCGCCAGCAGATTCATGTTGGTCTGACCGTCAAACTCCGAGCCGCGGATGATCATGCCCTGCTTGATGGACAGGTAGCCGCCCACTCTCATCCAGCCGCCGAGATCGCGGACGTTGACCATGCCGTTCAGCGTGATCATTCTCGGAGAGGTGACCGTGTAGAAGTAGCCGCTGCCGGATTCGAGCGTGTTGTAGTCGTCCAGCGTGACCACGATCTTGTAGTAGTACAGATAGCCGGTCTTCAGGTTGTTCAGCGTGAAGCTCGTGATGGTCTTGTCGAAGTTGCGGTACACGTCCGCACCCTTGAAGGGATCGGTCGTCTCCTCCTGACCAAGCAGCTCCTCCCACTGGATGGCGGCCATGTTGGCCTCGTAAGCCTCGCTTTCGATCAGGTACAGCGTCGTGAACAGCACCTCGTCGTGCTTGCCGAGGTTGTTGACGAAATACTCGATCCTGAGCGGCATGGCGGTATCGGCGCGGGACTGCGTGATGTTGTACTGCAGCTGCACCGAACGCGGCTCGGCGGTGCTGTCGTGATCCACGTACGAGTAAATGGGCGCCTGACAGATCGGCTGCGGCGTGGTCATCGGCGCAAAGGCGACGTAAGGCCCGTCGGGGATATCGGCGTTGGAGGTGCCGGGTGCCTCGGTATCGCCCGTGTTGTTCCGCGTCATACTGCTGGTGGAGATCATCAGCGTTGCGACGATCAGCGCGATGCCGGCCAGTGCGATGACAAGAACGATCAGCAGCACGCGGCGGTTCTTGCGGAAGAAGCGCTTGACCTTGTGCTTGAAGCGCTGCCACTTCGTCCGGCGATGGTGATGATGGTGGTGATGGTGATGATGCTCCTCCTCGGGCTCGGACGCCTCCGCTTCTTCGGATTCCTCTGCCGCTTCGGCTTCCTCCGCTTCCTCGGTCTCCTCTGCCGCTTCGGCGGCTTCGGCTGCTTCGGCCGTTTCGGTCGCGGGATCAGCTTCGGTCATATCCTGTGCGGGCTGCTCGCTGAGTTCCGTTTCCTTGTTCAGATCCATGTCACTCATGACGTTTCCTTTCTTTGTAACGAGATATGCAGATATTATTTCTTTCCGATCAATACAGCGTCTTCTTCCCGGTGAAGAATCCGCGGACGTCGCGCAGCCGCTCCCGGCGTCTGCGCTTGCGTCTGGCCTTCGGCTTCTCGACGAGGTACCGCTTCATGGCGGCAAGCTCGCCCTCCCGCTCCGCCATCGCAAAGTACTTGCTCCGCGTCGGCGAGATCTCCGGGGAGACCAGCAGGTTCTTATTGTTCCGCTCCACCACCTCAAGCGGGATGGCGGTCGTTTCAAGCCCCAGCGAATCCAGCAGGCGCCGACCCTTTCCAGTATGGATCAGCACGGCGGACAGGCCCTTGTTGTCGTCCATCTTTTCGATCTCCGGCTCCGCCTCGGCGCCCCAGCAGTCGCCGAGCGTCAGGTCGCTGCCGGACTTATAGGCGCGGAAGGGGCAGTCGTGGCAGGCTTCCTTCAGGTAGACGTTCCACAAAAAGCCCT
The DNA here is from genome assembly GCA_024404505.1 of Clostridia bacterium. Lineage (GTDB taxonomy): Bacteria > Bacillota > Clostridia > Oscillospirales > CAG-272 > CAMEON01. The sequence continues at coordinate 2,257 of JAKSPU010000048.1, forward strand.
TCATGTAGGTGTCCGCGGTGATGCGCTCCCAATGGTGCCGGTGATTCTCAAAATCAACGCGCACGCCGGACCGGTGCCAGCCCTTGTCCTTGCTGCGGAGCGAGACGGACACGGCCTTGCTGCCGTACTGCTCCTCCATGAGGTCAAGGTAGGCCCGCAGCGAACGGGGGGACGGGATGCCGTGGCAGATCAGGTCGATGATGAAGAGGTTGTCGTACTCTCTGCCGAGGAAGCTGCGGAGCCCCGCGGACTGACAGGGGCAGCCGGTGAACAGGACGGTCTTCCCGCCCTTGAGCAGCGTCCGGATCTCACGGAAGACGCCCTCGGTGCTGCTCTGGAGGTACTTGGAGCCTCTCATGCGTCTGACCTCGTCCGGGTCGTTCGTGACGACGTGGGACACGGTGAAGTCCGGATTCCAGACGGCGCCGCAGACGTATCCGCCGTCCGCGAGGACACGGCGCGCGGCCTCCCAGAAGATGCCGCCGGAGGTGGACACCCTGCGGTTGTCGTCGTCCGTGGAGCGGGCGGCGACGGCCTGCGGCTTGTCGGGGCGCGTGACGGGCTCCCGGAGGACGGGGCAGGCGCGGGCGCACGCCTCGCAGCCGACGCACTTGTCGGGGTCTATGGTCGGGTACAGGAAACTGCCCGACTCCTTATCAAACCGGATCGCGCCCGCGGGACAGGCATTGGAGCAGGCCCGGCACAGGACGCATTGATCCGTTCTCACGATATCTATCATACTTTTTTCTTACGTTTCTTGATGAGCAGGCGGACGCCGGACAGGATGAGGTCTGCCGGTACGACGTGGACGAGTCCGAGCAGGACGCCCGCGAGATTCATGGTGAGGTCGTCGATCTCAAAGGTGCCGCGGGAGAGCAGGAGCTGCAGCAGCTCGCAGGTGAGGGTGACGGCGAAGCCGCCGACAGCCGTCCACGCGATCCGGCCCGGGAGCGTCCATTCGTCCGGCCAGCTGCTGCCGAGGGACATACCGAGCGGCAGGAACAAAAAGGCGTTCATGAGCAGCATACGCGGATACTCGTCACGGGGACCCGGCTCGAGCGGAAGCTCGAACAGCTTGAGGGAGATGCCCGTACCCGCGCCGCTCCGCATGAAGACGGTCACGATCAGCACGCCGAGGACGGAGCAGACGCACAGGACGCGGTTGGTCCACATCCACACGCGGCCTGTCCGGCGGCTGATGCAGAAAAGGAGGCGAAGCACGGCCCACGCGAGGGTGAGCGCGGTCATCCAGCCGATGATGTCGGCGAGAGGGCGGTGATAGATGGCCTGATAGAGTTCAGTCATGGCTCGTCACCTGCTTCAGGAAGGATTTGGAGTCGTTGATGCACGCCGAAAGACGGCTGTCGACGGCGGACCAATCAATGGGGTCGTCAGCCGAGGTGCGGTCGGAAAGTCCCGCGAGGGAGATCAGATCGCGCATCCGGCTGTTGAGCTTTTCCCGTCTGTCAAAGGCCATGAAGGGCTTATGCAGGATGAGGGAGAAGGCGGTCGCGTGGAAGGAGTTGGAGAGGACGTAGGCGGCGCCGTCGATATACCCGATGAATTCGCGGGGACCGAGGCTGCCGACGTACCTGTCGACGCCCTTCTTCTGGAAAACGGAGTATATATCGAGTCCGTACCGGTCGGCGAGCTCACGCGCGGCCTTGCGGATCTCCGCGCTGCCGTCGAAGTCGTAGACCAGCAGGTACGGCTTTCTGCCTTTTTTGAGGTTGGACGGGATGAGGCCGCGCCACGCGTCGGCGCTGCAGAGGAACACGGGGTCCATGACGGTCCTCGCGCCGGGGATACCCAGCTCATCGAGGATGTCAAGGCCGGTCTTCTCGCGGACGGAGACGTAGTCGAGGGCGCGGATGCGGGCGGCCTGCTCGTCCGCGCAGGCGGGATCGGCCTTGTCGGCCGCGAAGGAGGCGGCGTACGAGGCGCGGACTTTGCCTTCGGGCGCGAACGCGAGGTAGAAGGCGGGGTCATGGCCGTTGGGAAACGAGGTGTTCCAGATCTGGTCGCTGCCGGCGATGTAAACGTCGGCTTCGGGCGGATCATTCTTCAGGTCGTCATAGCCGGAGCAGCGGCGCGTCAGCGGCAGGTACTGCCGGCGGAAGCGGTCGTAGCGGCGCTTGCGGCGTCCGAGGCGGCGCGTGAGCCGTCCGGGGAGCTTGACGAGGCGGTACAGCAGGCGGACGCCGGGCCTGTCGTACTTGGGATTGGCGATGCCCCAGAGGGAGAAATGACCGCTTAAGTAGTCCGGCTTATAGTGGATGATGCGTGCGTCGTGCCCTTCCCCGTTCAGATACGCACACAGCGCGTATGCCTGCAGCGATGCCCCGGCGTTGTACACGTCGTGACAGGTGATCGTTCTGATCTTCATACGCGTAAGGCTCCTTTCGGGTAAGGTCAATCGGCGGCGGGCATATCCATGAGGGCGTACAGCTTGTCGACCTCACGCCGGTTGGAGTAGTCGCTCGCGGCGCAGTTCCCGGACAGCGTCCGCATGAGCGCGGGATCGCGGAGGACGCGGGCGATGCCTTCGGCGCAGCCCTCGTCGTCCTGCGGGACGATGACGCCGTCATATCCGTCGGTCAGTTGGGCGGCGGAGGTGGCGTAGCGGGCGATGACGACAGGCTTCGAGAGCATCTGCGCCTCGCGGACGGTCACGGACTTGCCCTCGTAGCGGCTGGGCTGACAGTAGAGGTCGCAGGCCTCGATGTAGGGGTAGGGGTTGTCCTTTTTACCGAGGATGATGACGTACTGCTCCATGCCCTCCCCGGCGATCTTCTCGCGGATGAGCGCCTCGTCACCGCCGAAGCCGATGAGGTACCAGCGGACGTTGAGTCCGCGGTCGCGCATGAGGCGGCAGATGGCCGGGACGTGGTCGAAGTTCTTGGCGTCGACGAAGCGGCCGACGGACAGGATGCGCAGAGCGCCGTCGCGGGGCATTTCCCGCTCGATATCGGTCTGCGGGATCAGTTGAGCGCGGCTGCGGACGACCTCCTGCGAGAGCAGATTTTCGATGACGATGGATTTATCCTGCGTCGCGGGATGCTTGGCGTCAAAGGCGGCCTTGCAGCCCTCGGAGACGTTGACGATGTAATCGACGCCGGCCCACATCCGGCTGTCGAGAGGCTCGTCCACGTCGACCTTCGAGTGGTCGGTATGGAACCAGCCGAGCTTGACGGCGGCGTCGACCTTCTTCGCCAGCACGAAGTGCGGGTCGATGAAGGAGATGGCCATGTCGTAGTGTCCCTTGAAGGCCGGCAGGAATCTGACGGCGCGGGATTGGACGTTCTGTTTATAGACGTAGCAGTAGTCGCGGAAGTAATGCTTTTTGCGGCGGATGCTCGTGACCGCGCGGGCATAGATGCGGGTCAGCGGGATCATCAGGCGGCCGGTGAGGAAGGACTGTTTGATCGGCAGCTCCAGCGCGCGGTAGCCGGGGACCTCCGGCAGGAGGTTGACCTCGGGGGGGACCAGCGGCAGCAGCTCGCCCTTGTGCAGATTGAGGAACAGGTCGACGTCCACGCGGTCGTAGTCGAAGCCGTAGAGGAGGCCGAGGAGGCTCGTTTCCGCGCCGCCCAGCTCAAGGCCGGTGTACAGGATGAGGATGCGCTTCTTCTCCGTATTGCTCATTTGGTCTCCTGCGCGGCCTGCTTGGCCGCTTTGCGCTGCGCTTTGCGCTGTATGCGCTGCTGACGGCGCTTCTGCATCCTGTGCAGGGGGCGGGTCAGCCAGTTGCGGACGACGTACTTCTTCGCCCACCACGACTTGGCGTACCAGTGGATGGAGTAGGTGTGCTTCGTCTGATCGAGCCAGCCGGTGGTGTCGTCGTAGGGGTTGAAGCAGGTCTGCGGGAACACGTGGGCGCAGCCGATATCCTGCTCCTTCCCGTCAAGGACGAGTCCGAGCGACACGAGCGCCTCGGTGTTGAGGATCGGGCAGCCGACCGTGCCGTGCTGTCCGTCGAGGAGCGGGTCGTAGGCGCGGATCATGGCCTCGACGGCGGGATTGCCCGCCTCGGCGCCGAAGCCGCAGCCGGTGTTGACGTGGTCGTCGTTCTCAAAGCCGAAGAAGGCGGGATAGGTCAGCAGGTCGTCGAACGGCTTCACGATCTCGACGTCAACGTCGAAGTAGAGGCCGCCGTGCTCGTGCAGGATGAGCAGGCGGGCGTAGTCGCTGAGGAACGCGAACTTGCGCTCGCGGTAGCACATTTCGGTGTAGGCGTTCTGATGGACGTCGAAGTTGTCCTCGTTCCACTCGACGATCCGGTAGTCCGGGCAGAGCTTTTTCCAGCTTGCGAGGCACATTTTCGCCTTATCGTTCATCTCACCGCGGCCGAACCAGCAGTAATGGATCAGTTTCGGGATCATGTCGTCCTCCGTCAGTTCTTGACCTTTGCGCGGATGTACAGGTTGAGCAGGCATCCGGCAGGGACCGCCAGAAGCGTCAGGAAAGGCTTGGGCGACTCCCGGATGAACCGCTTTTTCCCGGCGAAGATGCTGCTGGAGACGTAGTGGACGCACTCCTTGCAGTTGCGAACGAAGCCGCCGTGGTAGATCATGACCTGCTTGCGCCAGAAGCACCAGCCGTTCGGGTTGCGCTTATACTGCCGCAGCATATTCATGGAGGAGCCGTCCGGCTGGTACTCCACGTCGCACAGCACCTCGTTGACGGCGATCAGCTGGTACGTCTGGTCGCAGAGCAGGTATTTATAGCCGAGGGAGACGTACTTCTCCGGCGGGAATACGGGGTACGGGGGCAGGGACTTCATGACGTCGGTGCGGTAGACGAGCTTCTTGTCGCCGCTTCCGCCGCGGTCGTAGAAGCCGTTGATGGTGGTCAGCTCGCGGTCGTCCTCAAAGCGGGTGCCGATGACCTCGCCGGTGTTCATGTCGGCGTCAAGGCCGACGATGCCGGCGATCTCGGGATGTCCCTCTCCCTTCTCCGCCCAGACGCGGAGGATGACGGCGGCGGCGTCCTTGGCGAGCGCGTCGTCGGAGTCGATGCAGGTATTCAGCTCGGTGGTGATATGCTCGTAGGCGGTGTTATGCGCGGTGTGCATACCGCCGTTTTCCTTATAGATGTACTCGATTGGGAAGCCGTTGTCGCACTTCATCCACTCCTTTACCAGCTCGGCAGTGCCGTCAGAGCTGCCGTCGTCCACGATCATCCAGACGAAGTCCTTGCAGGACTGGTCGAGCAGCGACTGATACGTGCGCGGGAGGGTATGCGCGCGGTTATAGGCGGGGGTAAATATCGTCAGCTTCTGCGTATACATAGAGGGTCATTCTCCTTTCGCAAGCGACAGGTAGAAGTTCTGCAGCCACGCGGCGTTTTCCACGATGTCGAATCCGCTGTCCCTGATCTGCTCATAGGTGTCCGTGCGCGGCAGGGCCGCGAGGCGGATCAGCTCGTCCGCCCACGCGTCCGGACCGGATTCCAACGGCTGAACGAATACGTTATCCGTCTTTTTGCACTCGATCGGCACCTTGTCGGAGATCAGCACGGGCAGGCCGGCAGCCTGCGCCTCGATGCTGGCGACGGACAGGCCCTCATAGTGGGACGGGAACGCGAACACGTCCATGGCCTGCAATAGGTCCTTGACGTCGGCGCGGGAGCCGAGGAAGCGGACGCTGTCCGTAAGACCGAGATCCGCGGCCTTTTTCTTCATGGCCTCGAGATCGTCTCCCTGACCGACCAGCAGCAGCGCGGAATCGGGATGCTTACGGTGCAGGGCGGCAAAGCTGTCGATGAGGAAGGGGTGGTTCTTGGGGTAGATGAAGGTGCCGACGTGTCCGACGGTCAGCTCGTCATGAAGGCCGAGAGACGCCCGGACGGCGGCGCGGCGGTCGGGATCGAAGCGGAACGCGCCCGCGTCGACCGCGTTATTGAGCATGATGAATTCCTTTTCGTGCTTTTTGCCGAAAAGCCAGACACCCGCCTCCTGTCCGCAGATAAAGCGGTGGGTGATGTGGGAGGCCATGCGCTTCTTCATGACGAAGCGCGGGAAGGTCTTTACGTCCCACACGCGCATCCGCGTATGGGCGTGGACGCAGCGGTACGGGATCCCGGCGCGCTCTGCCTCGATCACGCCCTGCATACCCAGCTCGGAGATGTGGAAATGCAGGATCCTGTACTCGGGATGCTCAGCGAAGAACGCGCGGAGCAGCTTTTTGTATTTGGCGGTATTCCACGGACGGATCGGAGGCATACGGTAGATGCGCCCGCCCATGGCGAGGATCTCGTCCTCGTAGGCGCCCTTCTCCTCGCGGTGGACCACGAAGTCAAACTGCACCTTGGTGCGGTCAATATGGCGGTAGTAATTCATGACCATGGTCTCCGCGCCGCCGCGGTTCAGGATCGTGAAGAAATTCAGCACGCGGATCGGCTGCTGCTGCTCGGACATACCGGGTCCTCCTTTCGGGGAAAATAGACGTTACATCCCGCCGAAGAAGAGGCGGTTGTAGATGATCTTCAGGTATTGGACGATCGTGATGGATTCGTAGATATCGTCGAACGACTTGGCGTAGGCGCCGACGTTGGAGTAGATGAAGTAAATGGTATAGCAGACGTAGATGCCGGCCAGCAGGAGGTCGCGGGTCCGCTTGTCGAAGTAACGGAGCAGGATGGGCAGCGCGACGGCCTGGAACAGGAGGAAGTAGTTGGCGAGACGGGCGAAATAGTTCGCGGTGCCGAACAGCGCCACGAACATGATCTCGGCGTTGAGCATACACAGGTTGATGATCAGGTTCTCCGTGCGGGTCGTGCTGCCGATCGACTGCTTGCGCGTCATGAAGGACAGCACCACGGGGACGGCGACCACGAGGAAGCGGAAGATATTCACGCCGGCCTGTGTGAACTCGTTCAGGTCGTACGATTCGCCGAGCGCGTCGGTGACGGACACGACGAGGCCCATGAGGTTGGGCAGCAGAAGACCGATGATCAGGAAGCCGCCGAGCATATAGTAGGTCTTCTGGGACCACGGCTGGAAGGTCAGCAGCGGGGTCAGGACGAAAATGAAAGCGTAGGTGTGGAAGGAGGTCGCCAGCACGATGAAGAAAGCAAACCAGAACCACTTCTTCTCGATGACCTTGTCGACGGCCACGAGGGCGAGCGCGGTCGCGGTACACTGCATGATGGCCGCGAAGTTGAAGAGGTACACGCCCATCGTGACGAACAAAAACATCGTCAGGAAGAAGTTCTTGCCCTCCGCGTACTTGCGGATGAACCACAGCGGGATCCCGATGTCGATGATGGCGTATACCATCACGAAGGTCTGGGAGTTGAAGGCCAGCCGCTTCATGATGCGGTTGAGGATACGGTATCCGACACTTTCGCTGAGCGTCCACTTCATTCCGATAAAGAAGTTACCGGCCGAGGGGGTACCGTATATATAATCGTATATGTACACGGAGGTATCGTTATACTTGACCCGAAGCCCCGCGAACATGACCATCACGACGGCCATGATCAGATATACGGCGAAGTCCTTCTTCTTTTGCATGACCAGCAGTCCGTCGTTCGTCGTCCTGTACTGTGACACGAAAGCGAGCGCCAGACCGACGATCAGCGTCGGCAGCAGTTCTAACATTTTTTCTTACTCTATCTTTCCTCTGTTGATAAGTCCTCGAGTCCGAGCGCCTGCACGGTCTCACCGACCACTTTTTTCTTGTCGAACACGTCCTCCATGCGGGCGCGTCCGGCTTGTCCCATCGCGGCGCGCGTCTCGCGCGGAAGGGACAGGAAGGTTTTCATGGCGTTATAGAGGCTGTCCGCGTCCTCTTTCCCGCAGAGCAAGCCCGATTCCCCCTCGGCGACGGCTTCCATGCAGCCGTGGATCCGCGTCGTGATGACGGGACGGCCCATCGAGGCGCACTCGAGGTTGACGTTGGCCATGCCCTCGTGGTAGGACGGCAGGACGAAGCAATGCGACGACGCGATGTACGGACGAACGTCCGGGACGTACCCGTGATAGTGCAGCCAGCCCTCGGCCGTATAGCGGTCGATGTCCACCTTGTAGTCCTCCTCGTATCCGCCGAGGACGTGCAGCTCGCAGGCGTACCCTTCCCCGTGCAGGCGGCTCATGGCGGAGAACAGCTCCCCGATCCCCTTCTCCTTCATCACGCGTCCCGTGAACAGGAAGCGGGTCGTATCGGTATCGGCGGGATACTCCGTCAGCGGGTAGCGGTCGAGGTTGACGCCGGCGCCGTGCAGCGGATGCGTCCGCTCCTTTTCCACGATGCCGAGGTCGACGAACACGTCGCGGTTGCCGACGTTCTCGAAGAACACGACCTTCGCCTTCTTGAGCGCGGCCCTGTTCATGAACGTGACGAGCTTCGTGAGCAGTCCCGAGCCCTGGAACGCGGTCCCGAGGCCGGTGACGTTGACGGCGTACGCCGCGCCGCAGCGCCGGGCGGCGTAGCCGCCGTAGACGTTGCACTTGATGGTATAGGTGATGACGAGATCGGGGCGCAGCCTGCGGATCAGCTTCTTATAGGTGCGGTACAGGCCGATATCCTTGAGCGGATTCATGCCGCGGCGCTCCATCGGGGTCTCGATCAGCTCGCAGCCCGAGGCCCTGACCTCCTCGACCCGGCTGTCGAAGGGCATGGCGATATATACCTCGCCGTACTTCTTCAGTTCGGCGATCAGCTCCATACGGAACAGGCTGAGTCCGTCGCCGCTGTTGGCAAGGATCAGGATCTTTCTGCTCATACGCTTTTCCTCCGGGCCCGTGACAAAAAGGGCTTTTTCTGCTTTTGGGCGGTATTACCGTATCCGCCGGACGGGTACGCCGACGTAGGTGCCGGGCTGCGTGATGCTCCGGATCACCGTGCCGCCCGCGCCGATCGTGACGTCGCGGCAGACGTCGGTATTGTTGATGACGGTCGCGCCGGACCCGATGAAGCAGCGTTCACCGAGGGTCACGGTGCCGCACAGGTGTGCGCCGACCGAAACGTGCGAGAAATCGCCGATCCTGTCTTCGTGATCGACGGAGGCACCCGTATTGACGATGCATCCCTTCCCGATCACGGCGCAGGGGTTGACGACGGCACCGGCCATGATCGCCGTGCCCTCCCCGACGGAGACGTCCCGTCCGATGACGGCCTGCGGATGGATCAGGGTGGCCATGCGCGCACCGAGGCCCTTAAGATACAGGGTGATGCGCTCGCGGGTGGAGTTGTTCCCTACGGCCACGAAGAAATCGGCTTCTCCGATATAGGCTCCCGCGTCGGCGACGCTGCCGGTCACGGGCATATCCGGGAACCCGGATTCCACCTCTCCGACTCTGTCGTCAAGGAACGCGATGCTTTCATATCCGCAGCGCGAGGCGATGTCCGCGACGACGCGTCCGTGTCCGCCTGCGCCTGCAATGATGAGTTTTTTCATATGATATCGACCTTCTCTTGTTCGTCCTGCGGCGTGCCCCTGAATTCCTCCATGGTCGCCGAGGTCGCGGATGTAATACCGTCCCGCTTGAGGACGGCGGCAAAGGTCCCGAAGAAGATACGCAGATCGAGTCCGAAGGTGAGATTGCGGACGTAGTAGACGTCCATCTCGAACTTATCCTCCCACGAGACGGTGTTGCGTCCGTGGACCTGCGCGTATCCGGTCAGTCCCGGGCGGACGTCGTGCCGGTGCGCCTGCTCCTCGTTATAAAGAGGAAGATACTTGACGAGCAGCGGGCGGGGGCCGATGAGGGCCATGTCGCCGATCAGGATATTGATGAGCTCCGGCAGCTCGTCGAGCGAGGTGCTGCGCAGGAAGCGGCCGTAGCCGTTCAGGCGGACCTCATCCGGAAGGAGGTTCCCGTCCTTATCCTTTGCGTTGGACATGGTGCGGAACTTGATGAGCCGGAAGATGCGGGCGTCCTTGCCGGGGCGCTGCTGGGTGAAGAAGGGGTTGCCCTTCATGGCGATCGCGCCGACGACGATCAGCACGGTCAGGAGCGGGGACAGGAGCAGGATCGCCGTGAGGGACAGGCAGAAGTCGATGACCCGTTTGAGTCCGTGGGCGTACATTCCGATCTCTCCTTACTCGAAGCAGCTGCGGACCATCGCAATGATGATGTCCTGCTGCTCGGGCGTGATCTTGTTGTCGGAGGGGAGGCACAGGCCGCGCGCGAAGATGTCGGAGCCGACGTCCTCGATGCCGCCTGCGATGTAGGCGTTGGTGGTGGCGCGTCCGCTGCCGTACACGGTCACGAAGGGATTGTTGCGGAAGATGGGCTGCATATGCATGGGCTTCCAGATCGGACGGCCCTCGGCCTCGTTGGAGAGCAGGAGATCGAGGATCTCGGTCGGGCAGGTCTTGCCGGGCTCCTTGACGTACAGCACGTCGCTGTCGCCGCGGACCTGCTTGCACATAGCTTCCTTATTGATGAGCAGGCAGGAGAGCCAGAAGTTCGGCTCGCTCTCGGGCAGGTAGGGGTTCATGGTGACGGGAAGGTCCTTGAAGCCCTCCTTATACCGCATATAGATCGCCTTCTTCTGTGCGATATGCTCGTACAGGTACGGCACCTGACCGCGGACGACGCCCGCGATGACGTTACTCATGCGGTAGTTGTAGCCGATCTCCTCGTGCTGGTACCACGGAGCGGCCTCGCGGGCCTGCGTGGACCACTTGCGCGCCTTGTCGGCGGCCTTCTTGTCGTCGGTCAGCAGCATACCGCCGGAGGTGCCGGTGATGATCTTGTTGCCGTTGAAGCTGATGGCGTTGTACTGGCCGAAGGAGCCGGTCAGCTTGCCCTTGTAGGTCGCGCCGAGGGACTCGGCTGCGTCCTCGATGAGGACGGCGCCGTGTCTGTCGCAGATCTCGCGGATCTCGTCGAGGCGGCCGGGGGTGCCGTACAGGTTGGCGGTCACGACGACCTTGACGTGGGGGTACATCTCAAAGGCCTTCTCCAGCGCGGCGGGGTCCATGTTCCATGTTTCCCGCTCGGTGTCGATGAAGATGGGGCGGCCACCCTCGTAGGTCACGGGGTTGACCGTGGCGGTGAAGGTCAGGTCGGAGCAGAAGACGTCGTCACCGGGCTTGATGCCGGCGAGCTTCATGCACAGGTGCAGCGCGGAGGTACCCGCGGACAGGGCGACGCCGTACTTGACGCCGGCCAGCGAGGGGAAGATGCGCTCGACCTCGTTGATGTTCTCGCCGACGGTCGACATCCAGTTGGTATCGAAGGCGAGCTTCATGTAGGTAAGCTCCTCCCCGTGCATCGTGGGAGAGGACAGCCAGATCCTTTTTTCAAAGGGCTTGAATTCCATTTCTATACACCTCGTTCACACTTAAATTACTATACTATATGTTTATCGCGGAGCTTTTATCCGCGGGAACGGCATTGTCAGGAGGACGCGGCTGTATCGGTCCGCTGCTTTTTCCGTCCGATCCGCTTCGGGAGCGAATACAGAAGGTCCATCAGAAGGACGACCGGGATCAGGAGGACGATCAGCCAGAGGAGCGTCGGGACGGGATACCTCGTGAGGAACAGGACACCGGGCAGGCAGTCGATGACGGTCATGTGGAGCAGCCAGAACCATACGGAGGTCCTGCCGAACCATATCATGCCCTTCGCGGTCACGGTATCACCGTGGGTGCCGCGGACAAAGATGACGCCGCAGACGAAGGGCGGGACGGCCAGCCATTCGATGAACAGCATATCAATGAAGGAACGGAGGAGCAGGTATACGCCGATGCTCACGGCAAAGCAGCCGGCGGCGGCGCACAGGGACGCCCAGACGGGCAGCTTACGCGCCCGGTCCAGCAGGCGCCCGCACAGCCGGTACTCGGCGGCGAAGAAGCCTATGAGGAACGTGACCGCGTAGACGAAGGTCTCATACAGCTGGGCCGCGCAGAAATTGACGAGGCCGGCGGTGAGTCCGGTCAGCGCGTACAGCACGACGGACACGGCGGCAAAGAGGAGCAGGATGAACAGGTGACGCTGCGGGCCGCCGGTGCGGATCAGGCGGGAGATCATCCACGACACCACCATGAGCTTGGCGTAGAGGAACACGAACCACCACGCGGTATTGTAGCTCGTGCCGACCGCGATCAGGTTCTTGAAGAACTCCCACGCGTCAAAGGTGAAGTTTCCGGTCAGCAGCATGACGGGGATGCAGACAAGCAGCATACAGCCCCACAGCTTGAGGTAGAGGCTGCCCGCGCGGCGGAGGTTCTTTGTGAGTGTGATCCCGGAATGGAACATCCCGATCCCGCTCGCAAAGAGGAACAGGCCGACGCACAGCTGGCCGTACCGGCCCGCGGTCCCGCACAGGGCGGGCGCGAGGGGACGGAGACCGAGGAACAGGCAGTCTTCGCTGAACAGGTGGTGCATCAGCATGAGCAGGATCGCCCATCCCTTGAGGTACAGGCTGTCCCGCTTGGAGAACGCCGACGGATCCGTCGACGGCTTCTCCCGTGTTTCGGCTTCGGCTGTCATGTCCATGTCCGCCTTTCTGTCGGGGGATTTATACGAAGGGTCTGGCGGCTGCGGTCATTCTCATGGCGCGCAGCTGCACGTTGCGGGTGAGCGCGGGGTCGACCGCCGTCAGGGCGTTGATCCCGTCCGGCAGGTTGGGCTTGCGGCGCTCCGGTCCGTGGCAGTCGGAGGCGACCAAATCGATCATCTTCTCGCGCACCATAGCCCGGATCTCGCGCTTGTAGTTTTCGGTATCGGAAAGGAACGCCGCGTTGGTCTGGAAGTACACGCCCTCGTCCGACAGTCTGCGGACGACGCGGCGGCGCTGCGAGAGCATACACCGCTCGACGTGGGCGATGATAGGCTTGAGGCCCAGCACGTACTTGACCATCAATAGGTCCTCCACGACGTCGGGCGACCACTCGTCGGTGGGCATCTCGATCAGGATGAAGGGGGAGCCGCCCACGGTCAGGTCGGCGGCTGCCTGACAGCGCCCGATCCCGTAGAAGTACGCGACCTCGGCGCCGAGGGCGATATGCGGCATGGAGCCGGCATCCCACTTTTCACGGATCCGCTCTGCCGCCTCGGCTCTCCGGCGGAGGAAGGAGGCGGGATCCTCGTTCATGGGGTAAAAATGCGAGGTGGACCACATACTGCGTACGCCCTGCCAATAGGCAAAGCGGAGCATAGCCAGCGAGTCCTCCACCGTCTTGGGCCCGTCGTCCATTCCGGGCAGGATATGAGCGTGGACGTCCGCGAGTTCGATCACGGGTTCCTGTTTATCTGCCATGGCGGAAATCCTTTCCTGTCCGGCCGTCCGGGTGCCCCGGCGGGTCGGTCAATCGATTTTGATCTTCTGTTCGAAGTAAAGGTCGCAGATGACGTCGTCTGCCTTCGCGGCATCCAGCACCAGCATCCCGTCTTCACGGGTGCCCTCGAGGGTGCGGACTCCGGTGCAGGTGCTTTCCTTGAGGTCGCCCCACAGGTCCGCGATGCGCTCAAGCTTGAGGTCGGTGGACACCACGCAGCTGACGGCGGCGCCGTTCTCATCGGTTTCGTCTCCGGTCTCCGATAAGATCGCCTCCAGCTGGGCGGCGGGATCGGTCACGAAGAGCGGCTGCTTGCCGTCGTCGCGGATCTCGATGAAATGGTCGATCTCCCTGCCGTGGAGCAGCAGCTTGAGGGAACGCGCGACGTTCCTCGCGCTGTAGAAGCCCTCGCCGCCGTAGGTGAGCGCCTCGGCGATGCGGCCGTCGTAGGGGAGGCCGTGCGTCTTGCCGTACCCGTCGATGACGTTCACGGTCACGCAGGTATCGGGGTCGACGGTGAGCACGGAGTAGGTATGGCGGATGTCGTCGACGGCGATCAGCGTCAGGTATTCGAGCTTATCGTTCTTCCCTTCCGCGCTGTCTCCGACGCCGAGGAACAGCACGAGCTCCTGATGGCTGCGGTAGGAGTACTCCTGTCCGTTGCGGATCCAATTCGCGTCGCTCTCGGTGATGACGTCGGCGCCGGGCGGGTCACGATGCATGATGTCCCAGATCAGGAACACCAAAACACCCGCCACGATCAGCACGATCACGGTGAAGACGATCTTTTTCCATCCGATCATGTCGTATCCTTTCCGTCTGCCGCGCGGAATCTGAATATGTCAGCGGGCGGTCAGCGCTTGTAGTAGCTGTTGTAGTAGTTGGCCGAGTAGTTGTCTTCCTTCTCGGTCTTCTTGCTCTTGCGGCGGTAGTAGCTGCCGCTGTGCTTGCTGTAGCCGTTGTAGATGAAGCCCAGCACGCGCACGTTGGCGAAGCGGAGCTGCTTGACGGCCTGATTCAGCATTCTCTTTTTGGAGTAGCCGTGGCGGACCACGAGCAGCATACCGTCAAGGTTCTGGGAGATGGCGATCGGGTCGACGACGGTGGTCACGGGGGGCAGGTCGACGAGGATGTAGGCGAAGGTCTTGGACAGACGCTCCAGGAGCTCGGTCATCATGCGGGAGCCGAGCAGCTCGGAGGGGTTGGGGGGGATGTCACCGGCGGCCAGCACGTAGAGGTTTTCGTTGTACTCTGTCATCTGGCGGCACAGCTCCAGCTCGTTGTACTCGTTCGAGTTACCGGTCAGCAGGTTGGAAAGGCCGGGGGTCAGCGGGACCTTGTAGTAGTTCTCGATGGTGGGCTTACGCATATCGGCGTTGATGAGCAGCGTCTTGTCGCCGTTCTTGGCCAGCGCGAACGCGAGGTTGACGGTCGAATAGGACTTGCCCTCGTGCGGGTTGGAGGAGGTCACGCCGATGATCTTGCCTCTCGCAAGACCGGGCAGGGACAGGATCAGGTTGGTACGCAGGACGTTGTAAGCCTCGCTGGCTTCAAAGCCGAGATCCTTCGCAAAGGGATTCATGCCATGGGAGGCGGACTTGGATACGGTTTCTTCACTCATGATTCAGATCTCCTTACTTCTTGTCTGTGTCGTTCTTGTCTGCGTCCTTGGCCTTGGTATCGCCCGTCTTGGAGGCAGCAGTCTTGGTCGAGGTCTTGGTCGAGGTCTTGGACGAAGCCGTGCTCGTGCTTTCGGTCTTCTTCTTTGCCTTTTCGGAGGCGGCGGCGTATCCGTACCCGTATCCGTAGCCGTACCCGTAGCCGTAACCGTAGCCGGAGCTGTAGTAGCCGTAGCCGCTGTCGTGAGAGCCGTCACCGGTATCGGGGATCTGGGCCAGCACGGGGATGGACGGGAAGGAGGAGGACAGCCAGCTGCTGCTCTCGAGCTTATCGTTCAAAAGGCAGCCGACGAGGACGGAGTAGGCCAGCGCGATGAGGCAGCCGACGGCGGCGCCCGTCAGCACCTTGGTGCCGAAGTTGGGCGAGACGGCGACGGCGTTGGCGGCGTCGTCCACGCGGTACACGGAGGAGCCGGCCACGGTATCCTCGAGGATGTCGGGCAGGTAGGTGTACAGCGTCTTGGCGACGTGCAGGGCCTTCTGGCCGTCGGGAGACGTCACGGTGATCTGGTAGATCTGCGTGTCGGACACGGCACGGCCGGACAGCATGGACACGATCTCTTCGTAGGCGATATCGGTGTTGTAATTGTTCTGCACGCGCAGCGTGATCTCGTCCAGCGTCTGGTGCGTGGTCAGGATGATATTATAAGTATTGATGAGTTCCTGAGACGCCATCATATCGGCGGAGGAAATGTAGGTCTTACTGACGTTGACGTCGGAGGAGAGTCCGTAGTTGTAGTTGTTGACCATCAGCTTGATGTTGGCTGTATAGGTGGGCGTATACTGCGTGTAGGCGTAGATCAGCATACCGAAGCCGCCGATCAGCGTGCAGAGCAGGATGAGCCACCAGCGCTTGAACACAGCCGCGATGATGAGCTTGAGGTCGACGGAATAGCCGCCCTCCTGCACGGGCGTGGTATTGGCCACGGGTTCGGTCTTCGTCTGGGAGCCGTTCTGCACGC
Organism: Clostridia bacterium; assembly: GCA_024404505.1. Classification (GTDB taxonomy): domain Bacteria; phylum Bacillota; class Clostridia; order Oscillospirales; family CAG-272; genus CAMEON01. Next base: position 18,134 of record JAKSPU010000048.1, read on the forward strand.
CCTTGATAAGGGAGGCCAGCTGCTCGGCAGACATGGAGACGTCCTGCTTTTCAAAAGAGGCTGCCTGATTGATCTGATTTTCCATTGAGTTATCTCCTATGAAATATTATTACGTTCTCGGGGTTGACACCGTGGTATGTCCCGTCATCTGAGCGGCGGGCATAAGGGCGCAATGATATACCATATTATTGTACCATGAAACCGTCAATTTGTCAATGCGTGGAGCGGAAAAAAAGATGTTAATTTTTCACACAGCGGCAGGGCGGGATTCGTATATATTGCTCTTTTATCCGATTTTGCGGATTTTTCATTCTATATATAGTTACGTCGGAGGCTCTGCGTTTCCGCATCGCCGGAAGTTTTGCTGAATCTTTTTTCCCCACCCCCCTGACCCCCCGCCCCACGGGCGGGGGGAATATTTTATTTGATAGCAGGGAGAAGGGAGCGGCGATGCCGCTCCCTTCTCCCTGCACCCTCATCCTGCGGGGACGCGGGGGGACGCGGCACGTCTTTCCCCGCGCCTGCGGGCGCGGGGAAAAGAGGAAGACCGGCGCCCTGCCGCCGGAAGCCGGGCGTTTCGACATCGCCGGAGGTTCTGCTAAACCTTCTTCCCCCACCCCCCTGACCCCCCGCCCGGCGGGCGGGGGGAAACTTTATTATGTAAGCAAGGGGAAGGGGCTGCTGCGGCAGCCCCTTCCCCTTGCATCCTCATCCCGGAGGACCGCGCCTGCGGAGCCGGGGGCAGAGGAAGAGCGGCACTATGCCGCCGGAAGTCGGGCGTTTCGGCATCGCCGGAGGTTTTGCTGAATCTTTTTCCCCCACCCCCCTGACCCCCCGCCCCACGGGCGGGGGGAATATTTTATTTGATAGC
>JAKSPU010000049.1 GCA_024404505.1 Clostridia bacterium
GCAAGCAGATGTGCCGTCAAGGCGTCAGCCGTGCATTGTGCGGTGATGCCTCAAGAACTTTCAAAAAAGAAGATTGATCGAGGTTCAGTTTACGCTGAACGAGACAGGCGGGGGCCGCCAGGGGCGCCCGCCTTTTTGAAACGACTACGCGGGGACCCCTGCCCCCGCTCTTTCGTGCAGATCCGCATCCCACAGGATGAGGGTGCAGGGAGAAGGGAGCGGCAATGCCGCTCCCTTCTCCCTGCACTACATTAAAATGTTCCCCCGCCCGCCGGGCGGGGGGTTAGGGGGGGTGGGGGAAGAAGCTCATATGGTACACCCGGCACTGTCATGCCGCCCGGCACCCTGCTTCCTCGATTTTCACCGAAATTTCAGAAATTCACCACGAAAAAACATGAAAGAAAAAAGGAAAAAACGCATCTTCTGCGTATATTATTTATAGACACCGATGAAAGGAGCGTGCATGATGGAGTATGAGAACAGAGCCGGGGACGTTTCCCCGGATATCGCCCGCACAGACTGCGCCCGGCAGGTCAGCGAATGGCTGAACGCGAGGGACGAATTGTGGCTGGGTCCCTATGCCGCCCGGGAATCGGCATCAAAAGGGCGGGACCATCCGCAGGCGCCGTCTCCCTTGCGGAACGAGTACCAGCGGGACCGGGACCGCATCATCCACAGCCAATCCTTCCGGCGGCTGATGAACAAGACGCAGGTATTCCTGGCGCCGGCCGGAGACCATTACCGCACCCGCCTGACCCATACACTGGAGGTCAGCCAGATCGCCCGGACCATGGCCCGCGCCCTGCGGCTGAACGAGGACCTGACCGAAGCCGCCGCGCTCGGTCACGACCTCGGGCATACGCCCTTCGGTCACGCCGGAGAGGCGGCGCTCCGGGAATGCTTCGACCCGGAGTTTGCGCATTACAGACAATCCATCCGCGTGGTCGAGCGGCTTGAGAATGACGGACGCGGTCTGAATCTCATGTGGGAGGTCCGCGACGGCATCCTCAATCACACGGGAAGCATGATGGCTTCCACGCTTGAGGGCGTGCTGATCAAGTATGCCGACCGCATTGCCTACATCAACCACGATATCGACGACGCCTGCCGTGCCGGGATCCTCGATCCCTCCGACATCCCCGCCGATATCTGCGAGGTGCTGGGGGCTACTCACAGCGCCCGCATCAACAGCATGGTCTCGGCTGTGATCGAGGCAAGTCTCGATAAGCCCGTGATCGGCATGACGGCCGAGGTTGGGCAGGCGACCGACCGCCTGCGTGATTTCCTCTTTGAACGGGTGTACTACAACGCCACCGCCAAGCGCGAGGAAGGGAAGTCGAGAGAGCTGGTCAAGACGCTGTTCGACTACTATGCGAAGCATCCCGACAAGATGCCGGCGCTGTACCGGCGTCTGATCGACGAGGGTGATACCCCTGAGCGGTGCGCTTGTGATTTCATCTCCGGCATGACGGACCGGTACGCCATCGAGACGTATCGTGAGCTGTACGTTCCGAACGTCTGGAGGGGATTGCACGAATGAAGATACCGCATCAGGTCATTGAGTCCATCAAGGACCGTACCGACATCGTGGAGCTTATCAACACGCGCGTCACCCTCAAGCGCGCCGGCTCCAATTACAACGGTCTCTGCCCCTTCCACTCCGAGAAAACACCGTCCTTCACGGTATTCCCGGATACCCAGAGCTTCTTCTGCTTCGGATGCGAGGCGGGCGGTGACGCCTTCACCTTCATCATGCGGACGGAGAATCTGGAGTACATGGATGCCGTCCGCCTGCTGGCCGGACGGGCCGGGATCGATCTGCCCGAGGAGGACCGTGATCCGAACGCGCCGCAGATCATCAGCCGGAACCGTCTTTACGAAATGAACAAGGCCGCCGCGAGGTTCTTCCACCGCTGCCTGTTCGATCCGGAGATCGGTCGGGCCGGCATGGCCTACCTGAAGGAAAAGCGCGGGCTGACGGAGGACGTCATCCGGCACTTCGGTCTCGGGTACGCGCCGGACAGCTTCTCCGCTCTCATGCCGGAACTGAAACAGCAGGGCTACACCGAGCAGGAGATGAAGCAGGGCTTCCTCTGCGGTATCAGCCAATCCGGACGACCCTACGACTACTTCCGCAACCGGGTCATGTTCCCTGTGATCGATACTGTGGGGCACGTCGTGGCGTTCTCCGGACGAGACGTGGGCGGCGAGTCAAAGGCGAAGTACCTCAACTCGTCCGATACGCCCGGCTTCTCCAAGCGCCGCAATCTGTTCGCCCTCAACTTTGCCAAGAACCATTGCGCCGAGCAGCTGATCCTGTGCGAGGGCAACATGGACGTCGTCTCCCTGCACGCCGCCGGATTTGAAAACGCGGTAGCGTCGCTGGGTACGGCCCTCACGGACGATCAGGCACGCATCATGACCAAGTACACCAAGCAGGTCGTCATCGCGTATGACTCCGACGCTGCCGGGCAGCACGCCGCTCACCGCGCGATGGACATCTTCGCCAAGGTGGGGCTGGACGTCCGCATCCTCGGCATGAAGGATGCCAAGGACCCGGATGAGTACATCAAGAAATTCGGGCGTGACGCGTTCGCCCGGTTGATAAAGAGCAGCAGCACCGGATTTGAGTTCAAGCTGAACGGCGTGCTCAGCCGGTACGACGTCACGCAGCCGGACGACAGGATCAAGGCCGCCAACGAGCTGTGCGGCATCATCGCCGACGTCTACTCCGCTGCGGAGCGCGACGTGTATATCCAGGCCGTGGCGGACAAGCTGAAGCTGCCGACCGCCAGCCTGAAAACGGACGTCGAGCGTATCGCCGCCAAGCGCCGCAAGGAGTTCATGCAGCATCAGGGACAGCAGGCTCAGCTTGCTTCCATGGGGCTCAGGGACAAGATCAATCCCGACGCCGCCGGGAGCATGGCCGCCGCCTCCGCCGAGGATACCATCATCGGGCTGCTCCTCTTGTACGGCGAGCATCGCAAGGCCGTCACCGACGGCACGGTGACGCTGACCCCCGACGACTTCGTCACGTCCTTCAACCGCCGGGCTTTTGAGGAGATCATGGCGTTGGAGACGAGCGACGGCGGATACGATTTCTCCCTGCTCGGAGAGAACTTTTCTCCGGATGAGATGGGCAGACTGGCCAAGCTGCTGCAGGCCCGGCGGGCGCTGTCCGAAAACGGCACCGGGGTGCTGCGGGCGTCGGTGGATGCCCTGAAGGCCGCGAAGGTCAGAAAGCAGGACAAGGATGCCGATCCGATGGAGAAGCTGAACCGCCTGCTGGAAGAAAAACGCCGCCGGAACGCCGACCTGAAAGGCTGATCACGGTCTGGATTATGCAACCCACTGTTGATATTTCAACAGTATATTGAATATAACAATCAAAAAATAACCAATAAAGAAACGGAGATATGAAAAGACATGGATTTTGAAAATGAAAATGATATGCTCGATCTGAGCAAGCTGGAGCTGCCCGACAGCGGGCTTGACGACGACCTTGACCTGCCGATGGACAGCGCCGAGATGCGCGAAGGCCCCGACCGTCAGATGGCTCAGAAGAAGGGCGGACAGAAGAAGAAGGGCGAGAGCGAATCCGAGAAGGACAAGAAGGCCCGCATGGACGCACTGATCGCCAAGGGCAAGCGCGGCGCGCTGTCCGAGTCCGACCTCGACGAGGCCATGGAGGAAATGGGCTACGACATCGACTCCATCGACAACTTCTACGAGTCCCTCGAGGGAACGCTGCCCGGTGATATCCCTGCCGGTGAGCTCAAGGAGATCGAGAACGAGGTGGAGCAGTTCAGCTCCAGCGACAATATGCAGCGCATCCTTGAGCAGGAGGGCCTCGTGGACGACCCCGTCCGTCTGTACCTCAAGGAGATCGGTAAGGTCCCGCTGCTCAACGAAAAGGAACACGAGCTGGCCGAGCGCATGGCTGCCGGAAACGCCGCTCACGATGAGATTGAAGCGTACGAGAAGCTCAGAAAGCGCGTCGAAGACGGCAGAGCCGAGCTTGAGGCCGGACAGCAGGATGATGCTGTCAAGACGTTCGGCGAGTCCGGGGAGGAGGCCGCGGAAAAGCGGCAGGCTGCCGAGGAGGCACTTAAGGCTGCCGAGGATGAGCTGGCGGCACTCGGCGATTTCGACACGACCCGCAGACCCGAGCTGCAGAAGCTCATCGATGACGGTGACAAGGCGAAGACCGAACTGGTCGAGGCCAACCTGCGTTTGGTCGTCAGTATTGCCAAGCGGTACGTTGGCAGAGGTATGTTCTTCCTTGACCTCATTCAGGAGGGCAACCTCGGTCTGATGAAGGCTGTCGACAAGTTCGATTACACCAAGGGCTACAAGTTCTCGACTTACGCCACGTGGTGGATCCGGCAGGCCATCACCCGCGCCATCGCGGATCAGGCCCGCACCATCCGCATCCCCGTACACATGGTCGAAACGATCCATAAGGTGTCCCGCTACTCCCGCCAGATGCTGCAGGAACTGGGCCGCGAGGCCACGGCCGAGGAGATCGGCGAGAAGATGGGCATGAGTGCCGACAAGGTCCGCGAGATCATGAAGATCGCGCAGGACCCCGTGTCCCTTGAAACGCCTATCGGCGAGGAGGAGGACAGCCATCTCGGCGACTTCATTCAGGACGAGGATACCCCTGCTCCCGCGGACGCCGCCTCCCAGACCATCCTGCGCGAGGTCATCGAGCGCGAGCTGCATACGCTGACGCCCCGTGAGGAGCACGTCATCAAGCTGCGTTTCGGCCTGTACGACGGCCGTACCCGGACGCTGGAGGAGGTGGGCAAGGAGTTTGACATCACCCGTGAGCGCATCCGCCAGATCGAGGCCAAGGCGCTCCGCAAGCTCCGTCATCCAAGCCGTGCGCGTCATCTCAAGGGCTTCCTCGATTGACCGGCGGGAACGGATGTACCGTTTCATGAACGATATACCGCCGGAAATACCTCTTCCGGCGGATATCCGGGACCGGCTGATGCGTGAATGTATACAATTCACGCATCCGCTTTTCGCCAACACGACGAAATAAGTGGTTATGCTTGACAAAAATGCAGACATTCTTTTGTGCATATAGCATCAAAGAATGAAAAAAGCATTGTGCGACAACAAGTTTTAGCGTTATTTCACGCTCGGTCCAGTGTCCTTGTTCATAAATTGTACTTGACATTTCTATTAAAATAGTGTAAAATATATCAGTATGATAACGCCCTTTTTATCCGGAGGCGCCGGAGGGGCTCGTTTCACAATCAAAGGGAGGAACATTACGTTATGAAGAAGAAACTCGTATGCTTGACCCTGAGCATATTGATGCTGCTGTCCTGCTTCCTGTTCACCGGATGCAATACCACGCAGGAAGAAGACCCCGGTAGCGATGTTGACAACAGCGCCAAGACTATCACCATGTGGATCCCCACCACCCCGGAGACGACCGAGCAGGCGCAGAAGCTGGTAGCCGAGGAGTTCGCTAAGCGGACCAAGGCCGCCTTCAAGATCAACGTCATCCTGAAGTTCGTTCCCGAGGACGAGTACTACGAAAAGCTTGAGGAAAGCATCAACGCTCTGCAGGAAGAGGTGCTGCTCAAGGCGCAGTGCGAGAAGGAACTGAAGGCATACAAGAAGGCACATAAGGAAGATAAGAACGAATCCGGCATCAAGAAGTCCGCCAAGGAGCTTGAATCCGAGTTCTACGCAGAGCACCTCGAATATCAGCGGTTCCAGACCATTGAAGAGGATGATGAGGACGAGGAAGAGAAGGTCACCGAAGAGGAGACCGAGATCAACGAGTTCGGTATCGCCGAGATCAAGTATCCCGAGGAGAAGGAGAATCAGGTCGATATCTTCTTCCTCGGCGGCTATGATCGGTATGTTGAGTACTACGGCAAGGACTGGCTCGCGTCCCTCGACGAGGAGCTGGCTTCCGGCTCCAGAAAGCTGAACTCTTACATCTCGCCCACTCTGCTGAACGGTGTCCGTCTGGACGGCGGCGTGTACGCCATCCCGAACAACGTGCAGATCGGTACGTACACCTACATGATGATCGACAAGGAACTGTTCGATCAGTACTACAACAAGATCGAAGACGTGACCACCGTGCTTGATCTCAGCACCTTCCTTTCCGATATGAAGGCCGAGAACGAGGCACGTAAGGCTGCCGGCAACACCGAGGAGATCGTCCCGCTGGCATCCACCTTCGAGGAGTGCATGCGGATGCTGGTCTGGTATTGGGACCTTGACTATGCGGATCACTCCGTGTACGACACCTACTACGATCAGGACACCGGCCGCAACTACGTTATCAAGAAGACCTACACCACCAAGACCGAGGAAACTCAGGGCGAGGGCGAGCTGGCCAAGACCGTTGAGGTCACCAAGACCAAGTACGTCGACAGCGTCGTCGCCAATATGATCTACAAGACCAACGACGAGGGTCAGTTCGTCGATAAGGACGGCAACGTCCTGAACTACCGGTACGCCTTCGACGCCGAGGGCGCTTGGGTCATCGACGCCAAGGGTAAATGCACCAAGATGGCCGAGACGGCAGACGCCAAGGCCAAGGAAAAGCTGACCGGTATGTATCTTGTGGATGAGGAAGGCCTCCCCGTGCTGCCCGAGAACGACAAGCGCGTGATCCTTTCCTCCGCATACGTTCAGACCATCGCGCTTGACCCGGACACCGGCAAGCAGGTCAAGGACGACAACGGCAATCTCGTTTACGAGGATAAGCTGGACAAAGACGGCAACCCCATCCCCAACATGGGGCATGAGGGCCATACCGTGATCTGGGACGAGTCCGTTGCCACCGGCATCGATGCCGACGGTCAGCCCAAGGCTACCTACTACTACACCTACAACGACGAGGCAGACTTCTCCATCCTCGGCGCCATGAAGACTGACCCCGCGACCCGCAACCGCGGCAGCATCAACTATGATTTCAACAGCCTGTTCACCATGGCCGAGTACCGTAACCTGTACTCCACGATGATGCAGTACTCCTTTGAGGGTTACTTCGGTGAGGCCGGCGAGGGCAAGAGAGCTGCTGTGTCCTTCATGAAGGGCGACTCCCGCATCAAGCTGGAGGCCGCCGAAAACGACAACGTCATCGAGCGCGACGGCAGAGAGTACTATGTGCTCGTAGCCGAGTATCCCGAGGCTTCCGAGGCTGAGCTGTACGGCAATATGTTTGCTGTGTACGGCGGCTCCAACTACGTCTCCAAGGCTATGGAGGTCCTGACCAGACTCAACACCAATCAGGAACTTCGTGACCTCCTGCAGTACGGTATTCTGGGCCAGCACTACGAGCTGAACGACGATGGCACCGCCCATCTGCTCACCAGCTCCGAGGATGACTACGGTACCTACCGCATGAACATCGAGCAGACCGGTAACTGCTTCATCGCTACTCCTCCCGAGGAGAAGGGCGCAGAGGCATGGACCTATGCAAAGCTGCAGAACAACGATTCTCTGATCAACCCGCTGCTCGGCTTTGATTTCAACACCGAGATGGCAGAGAGTGACATCGGCCTTGACGTCAGCCTGATCGTCCGCCTGCGTGAGCTGAATGAATCCGCGAAGGGTGAGATCAACGATTGCGTCGACCTGACCACGCTGGAGGATCTCATCGGCGGCGACGATGCCGCTTGCTTCAAGAAGAAGTTCGCATCCAGCAACGGCGAAGAGCCCAAGCTGACCAAGGCGACCAACGGCCACTACGATCCCGAACAGCCGATGGGTCCCGAGATCCCGGAGCAGCAGCCTGACACCAGCGGCGCAAGCCCCTACACGGTGTACATGAACTGGCTGACCAACTACGGTTACGCGGCCAAAGTCGTCGTAGCCGATTGATCGACAAGCGTATAAACGCGAGCGATCGAAAAAGCACCCACCGCTCCACGGTGGGTGCTTTTTCGATACGGAACAAACGGCGGGTCGAAGCCCGCCCCAAGGAACGATTATGGATAAAATCAAAAAGCGCCTCTATACTCACGTTGTCTGGGATTTCAACGGAACGATTCTCGACGACGTGCAGCTGGGGATCGAGAGCGTCAACGCCATGCTGAACAAGCGGGGACTGCCGGAGATCCCGGACGTGGAGACATACCGCGAAATATTCAATTTCCCGATCATCGAATACTACCGCAGCCTCGGCTTCGATTTTGACCGGGAGGATTACTATTCCGTGCTGGCACCCGAATGGGTGGCCAACTATATGGCCGGTGAGCCGGATTGTCCGCTGGTGCCGGGGGTGGTGCAGACCATCGCCGCCGTCAATCACCTCGGTGTCACGCAGGTGCTGATATCCGCGTCCTACGAGGCGCAGCTCCGGGAGCAGCTGGATCATCTCGGACTCGGTGATACCTTCAGCGAGATCTGCGGGCTTGACAACATCCACGCGGGAAGCAAGCGGCAGCTGGCCGAGGAGTGGATGGCCGGTCACCCGGGTGCTGTGCCGCTGTTCGTCGGGGACACGCTGCACGATGCGGAGGTGGCTGACGCGGTCGGCGCGGACTGCGTCCTGTTCTGCGGCGGGCATCAATCAAAAAAGCGGCTTTCCCGTACGGGAAAGCCGCTGATAGACCGGATAGAGGACCTTGTGGCCTATCTGGATCCGTGATGCCGTTGTTAAAACGCGTGCGCGTTACTGCGCTGTCGTGGCAGCGGTGGGATCGACGATGCAATCGTTGCTGATGTAGTACCGCTTCGTTTCCTTGGCCTTGTTACCGGAAGCGTCGGTTTCCGTCTCGGAGACGACCTCATAGAGGATGATGCTCCACTTGGCGGAGATGCCCACACGGGTCACCTTGGCACCCTTGTTCAGGATACCGCGGATGCTGTCCTTGCTGGTAGCGGACGGTACGCTGCGGACGTTGACGTTGTCGGAGATTTCGATGGTCTCGTTGACCTCGGTGAATCCCTCCAGCAGGCTGGAATCAAAGACAACGGACTTGGCGATGTAAGCGGTCTGTCCGTTATAGGTCAGGCGGTACCAATTCGTGGATTCACCGTTGACCTCAAACTCGGTGCCCTCCTTGGGCCAGCCGATACCGGTCTTGTCATTGACCAGCGTATCATTGCGGACAGTGGCAACGGCGGTCAGCACGACCACCTTCTTGGACACGGCGTTGAACGCGGCGTTGGGCTCGTCGATGTCACCGGCAGGGGCCTGGGTGACAGGCTCGGTCGAGATGATGGGCTCACCATCAGTGCCGGTCGCAGCGGAAGTGTACTGCCCGGGGAAGGGCGTATATTGCGTGTCGGTCGTATCGGTGCCGCTGCCGTGATTATTGTTGCGGCTGGTGGAGCAGGCGGTCGCGGAGAGCAGAAGCAGACCGGCGAACAGAATGGCAAGAATCTTCTTTTTCATTTTTTCCTCCTATGGATTTCAGTGTCCTGTGTTTGAACAGGCGGATCGGTCAAACGGTCAGACTGTCAGCGTATGCGGTATTTGTCATCGGCGCCGGTAGCGCCGTTTGGTACTTATCTTAATTATAACATAGGTTATGCTGTATGTCAAGGGTGGAAAAGTAGGATTTTATGAAAAATCTTGTGCTTAAAAGTCGCGGATTCCGGTCGTTCGGAGCCCGCGGAACGTACGGAAAGAAGGGCGATTTGTGAGAAAACAGGAGGATCTGATTTGGGAGGATCCGGCGTGCTTCCGCGCGCGGGAGACCGGTACGCCGTCCGGCCTGAGTCTTGTTCAATTCTTTATCGGCAGCGGGACTCGCTGTCCCGTCATGGCTGCGTGCTGTCCGACCGAGCTGTTCCGACCGGGTGCTGATCTCGTGCGGGTACTGCACCTCACGGCGGAGGATCGGCGGTATCTTGACAGGAGCCTCACACCGGCGCGTGTGATCAGGACCCGGCTGGGCGTGGGCGTTCTGGTCAAACGCTTCTGTCTGTCGACGGGGATGGGACTCTATATCCACGTTCATGCCCCTGCGGAGGCGTTGGCACGGATATTCAACAACCGGCTCCTGCCCGGCGAATATGAATTGTCGGACGAGGTCGAGGAGGCGGGATGCGGGATGTCCGCGTCAGATGAAGCGCTGCTGGAACTGATCCGACCCTCATGGATGGGCCTTATGGCGTTGGCGCACGGGTTCCCGTATGCCGACGCAGACGGCTCGGTACCGATGGACGACGTGATCACGTGGATACGGTCGGCTGCCGGGGCTGTCGGCTGCGGCCTGGAGAAGATACGCGTGCTTGATCGGCCGACGCCCGTTCAATCATTGAAACTACCGGCAGACGGGGACATTCCGCTGTTCTTCCCGACAAGGACGCAGCAGAAGCGCTGTGCCGCCGACTTGGATGAACGCATCCGAATGTTAAGCGGCGGCGGAAGTCCGTCTGCGGACAAGCCGCCGGAGACCGGCATCGGGCGTGTGCGCTGGTTTGGAGAAACGATGTGGGAAGCGTACCTGCTGCTGTGTCTGCTGCTGGCTCGTATGTATGACCCGAAGCGCACGATCTCGTGCGAATTGTCCACGGATGACGGGCGCAGCGACGGTTTTCTGGACATTGGCCTGAGCTTTTCGCTGGTAGTTCCTCCCGAAGATGCTTCGGAGGATAACGCCCGCTCACATTCCGGCGGTTTGCCGCCGCTGCCCTATGCCATGACAGCCGGCTTTGATTGTCTCGAGCAGGCGATGGCGTATAACGGCTCTGTGTTTTCGTGGTCGGCAGGGGTGCCCGCGGCAGTCCCGTTTGACCCCTCCGGCGTCGCATATCCCGTGACGTGCCATCTGGCCTTCCTTCACGACCCGACCCTCGAGCTGGAAAGCGACATCAAAGAGAAAATCGGGCTGAAGTATGAGTAAAGAGATGCGTGCAGGATGCGTGCGGGATGCGTGCGGGATGCGTGCGGGGCTCTGCCCCGCGCCCCGCTTAAGTGCTTCTTGAAAGAAGCACTTAAGGATCTTAAGAACTTTTAATAATTTACATCAGGTTGTATTAAAAGAAAGGTGGGTGCCGTCATGGGCACCCGCCTTTCTCGTTCGGCGTAAGCCAAACCTCGGCAAATCTTTAATATAAAAGTTCTTAAGCGAGGTGCGGGGCAGAGCCCCGCACGCATCCTTTTATTTCTTGACGAACGTATCCTTGAGCGACACGATCTGATTGAAGGTGTTCTCGTACTTGGTATCCTTGCAGAAGTAGCCGAAACGGACGAACTGGAACTTGTCGCCGGGCTTGGCGTCGCCGACCGCAGGCTCGACCATCGCGTGTTCGATCTTCTGGAGGCTGTTCTCGTTGAGGTAGTCAAGGTAGGTCTTGCCCTCGGGGACGTCTGCCGTGTTCTCAATCGTGAACAGATGATCGTACAGCATGAGCGTGACTTCCTCGGCATACTTGGCGGACAGCCAATGGATCGTACCCTTGATCTTGCGGCCGTCAGCGGGCATCCCGGAGCCGGTCTCAAGGTCAGCGGTCGCGTGGATCAGCCTGATGCTGCCGTCCTCGTTCTTCTCGATATCGCCGCACTTGATGATGTAACCGCCCATCAGACGGACCTCACCCTCGGGCTTCAGACGGAAGAATTTGGGAGGCGGCACCTCGGCGAAGTCGTCGGCGTCGATGTACAACTCCTTGGTGAAGGGGACCTCACGCGTGCCGAGCTCCGGCTTCTGCGGATGGTTGGGCAGCGTGATCATTTCCTCCTTGTCGTTGGGGTAGTTGTCCACGACCACACGCAGCGGATGAGCGACGCACACGCGGCGCAGAGCCTTCTCATTCATGTCGTCACGGACGCAGGACTCCAACTGGCGGATATCGACCAGCGCGTCAGCCTTGGCGATGCCGGCGGAACGGACGAAAGCGAACAGAGCGTCGGGTGTGTAACCGCGGCGGCGCAGCGCACACAGCGTGGGCATACGGGGATCGTCCCAGCCGTCCACGCGGCCGGTCTCCACCAGCTCACGCAGGTACCGCTTGGACATGACCGTGTAGGTCACGTTCATACGGCCAAATTCTCTCTGCTTGGGCTTATGCTCGAAGCCGATCTTGTCCACGACCCACTCGTACAGCGGGCGGTGATTCTTGAACTCGCTGGAGCAAAGGGAGTGCGTGATGCCCTCCAGCGCGTCCTGGATCGGATGAGCAAAGTCGTACATCGGATAGATGCACCACTTGTCACCCTGACGGTGGTGAGAGATGTGGCGGATGCGGTAGATGACGGGATCGCGCAGGTAGGTGTTGTCGGAGGACGGGTCGATCTTGGCGCGCAGCGTCTTGGCGCCGTCCGGGAACTCACCGTTCTTCATGCGCTCAAACAGGTCGAGGTTTTCCTCGACGGAACGATTGCGGTAGGGCGACTCGACGGACGCCTCGCTGCGGTCGGTGCCCTTGAACTCGGCCAGTTCCTCCTTGGAGAGGTCGCAGACGTAAGCGTCACCTTGCTTGATCAGCTGCACGGCGAACTCGTAGCACTTGTCGAAGTAATCGGAGCCGTAGTACACGCCGCCGGTCGGGGTGGCACCCAACCATTCCAGATCCTCACGGATGGAGCGGACGAACTCCATATGCTCTTTGGTAGGGTTGGTGTCGTCGTAGCGCAGATTGAACAGACCGCCGTACTTGCGGGCGGTATCGGTATTGATGAAAATAGCCTTCGCGGAGCCGATGTGCAGGTATCCGTTGGGCTCGGGCGGGAAACGCGTGTGGATCTTCAAATTGGGATCTTCGCGTAAATCCTCGTCAATAATGTCATGAATGAAATTCGCAACAGTCTCGTTTTCCATACTTCTTTTCCTTTATTTGTGTAAAGTTCTTTGGTCAAGCCTTTCTTTCAAGAAAGGCTTGCGGGGGTCAGGGGCGGAGCCCCTCGTTCCTTCTCGTGTTTATCCGAGAAAGCTGTCCAGCCGGGCGAAGGTGCGCTCTCTGCCGAGCAGATGCATGACCGTGTAGAGGTCCGGGGCGTTCTGCCGTCCGGTGACAGCCAGACGCAGGAAAGCGGAAATGTCAGCCACGCTGCCCTTAAAGGCAGCCGGATCAGCCTTGTAGGCCTTCATGTCGGCGGCGTATCCGAGGCTCTCGGCGATTGCCTTGACCTTGTCAAACCATGCGTTCGTGTCGTCAGCCTCGTTATAGGTGTCCTTGAACGCGGCGATGGCAGCTGCAACGTCGGCCATATCCGTCCCCTCGGGCAGTGCGTCCTTGACCGTGAACAGATCGTCATAGAAGAAGTCCAGATAGGGCTTGACGTCTCCGAACACGGTGAAGTCCTTGCGGGGCTTCTTACCACCGCGCCCGATGGCGAAGATGGACTTGGCATAGTCGGGATCGGCAGTCAGATGGGCATACAGCTCGGGATCGTTGTCCTCCGCCCAAACGCACGTCTCATCGTAGATGCGGTCAGCGCTCATACGGGACAGCACGTTCTTGGACACGTCGTTCAGCTTGTTGAAGTCAAACAGGCAGCCGGACGAGGACATCTTCTTGATGTTGAAGGGGAAGTCCGTATAGGGCAGGGCAGGATTGGCGGTCCTCCACTCCTCGTAGTTGGAGTTGAGCAGCGTCAGGACGTACTCGACGACGGCGTCGGCGCAATAGCCCATGCGGGCATAGTCGTTCAGGTTGGCGCCCATGTCACGCTTGGACAGCTTCTTCTTGTTGCCGTTCTCATCAAGACGCATGATCTGCGAGATGTGCATATACTTGGGCAGCCTGAAGTGCAGGTAATTGAACAGTTGCAGATGCTTGGGCAGGCTGGGCAGCCACTCCTCGCCGCGGATGACGTGAGTCGTGCCCATCAGATGGTCGTCGACCGCGTGGGCGAAGTGATAGGTAGGGATACCATCGGATTTCAGGAGGACGAAGTCCTCGTCGTTGACAGGCATTTCGATCTTGCCGCGGATCAGGTCGGTGTTGACGACTTTCTTTTCACCGTCGCCGTCGGCCAGGATCCGGAGGACAAAGGCGTGACCGGCGGCCAGCTCGGCCTCGACCTGCTCCATCGTGAAATCACGCTGGGCCAGCATAGCCTGCTTACGGGCTGCGGCCTGATTTTCCCAGTCCATGTTTTTGATCTCGGCCTTCTTGTCGGTGTTGGCCAGCTCCTCCAGCTCCTCGTCGGTCGAGAAGCAGGGGTAAGCAAGACCGTCACGGACCAGCTGCTTGGCGTACACGTGGTAGATGGAGCCGCGCACGCTCTGCTTGTAGGGACCGTAGATGCCGGTATCCGTCACCTTGCCGTCTGAACCGAGAATGGCGCCCTCGTCAAAGTGGATGCCGTATTTTTCAAGCGTGGTGATGAGGGACTCGGCGGCGCCGGGAACCTCGCGGCGCGCGTCCGTGTCCTCGATGCGGAGATAGAAGACGCCGCCGGATTGATGGGCGAGACGCTCACCGACCAGCACGGGGAACAGACCGCCGAAGTGGACAAATCCGGTGGGGCTGGGGGCGAATCGCGTGACCTTCGCGCCCTCGGGCAGCTGCCGGGCGGGGAAGCGGGCTTCCAAGTCCGCCGGGGTCTCCGTGACGTCGGGGAACAGAAGATCGGCTAACTTTTGGTAATCCATAGATGTGATCCTTTCAGAAAGATACAGGTTGTATTTGTTGTGGTTGTAATTATATCAGAGAGGCGTCAGGGCAGGAACGCGGCTATGCGGGTCAGCGCTGCTCCGAGCCGGGCGCTTTCACCGTGACCGGGGTAAATGGTCAGGGTGTGATCCAGCTCATTGAGGCGGCCGAGAGAACGGCGGAGCGTGTCGTAGTCGCCTTCCCACAGGTCCCAGCGCCCGATGTTGTCGGCAAACAGGGTATCGCCGGAGATCAGGATGCCGTCCGCTTCGTCAAGGTAGCAGACCGATCCGGGTGAATGACCGGGCGTATGAAGCACGGTGATCTGCGTTGTGCCGAGCGTGAGGACGTCGCCCTCGTGCAGCAGCTTGTCCGCAGGCGCGTAATGACGGTCCGCGCCGAAGAAGAAGGCAAAGGCGTTCTTTTCGCTGTCTGTCAGCATGGGGGCGTCCTTCTCGTGGATATACACGGGAAGGCCCGGCTGCGCAAGACGCAGCGTATCGACGGCCATGATATGATCGAAGTGACCGTGTGTCAGCAGGATCCCGTCGAGTGTGCAGCCGCGGGTCGCAGCCTCGCGGAGAATCGCGGAAGCAGACGCGCTCGGATCCACCACAAAAGCGTGTCCGCTGTCGCACAGCAGGTAACACTCGGAGCCGTAAGCGGACGAGGTAACGACGGATGATATTTCCATGGCGGCACTCCTTTCGCAGGGCAGGCTGACGACCTGCTGATACCAATTTAAATCATTATAGCACAAATCCGTGCTTTTGTCTACACTCACAGCAAAAAAATATGAAAAAGCGGAGGAGGGAGCCCGCTTCCCGGGCTCCCTCCTGTGCAGGATGTAAATCCTTGTTGATGCTTGATGATCTGATAGCGGAAGCGGCTTACTTATTTCTTGGAAGCGGCTTCTGCGGCAGCCTTCTTGGCGGCTTCCTTCTCGGCCAGATAGTACTGAGCGTAGATGGTGTTGGCCTCCTTGAATGCGTCATACTCGGCGAAAGCACATTCCTCAAAGTCGTTGAACGTAAGCTCATCGAAGTTATCGGCGAGCCACTTCTTACCGACCTCCATCAGCTTCGTGTAGCCGCTGACCTTGGCGTTGCGGAAGTTCGCATTCAGAGTCACCGTGGTGTCGACGTTCTTGAGCTTGGAGCTCATGTAGGTGGCGGTCTTGTTGAAGATGATGGGCACAATAGGCAGATCGTTCATCAGAATGCCCTCAGCCTTGCGAAGATTCTCGGCACGGTTGGCGATGACCTTCTCGGCGAAGATCTCTTCCATCAGGGCGTCGTACTCCTCGTTGTGGTAGCCGGTCGAGTGCGTCGGGATGATATAGGAGTTGGGGTCGGACATATCCATGGCCATACCGGAGAACTTAAGCGCGAAGGGCGCCAGCATACCGTAGGGATCCATGGAGTATGTGCAGTAGTCAAACAGGATAGCCTCGTAGGCGTTGGTGCGGAGAGCCTCGGAGAAGAGGTCGTCGCAGATGTCGGCGGGGACGGACTCGGTGTACTTGTAGTAGTCGTTGTTGATGATGGTGCCGCGGGAGTTCAGCGTGACCTTGAAGCCGAGCTCGTTCCATGCCTTGACGATCTCCTCGGCGATGGCGTTGTGGACGTCATCGTACTCGGCGACGGTCAGCGTGAAGCTATACTTGGAGGGCTTGATGCCGGCCTCGGACAGCAGGCTCTGCGCCTTGGACATATCATTCTTCAGGAACTCGTACTCGGTGCTGCACTTGGAGCGGAAGGTGGCCTTCCGGTCGGCACCGGTTTCCAGCACGGCGGTGGGGATCAGACCGGTGGCGGCATCGGCATAGACCACGATGTCGGCGATAGCCTGACGGTCAATGGCGAGGGAGAGAGCCTGACGGACCTTGGCGTCGGCGAACAGGGCGGAGCCTTCCTCCGTGCCGTCGTCGATCATCGCGTTCTCGTTGAAGAACAGCGCGTTGGTGGACATGGACTGCTCGTTGACCTCAAACTTGACGGCGGAATCCTTACGGAGCACCAGCGGGACGTCGCCGACGTACAGCATCATGCCGTTCTCGATCTGGGCGGTCAGCTGTTCGGGGGTGAGGGAGCAGTCAACGCAGATCTTGTAGGGCTTGACGGAATCCTTGATGCCGTCTTCCTCGGCGTCACGGTAGTAGTACGCGTTGCGCTCGAGCATGAAGGAAGCGATCGTGGTCTTGCTGGAGGTACGGGTCTCGGTACCGTCACCATAGTTGATGACGGGATTCTTATCCTCGTCGGTGGCGATCTCGGACCAGTTGACGTCCTCGTACTTGACGCTCTTATCGGTGATCAGGTCGACTCTGGAGAGCTTGTAGGGACCGGAGGTGACCATCGTGCCGGCCTTCTTGGCCCAGTCGTCGGACTTGGCAACCACGTCGGAACGCAGGGGAGCCAGCGCGAGAGAGCAGAGGTTGAGCATGAACTGGTCGTAGTCGATGGACTTCTCAAAGCGGATCTCGACCATCTTGGTCTCGGGAGCGCAGACACCGACGTCGTCGATGGAGGCATCGCCTTCCTTGGCGGCACGGGCGTTCTTGATGTCGAACAGCAGAGCGGCTGCCTCATAGGAGGCGTCGACCTCGAGCAGACGCTTGAAGGTGAACACCACGTCGTTGCCGGACACGGCGGTACCGTCGGACCAGTTGGTGTCCTTGAGCCAGATGTTCATGATATACTCGCCGGTATTGTCGTTCTCGACGATGGTATACTTCTCGGCGAGGGATGCCTTGACCTTGCCGTTCTTGTCCAGCTTGAACAGGGTGTCAAACAGCAGGCCGACGACCTGCGTCAGGGCCTCGTTGGTGTAGGCGTGCGCGGGGTCAAGGTCGTAGACGTTATTGGTCAGGTACGCGGTTATGTACTGACCCTTGTCCTCGTCCTTCTCATCGTCATCCGAGGCACAGCCGACAAAGCAGGTGAGCAGGGTCACGGCACAAAGAAGCAAAGCCAAAAAACGCTTCATCATAATCAGGTAAATCCTCCTCTATGCAGGGCGCAGAAACACCCATACAGTTTTCTCACTGTATTATACCATACATTTCGGTTTGAATCAATAAGTTATTGCAGACTTTTTGAAGATTCGGACACTTGCACAATGAACGGCCGGGAAAACTGTGCATATTGCCTCTTTGTTGCGACGGTATCGGGCGTGGAAGCCGCCGGGATGAATGGATTGTATGAAAACGGGCAGAATAAAAAGAAAAGCGCTCCGACGCGCGGGAAGAGAAGGGCAGAGGACAATCATGAACGGGAAGCGGGAAGGAAAACAGGGGGCCGGTCCGGCTTTCCGGACGGACCTTGCCTGTGAGGCGGGAAGACCGTGCGCGGTCAGGCGGGAGCGGTGCGAGACGGTCGCCGGACGGCCCGTGACCGTGACACGCAGCCGCGAAGCCGACGGAGGACGGTACGTCACGGTTTCCTGCGGGCCGCTCGGCGAGTGGGAGGGGGACGCGCTGACGGCGTTAGCCGGGCTGCTGGCCGGGGAGATGACAGCCCTGTCGGCGCTGATGCTGGGGCATCCGCTGACAGCAGACACCCGCGTCCTCGTCGCGGGACTCGGCAACGCTGCCATCACGCCGGACGCGCTGGGGCCGGGGACCGTGTCCCGGATGACGGTCACACGACATCTGCGGCAGACGCGGCGCGAGCTGTACGAGGCGCTCGGCTGCTGCGAGCTGTCGGCGCTCGCACCCGGCGTGCTGGGGCAGACCGGCATCGAGGCGGCGCTCCTCATCCGGCAGGCGGCGGATACGGCGGGCGCGGAGCTGATCGTTGCGGTGGACGCGCTGGCGGCGCGGAGCGTGTCAAGGCTGGCGGCGACGATACAGCTGTCGGATACGGGGTTGTCGCCCGGCGCGGGGATCGGCAACCGCCGCATGACGCTGAACGCGGATACCGCCGGACGGCCCGTGCTGTCGCTCGGCATCCCGACTGTCGTGGATTCGGGGACGCTGCTGTACGACGCGCTGACCCGGGCCGGGATGGACGCGGACAGCCTGCCCGCATCGGTCGGACAGGTGCTGGAGTCCGGCCGCACCTATATCGTCACGCCGCGCGACTGCGACGCGGTGAACGAGCGCTCGTGTATGCTGCTTTCAAGGGCGCTGGATATGGCCTATGGGATCGAGCGAGGGTAAGACCTCGCAGGGCAAAAAATATAGGCATTACCGCACAATGATGACGGTACAGATGCGCCGTCAGAAATTTC
>JAKSPU010000005.1 GCA_024404505.1 Clostridia bacterium
ATAGAAAAGCACCGCCGATGCGGTGCTTTTCTATTTGGCAGGGGCAGGAGGATTCAGAACCCATCCTCGCGGCTTTGCGTTCCGCCAAGCGCGCTCGGCGGCAAGCTGCTCCGGAAAAATTGTAAAGAGAGCGTTCTCTTGCAGCTTGCACGCGGGCCTCACCCCGAACCCCTGCCAAATAGAAAAGCACCGCCGATGCGGTGCTTTTCTATTTGGCAGGGGCAGGAGGATTCGAACCCGCGACCCACGGTTTTGGAGACCGGTACTCTACCAGCTGAGCTATACCCCTGTGCAACGGATGGTATTATAGCACAAACGCAGGGAAAAAGCAATAGGTTTTTGAAAAAAAGTTTGAGAAAATTTCTTCCTTTCGTCCGTCATCCGGCTCACGGACTCAAAAAGGGTCTTGCACTTTCCGAAAAAGTGTGTTATAATATAATATTGAGAGAATATGCCCTTTCGGGCTTTCCGCATACAAGCATAAAGCAGACGCGTCCGCTTCCGGACCGCGTCCGTACAAGGAGGTACTATGTCCGCAAAGAAGACAGATATTGAAGCCGAAACCAAAAAGCCTGCAGCGCCCAAGGCCGCCGGGACCGCCGTCAAGGAGCCCAAGGCCAAGGCAGCCAAGCAGCCCAAAACAGAAGCCCCCGCCGAATACGGCGACGAAATGATCAAATCCCTCAAGGGCGCCGACCGCGTCCGCAAGCGTCCGGGCGTCATCTTCGGCTCGGACGGACTTGACGGCTGCGAGCATTCCTTCTTTGAGATCCTGTCCAACGCCGTGGACGAGGCCAAGGAGGGCTACGGCTCCGTGATCAGGGTCATTTACTATCAGGATCGCAGCATCACCGTGGACGACCACGGACGCGGCGTCCCGCTCGGCTGGAACGAGCGCGAGGGCCGCTGGAACTGGGACCTCATTTACTGTGAGCTGTATGCCGGCGGCAAGTACGACAACAACATGGGCGGCGCCGCCTATGAGTTCTCACTCGGTCTGAACGGCCTCGGCGCCTGCGCGACGCAGTACTCGTCCGAGTATATGACGGTCGAATCCTACAACGGCACGGTCAAGCGGTCCATCGGCTTCAAAAAGGGTGAGCCTGTGACCGAGCTTATGGAGGAGCCGCTCGACAAGAAGACCGCCCGGACCGGCACGGTGTGCCATTGGAAGCCGGACCTTGAGGTGTTCACCGACATCAATATCCCGGACGAGTTCTTCGCTGACGTCCTGCACCGACAGGCTGTGGTCAACGCGGGCATCCGTTTCGACCTCTCCATCGAGCAGCCGGACGGCAGCTTCGCCGAGCAGTCCTTCTTCTATCAGAACGGCATCTCGGATTACATCGAGGAGCAGGTCGGCGACGCGGCTATGACGGCGCCGGTGCTGTGGCATCTGGAAACGCAGGGCCGCGACCGCGAGGACAAGCCGGAATACAAGCTGAAGGCCGATTTCTCCTTCTGCGTGTCGAACAAGGTCACGATGCTGGAGTACTACCACAACTCGAGCTTTCTTGAGTACGGCGGCTCGCCCGACCGTGCCGTCAAGCTGGCGTTCACTTACGCGGTGGACAAGTACATCAAAACCGCCAACAAGTATACGAAAAACGAGAACAAGGTGACGTTCGCGGACATCGCGGACTGTCTCGTGCTGGTGGTCAACAGCAGCTCGACCCAGACATCTTACGAAAACCAGACCAAGAAGGCCATCAACAACGCGTTCATCTACGAGGCGATGAATGACTTCATCCGCTCCCAGCTGGAGGTCTACTTCATCGAGCATCCGACAGAGGCGGAGCTGTTCGCCAATCAGGTGCTGGTGAACAAACGCAGCCGCGAGAGCGCGGAGGCACAGCGCATCAGCATCAAGAAGAAGCTGACCGGCACCATCGACATGGCCAACCGCGTCGAAAAGTTCGTCAACTGCCGCTCCAAGGACCCGTCCATGCGCGAGCTGTACATCGTGGAGGGCGATTCCGCCCTGACCTCCGTCAAGCTGGCGCGCGACCCCGAGTTCCAGGCTGTCATCCCCGTCCGCGGCAAGACCCTCAACTGCCTCAAGGCGGACTACGAGCGCATCTTCAAGAGCGAGATCATCACAGACCTGTTGCGCGTGATCGGCTGCGGCGTGGAGATCTCCGGCAAGAAGCTCAAGGGCGATCTGACGCCCTTCGATCTCTCGCAGCTGCGCTGGTCCAAGATCATCCTCTGCACCGATGCCGACGAGGACGGCTTCCAGATCCGGACGCTGCTCCTGACACTGTTCTACCGTCTGCTGCCGACGCTGCTCGCGGAGAACAAGGTCTTCATCGCCGAGACGCCGCTGTTTGAGATCACGACCAAGGACAAGACCTACTTCGCGTACGATGAATTCGAGAAGGCAGACATCCTGCGGAAGCTGGGCAACACCCGGTACACGCTGCAGCGTTCCAAGGGCTTGGGCGAGAACACGCCGGACATGATGTCCGAGACGACCATGAAGCCGCAATCCCGCCGGCTCGTCGCCGTGACGCCGACCGACGCCGCCGCGACCGCTTATATGTTCGACACGCTGCTCGGCGACGACCTCGCCGCGCGCAAGGAATTCATTGCCCTGCACGGCGCCGAGTACGTCAAGGACGCCGATCTGGAATAAACACACAGAGCCGCGGGGCGGTATGCCTCCGCGGCCCGGGATCAAGGAGGATCGTATGAAAAATCTCTTCCGTATCGACCGTACGAATGATGACCTTTCGGGAAAGTGGGAGGCCACGCCGTTTGACGAAGGCCACATCACGTCCGAACTGGAAAAGCAGCTGGATGCCGTCACCGCGGACGCCATCGGCGGGGACGATGACAAGGATCAGGAGATCCGGGCCGCGTCGCGCCCCGATTGGCGCTTCTGGGTGGGACTCGGCCTGATGGTGGCCGTCATGGTCACGGCGCTGGTCGCCAAGGACGCCGTTTTTGCCTCTGGGACCTCATACCTGAGCTGGGCGCTGCTGATCGTGCTGGCGATCAGCACGGTGTTGATCTCCCTTTCCCGCCGCACGCAGCGCCGGAGCATCGACAACGCCTTCAAGGAGCAGTCCGAGGTCGATTTCAAGGCTGCCATGGAAAAGCTGGACGCACTGTCCGGCGAGGCCCGTGAGATGCTCGGCATCCCCGATGACGCACTGGAGCTGGATGTGTTCCCCTACGTCTTCACGTGCAAGAACGGGGCTGAAAAATCCATTTACCGCAAAGGCCGTTTTGATCAGATCCCGATGCTGGCGTGGCGGAGAGGCAGCGATCTCTTGCTGTCTGACTCCCGCGCCGTGGTCTCGATCCCCGGGGACGCCGTCCTCGGCAAGCAGGAATACGACGAGGACTTCTCTCTGGAAATCTGGCTCAAGGGAGAGGAGTGCGGCAAGGGCCGCTTCAAGCCTTACAATCTGAAGAAGTCCGGCCTGATGGGCTGCAAGGGACACACCTACTACGGTGTGGTCCTGCGGGCGCAGACCGGTGACAGCTTCGAGGTGCTGGTCCCGGACTACGATCTCTGCGAGCTGGAGAAGCTGATCTCCCTGCCCGATCTGTCCGCTTCCTCCGAAAACTGAGACATACCGAAAAGGAGTACGAAAAATGAACAACTCTCCCTTCGACCGCAGCAAGGGTGCGGTCGCATTCAACAAGTACAGCGTCGCACGCGGGAACCTCCTGCTGACCGTGATCCTGACCGTGATCAATATCGTCCTGTCCGCGCTGAACGCGTCCGTCTACCTGTTGTTCTCCGCGTCGATCCCGTATATCATCGCCTCTGTGGGTTCGGGTCTTATGTACGACCGCGAGTTCGCCGCCGAGATGGGCGTGACGGAGGAAATGATCCCGGTGATCTTCACCGTTCTGCTTATCGTCGGTCTTGTGCTGACCGTGCCGTACTTCCTCTGCTGGCTGTTCTCCAAGAAGCACTACGGTTGGATGATTGCTGCGCTGGTGCTGTTCTCGCTGGACACGCTGTTCCTGCTGTTCAACTTCGATATCAGCCTGATCCTCGACCTTCTGATCCACGCGTGGGTGCTGTACTACCTCATCATGGGCGTCGTCAACGGCGCGCGCTTCTGCAAGGCGGAGGCCGAAGCGGCGGCTGCGGAGCAGGCGGTCCGGGAGTCGACCGAAGGAATCCCGCCCGAGGATGACGGCTCGTCTGTCAACGAGACCGAAGCCGTTTCCGGCACGGAGGACACGGACGGCGCCGACAGCCTGTATACCATCGAAACGCCCGAAGTCCGCGATTCCCTTCCCCTGCGGAGCGCGGAGCAAGCCGCCGCGGGCGGCGAAAAGGTCAGCGTGTACGTCGAGACCGTGTACCGCGACCGCTTGCACATCGTGTACCGCCGCGTCGGCAAGACCGACGAGCTGGTCGTCAACGACAGCGTGTACGCCGAGATGCCCCGCGCCAAGACCAACTGCCACATGACGGCCGTCGTGGACGGCGTGACGATCGACGCCGGTGTCGCCAACAGCAGCAATATCATCGCCGCGGACGGCGTCGTGCTGGCGCATACGGTCCGCTGGCTGTAAATCGTAAGGTGAAGTCCATGAAACGCCTGATCACCGCAGCGGCCCTGCTGCTCACGGTCTGTCTGCTGGCAGGGTGTACCGCACCCGGGACCGGCGGAGGCCGGTCAACGGGTCCGACCGAGCGCAAAACGTCCGCGCCGGAAACACAGCCGCCGATCCCGTCCGGGTATGCACGGTATACGATCGAGAACTTCGGTCTGTCCGTGCCGGACAGCTTCAACCCCTTCACCTCGGGCGATAAGAGCAACCTGCTGGCGTTGAATGACAGGGCTGCTCAGATCTACGTCCGCAAGTGTACGGCTGCCGATACGGGAACGGATGAATCCTACTTCAACCGTCTGAGCGCCGCCGAGTATTGCGATCTGTACTGTGCCGTCAAGGGGATCACCGATTGTGAAACGATAACGAGCCACGCCAAACGGTCAGCCGCGGTACGCTATACCGTCCCCGGCGATTCCGACGACACGACAGCCGTGTTTTCCCTGTACTTTATCCGGGACACGGACCACGGATGCGTCTGGCTGGTCAGGACCCGGCACACCCTGAATACGCAGGAAACCTACGACGGATTGTTTGAGGAGCTGACGTATTGGATGTCCGCCGCGGAATAATCAAGAAAGAAACGTAATATGATGAAGGAATCGGAATACGCGGGGGACCGGCAGCGGGCTGCCCGCATCGCGGACGCCCTGAAGGCGGTCTACCCGGACGCGGTCTGCGCCCTTGAGTGGGGCGGACAGGCCGGCGGGGACCCCGACGCCATGCGCCGGGACAGCTGGAAGCTGTTGATCATGGCACGGCTGTCCGCGCAATGCACCGACGCGCGGGTCAACGTCGTCTGCCGGGAGCTGTTCGCGCGGTATCCGTCGCCGGAGGCGGTCGCGGACGCGCCGCTCGGGGATATTGAGGAGATCATCCGCTCCTGCGGGCTGTACCACAGCAAGGCCGTGAGCATCAAGGAGGCTTGTGCTATCCTCGTCTCCGATTACGGCGGAGTGGTCCCGGATGACATGGACGCGCTGCTCGCGCTGCCCGGCGTGGGACGCAAGATCGCCAACCTGCTGCTCGGCGACGTCTACGGACGTCCCGGCGTGGTCACGGATACGCACTGTATCCGTATCTGCGGGCGGCTGGGCTTCTATGACGAATCGCTGAAGGAGCCCGCCAAGGTGGAACGCATCCTGAGCCGCGTCATCGAGCCGGACGAACAATCGGCGTTCTGCCATCGGATCGTACAGTTCGGGCGGGATGTCTGCACGGCCCGCAGCCCCTCCTGCACGTCCTGCCCCCTTCGGGCATACTGTCTGCACGCACAAAATATGACCGATCCCTGACCGTGTGATACGGTGCGGGAAAGGCCAGAGGGAGAAGCGTATGCGAAAGAAATGGATCGCGGCAGCCGCCGCGGCGGCTGCCGCGGCTGTTGCGCTGGCGGTTATCCTGATCATCCCCTCCGGAGCCGGCGTCATGTCGGATGAGGAGGCGGCGATCGTGGAATGGGCAGCCGCCCGGAATCTGACGACCGCCGCCGACTACGAGTCCGGCGCGGCGGTTTCCGTTGACGTGTTCATTCAGGCGCTGTGGAAGATGCTGGGCTCCCCGGAGCCGCTCGGTGACGTACCGGACGGACACGGGGACGACTCGCCATCCATGAAGTGGGCGGCAGCGGCCGGCATTCAGGATACGGCGGAAACGGCGTTCATTCAGCCGGGGCATACGATCACGCGGATCCAGGTGCTGTACAGCCTGTACCGGCTGGCCGGCAGCCCCCGGAACGAGGGAGAAATACACTTCAAGGACACACAGACGACGGTCTACTACCGGAAAGCGCTGGATTGGGCCTTTCAGAACGGGCTGACCGACCGGGAAGCCGGCTCGGCCTTCCAGCCGCACCGCCCCTGCACGCAGTATATGCTGTACGGATTCTTGTACCGCTATGAGCAGGTCGTCGGGCCGTACCGCGAGCCCGTGCAGACGCTGGGGGACTGCAAATGGATCGCGTTCGGCGATTCGCTGACGGACAACACGGGCGCCTGCTATACGGGTGCGCCGCGGAAGTACCATCTGCTCATCGCGGAGGCGACCGGCATCGACGTCACGGTGATGGGCGTCGGCGGCACGGGCTACTGGAAGGGCTCGGACACGAACCAATGCTTCTGGCAGCGGATGCGGAAAGCGCAGACGGACCCCGACGTGGACATCGTGACGATCTTCGGGTCCGTCAACGACCACACCATCTACACGGGTGCCTACTGGAACGCGGATCACACCGTATTGAATTACTCGTACGTCATGAACGCCGGTAAAACCACCTCGGGCGTGCGGTCCTTCAACGACTTCAGGCTCATGAGCGCGCAGAAGGCGCTGTCCGATATGACGTTTGAGGAAACGATCAGCGACGGCAGCAAAACGTACGTGGCGTATGTGAACGAATGCATCAACGCGGCGCACGAGGCGTATCCCAACGCAAAGATCGTGCTGGTCAACGAGATCGCGTTCTACAACACCAAAGCGGCACAGCTGGAGTACGAGCGTCTGATCAAGGGTGCGCTGGTGGCACACCGCCGGGCTGCCGGAGACGATTGGCTGTCCATCGTCCAGCTGGACAAAAGCACCTTCGCGGGGATCGACGACCCGGCGCGCAAGTACGTGGACACGGTCGCCGGCATGGGGCTGTCCTTTGAGCAGCTGTCGAACACGACCTTCCGCTCCTACTACACCTACGACGCCAAGGGTCATCCCAACAACCTCTATAACCGCCTGTGGCTGGCTCCGGAGTTTGCGAACATCCTGTGCGACGCGCTGGGCATCGATCCCGAAACGCTGCCGGAGGAACTGAGAATCGATTGAGAAAGGGGACTCTTTTCATGAATCCGATACTGTCGAATTTGTTAGAATATCTGATCATCTTTAGTCCGATCGTCACGGTGCTCGCGTGGTTCGTCATCGCGCTCGTGCGCTTTCTGAAGGTGCCGAAGGACGATCCGCGGCGTAAAAGCCGCAGGGCATGGCTGATCGCGGCCTCCATCGTATGCGGCTGTGTCGCCGTGGTCTACGTTTCGATCATGATCCTGCTTGCCATTGCGATACGCAATATGTGACCGGAGGTATCAGCCTTGAAAAAAGTCCGTAAAAGCAAGCCCATGAGCGATCGGACGTACACGATCCTGCTGTTTTCCGTCATCGCGGTGTGTCTGCTCGGCACAGCGGCGCTGGTCGTCTATACCGCGTACGAGTACCACTACGTTTCGATCATCCGCTTCATCGCGGGAGAGAGGTGGTGGGGCGTATGACGGACGAACGCGCCGGGACCACACTCACGAGGCAGATCCTTTCTCTCGCGGCTATCCTGCTTGGCTTCCTTTTGTTCTGGGCGGGGATCTGGTGGCTGATCACGAGCCGCTGTGTGGACGGACAAAGCGATGAGATGCGTGCCAAAATGATCGCGGTGTCCGAGAATCTGCCGTTCGACCCGGATTCGCGTATCGCGCACTGCACTACCGACGTACAGCTTTCCGGCAGCCTGCCCGTGCTGGACGGTGCGGCGGCGCTTTTTCCTGTTTACTCCGCGTTCGTCGACGCGGTCTACCCGTCCGGATGTGTCATCTATGACGCCGATGCCGGCGACTTTGCGGCGGATTCCCCGCTGCAGTTCCGCAACACGGTGCGCGGCTTTGACGCGCTCCTGTCGGGGGACGCGGACGTCTTCTTTTCGGCGCACCCGTCCGCGGATCAGATGGCGCAGGCAGAGGCGGCGGGCATTGAGCTGATACTGACCCCGATCGGGCGGGAGGCGTTCGTGTTCCTTGTGAACGAGCAGAATCCCGTCGACGATCTGACCGTAGAGCAGCTGCGCGGTTTGTTCACGGGCAGGTACCGGAATTGGAAGCAGGTCGGCGGGGCAGACCGCCCGGTGCATCCGATCAAGCGCATCGCGGGGTCGGGGAGTCAGGCAGCGCTGGAGGCGTTTCTCGGCGGAGAGCCCGTATACTCCAATCCGCTCGGCTTCATGGGCGGGTCGATCGGCTACTCGTTCCGCTGGTACGTGACGGACGTGGTCGGCTCGGGCGGCGTGAAGATGCTGTCCGTGAACGGGATCTTCCCGGACGACGCGTCGATCCGGGACGGCTCTTACCCGCTGACGACCGTGTTCTACGCGATGGTCCGCGCAGACAACGACAACCCCAACGTGCCGCGGCTGATCGAATGGATCCTCTCCGACGAGGGTCAGGCGCTCATCACGGCGAGCGGATACAGCGGGATCGGAGAATAACGCGGGGCGCTGCCTCACGCCCCAAGGATGCGATGCAGGGCTCTGCCCTGCACCCGCTTAAGCCCTTCTTGAAAGAAGGGCTTAAGAATCCCAAGAACTTTCAGGGAAATGAAGAAATGAGGTTCGGTTTATGCCGAGCAGGAACGGAGAACTGCCTCCGTTCTTTTTTTATCCTCTTCCCCGCTCCTGCAGAGCAGAAGAGCAGATTTTTGCGTGTTTTTGCACGGATCCGGCGCGCCGGTCCCGAGCGGGAACAGGGGTCCCCGCGTAGGCGTCTCAAAAAAGGCGGGCGCCCATGACGGCGCCCACCTATCTCGTTCAGCGTAAAATTCAACCTTGGTCAATCTTTGACCCTGTATAAAAGTTCTTGGGATTCGTAAGGGCTTCTTTCAAGAAGCCCTTAAGCGGGGTGTGGGGCAGAGCCCCACACGTTTCTCTTTACAACAATCCCTTATTCTCCCTGTATTTCCTCCATACCGTTTCAAACGGCTCGTCGGGAGCGGGCAGCGGGCGCACGGGACGCCAGCTCACGGTCACGGCTCCGTCCGGGGAGAGGGCGACAGTCTGCACCATGTCCCTGCGGTCGGCGTCCGGGTCCGACGCACGGAATCGGCTGCCGCCGGGCAGAGGCAGACAACCGGGCGCGTCCGGATCGAGGATCAGTGCCGAGCCCCGGCTCGGAAGCCCGGCCTCCGCGTAATCCAGCATAGCGGTCAAATATGCCTTCTGCGTCAGCAGCGTATCGCGCAGGCGGAAACGCACGAGCGGGTCGCCGGAGACTGTCGGGAAAGCGGCGAGAGCGCGGTCAGTGTCGGCCAGCGCAGCCCGGAGAGATGCCGCGGAACGGAGAGCGGCACCCGCGCCGCTCATGCGGCGGCGGGCATCTGCCAGCATCCCCGCGGCGGACGGACCGGACGCATCCGGGGCTGTCAGCAGCCGATCCACCTCACGGAGGGCGGACATTACGGCAGACATATTGCCGACGGCAGGCGCATCGTTCCGCTTGGCGGCAGCGTACTGCGCCGCCCGGTATGCGCCGACCTGCCCCGCGTTGAGCGCGGACCCGCCCGGACGCGTGACGCCGTGCGTGCCGGCGGCTTCGCCGCAGGCAAACAGGCCCGGAATGGCTGTCTGCCACCACCCGTCGACGGCCAGACCGCCGTTGTTGTGCTGGGCGCACAGCGCGATCTCCAGCGGCTCGGACGCAAGATCGACGCCCTTTCCGCGATACAGCTCAACGGCAGGCGCGTTCATGTGCTGTAGGCGGTCAATGGGACGACCGAAGCAGGCACCGGCCCTCGACAGGTAGCTGCGGGCCTCGTCGGAAAGTGCGGAATAGTCGATCTCATCCGCCATGCCGGGGTTGTGCGTATAGTCCAGCAGGACACGGCTGCCCTTCTGCACGGTTTCCCTGTATACCAGCAGGTCGATAAGAGAGGAGCGGGAGGCCGTCCCGTCGAGTTTCCTGCAGTCAAACGGCCATTGATACCCCTTGAGAAACAACGCCGAGCAGGCGCTCGCAGGCGTCGGGAAGGCGTCGTTCAGAAATTCACGCTCACGTCCGTCGGCGTCGACTGAGATCATGCGCGGCAGGACCTGCATATAGGTGCCGGACACGTTCCAGCGCGGAGAAACCGACGCAAGGCCGTACTGCCATTCGGTCAGATTCTGTCCCTCCGCGCCCGCTTCAAGCGGGACGCCCGTCGTGCCGGTGTGGCCGACCGGGTACACCGTATCCGCGTAGATCCCGGCCGGACCGCCCGCCGCCCACACGATATTGCGGCAAAGAACGGGACGGAGGACGGGAGTCCCGCCGGAGGTGTCCAGCGCGATCAGGCCGCAGACCTCCCCGCGGTCCCCGCAGGGACCGCTGTCGTTTTTGACGATGCGTACGACCGTCATGCAGTCGTACACGGGGATGCCGCGGCGCGCAGCCTCACGCTCCAGCGCCTCGGTCATGAGCCTGGAGGTCAGCGGACCGGCAGATGTCGCGCGGGCGGCGGGATCGTGGTCGGTCTTGTAGCCGACAAACTGCCCGTACCCGTCCGTCGGGAACGGGACGCCCAGTTCGCAGAGACGCAGGAAGCAGCGCACCGAAAGCGCCGCCTCGCAAAGAGCGTTGTCACCGTCGACGCAGCCGCCCGCAAACAGATCGCGCGCCATGACAAAGGGGCTGTCGGGCGTACCGCCGGACAGCGAGAGCTTGTAATAGGTCTGCTTGTCGGATCCGGTGTTGCGGCTCGTGCCGGTCAGTACGCCTTCGGTCAGGATGGCGACGGACGACACGCCCAGTTCAGAGAGACGCAGCGCGGCGCTGTACCCGGCAGCACCTGAGCCGACGACAACGGTGTTCAATATCATCGGTTGGTTTTCGTACTTCATATCAGAGCCTTCTCAGGTGGAAGCCGCCGTCAACGTCAAGGGATTGTCCCGTGACGTACGGCAATGCACCGCCGACCAGTGCCCAGATCGCCGCCGCAACGTCCTCGGGCTGTCCCCAGCGCTTGATGGGCAAAAGACCGCCTTCGATCAACGCGTCGTACTTGCCCTTGACAGCCTCCGTCATGCCGGTCATGATGATGCCGGGGCGCACCTCGTTGACGGGGATCGCGTACTCCGCGAGGCGGTCTGCAAACAGCGCGGTGATCATACTGACGCCCGCCTTGGAGATGCAGTACTCCCCGCGGCTGGTCGAGCTGGTATAAGCGGACAGCGACGACGTATTGCAGATCGCGCCGCGCACGCCGTTTTCGATCGGATTCGTGATCATGTGACGCGCGACGGCTTGCGTCAGGAACAGCGTTCCCTTCGTGTTAATGTCCATGACGCGGTCGTAGCTTTCTTCGGTCATGTCGAGAAGGTCGGCGCGGACGGTCGGAGCGACGCCCGCGACGTTGACCAGCGCGTCGATGCGTCCGCCCTCCAGCGCAAGCGCGACCAGCGCCTCGCGCGTTCCGGCGTCGGCGATATTGCCGCGCAGGTAGCGGAGGCGGCCGCCGAAGGTGCGGTCAAGGTCGTCCGGGGCTTCACGCGTGCCGAGACCGATGACCTGCCAGCCCTTTTCGACAAACAGCAGTGCGGTCGCACGGCCTATGCCGCCGAGACAGCCGGTGATGATGACTTGTTTCATGTTGAAGCCCTCACTTTTTCAGAATGACCTCGCGGTACAGGTCGGTATACAGCCTGTCGCGCAGGACGCAGCCGGGCGTCGAGCCCGCGCGCATCAGCTCCGTGCATTTGGAGCAGGCAAGGCAGAGGCGCTTCTTGTCCAGAGCGCCGTCCCGTAGGATGCGCGACGCGAAGTCCGGCTGGGCGAAGATCATGCGCCCGAAGCCGGCGCAGTCGAACATTCCGTCCGCGATGCAGCCTGCCGCGACGTGCGGCGCGGCTGCGCCGAGGAAGGTCATGGCGGACGAGATCAGCTTCAGATCGGGAACGGCCTTGTGCAAAAGGCCGATGCCGTTCAGGATTCGTGCAACGCCCTCGAGGGGATGCTCGGGCTCCTCGTAGCCGCCCTTTGCAAACGGACGGTTGACGTGCGGATTGAAGTAGGGATTGCCCATCGTGACGTTGACCAGCTCCACGCCGAGCGCGCGCAGATCACGGAGAAGACGGACCGGCTCAGCCGGGTCGAACGCGGGCGCGGGTGCGTCGAGACGGTACTGCCCGATCGGGATCTGCGTATCGGGAGACGCGCCGAAGCCGAAGGGATATGGGAAGCCGTCGTAGACGTTCAGACGGGTGGACACGATGAAGCCGTGTCTCGCCGCGGCGATGGCCCCCTGCACCGACTCGCGCAGGAGGCGCGTGCGGTTTTCATAGCTGCCGCCGTATCTGCCCGGTCTTGTGTAAGCGGACAGCAGCTCGGAATTCAGGTAACGGTGGCAGCACTTGACGTCCACGCCGTCAAAGCCCGCGCGCTCCGCCAGCTTCGCACCCGCGATCAAAGCCTCTCCGACACGGTCGATATGCTCGTCCGTCACGATGCGCGACACGTCGAGCGGCTTGTCCTTCTCAAAAATGGGGTTATTGTACGCGATGAGCGGGGCAGGCACACCGTCCGGCTTGGAGTAGCGGCCGGAATGTGTGTCCTGCATCACCACGAGCGGGGCATACCCGTTCGTCTTCACGCCGATCTCCCGGATGCGGTCGACAAGGCGTTTGAAGTCGTCCAGCGTCTCCTCGCGGATCCACAGCTGGCGCGGGTTGGCCCGTCCCTCGCGCATACACGCGGTAGCCTCAAACCAGATGATGCCCGCGCCGCCGGCTGCCAGCCGCTCATAGCGGCGTATGGTCAGCTCGCCCGGTGCGCCGTCCGGCGTACCGTCGCAGCCCTCCATCGCCTGACAGGCCAGGCGGTTGGGGGCAATCCTTCCCTGCACCGTCAGCGGCTGCGACAGCGGGGACAGATCATCCGCAAAGGGAAGCGCGGTACCGAGCCGCTCGTTGTCGGCAAGGAAGGTATCCCGATCCGAATAAACCGAATAAGTCATGTCGAACTCCTTTCACACACCGGGGCGGAAGGTCTCCGCGCCGTTTCCGGTGTACCAATCATAAGTCACGCGCTCACCGTTGACGAGATAGACACGCGGCGTCGCGCACTCCATCCAATCGAGTGGGATCATCTCATCGTGCGCGGCGGACGCGCGGCGGAACGCCTCCCGCAGATCGCTCCTGATCTGCCCGTCGGCGATATCCGGCTTGCAGGAGACGAACAGCGGCGTGCCGCTCTCTGACAGGAACTTCAGCCAGCGGCGGTTGAGGGACCAATCGATCCGGCCCATGATGCCGACGCAGTCGCCGTCCGCGCCGAAGAACTGACCGTGCTGGCACAGGCGGAACGCCACCGTGTTTACGCCGTTCGTGACCGTGCGCTGCCAATCGTAGCCGCTCGTGTCGTCGCCGATGCGGTTGAGCTGGTGGAGCCCCGCACACAGATGCCCGATGACGTTGCAACCGATGATCACGGCACTGCCCGCGGCCTCCCGGATGGTACGGTACAGATCGACCACGATCTCAGCGGAGGTGCGGGTGCGGTCATAGAAGTGCCAGCCGTCGTCGCAGATCTTGTCCTTTATCTGGATGCCCCAGCGTCCGAACAGGTCGTAGGTGGAGTAATCGTGCTTGATGAGCTGATAGCCCCACTCCGTCAGACGTCGGATCGTCTCCGCGACGTACGCCTTGACGGCGGGGTGCGAGGGATCAAGCGTATTCGGGCGGTAAGCGAGGTAACACTCGTCGGGAAGGTTGACGTACCGCACCCCGTTTTCCCCGTCGATGATGGGGCGCACCCAGACGCCGGGGCGGACACCCATCGCCCTCATGTCGGCAGCCAGCCCGGCCATATCCGGGAAGCGCTCGTTGCCCTGTGTCCACGGTGCGTTGACGGGATGAGGCTGCCAGCCGTCGTCGATGACCATATAGGGCGGGTTATCGTTGTCCCGGCAGAGGTCGGCGACAAAGCGAGTGTCGGACAGGATCTCCTCCTGTGAGGACTTGCCGTAGGCGTAGTACCAATTGTTGGAGCCGTAGACCACGTGGTCGGCATTGTACGGCTCCGGCGACATCAGCGCGCAGAAACGCTTCACCGCCTCGTACGCACTCATGCCGGGGTAATCCGCGAACAGGACGGTGCCGCAGGTCAGCTCGCGCTCCCCGAGCAGGGTGCCGCAGCCGCCGTTGCGGATATCCATCCACAGCGTAACGCCGTTCTCGTCGTACTGCCACATACACATGGCCGCGGGGCGCACCGCGACGCCGAAGCATTCGGTCAGGCGGCCCGAAACGTCGGGATCGAGGTCGCTTCCGTCGGAGACGGCCATGTACCACGGCATACAGCGTCCGGCGCGGACGGTCTCCCAGCCGAGTTCGCCGTAGGAGCGTTCCCACGCGTCACCGAGGACCTTGACGCCGGTCCTCATGGGTCGATCCCAGCGCAGGCGCACCCAGCGGACGCCGTTCTCGGGCGCCCGGACGCGGACGGTCAGCGCCCCGCCGGACAAGTCAAAGCGGACTTCTCCCTCCGGAGCGCACGTCACGTCCGAGGAAAAATCCAACACCTGCCCGTCAAGATAAAGGGATGTTCGGTCGGGGAGCCGCATCAGCATAGCCGTATACCTCATTTCTGCTTGATTTGTGAACAGTATACCATAGATCACGAATAAAATCAAGGCAAATTTGAAAAAACGACGAAATCTCTTTACAACTTGACATTTGTATGCTATAATAACTTGACATTTGAAAGGAGGGTTTCAAATGAAACAGTTTTTCGGGCCGGATGTCCTGCTGTCCACCCCGACGGCGGTCACGCTGTATGAGGGTGTGAAGGATCTGCCCATCATTGACTACCATTGTCACCTGAACGAAAAGGAGATACAGGCCGACAAGTCCTTCACCGATATCGGTGAGCTGTGGCTCGGCGGTGACCACTACAAATGGCGTGCGATGCGTCTGTGCGGAGTGGATGAACGTTTCATCACCGGCGACGCCTCCTACTACGAAAAATATCTGAAATACGCAGAGATCTTCCCCAAGCTGTGCGGCAGCCCGCTGTACTACTGGACACAGATGGAGCTGTCTCTGCTGTTCGACGTCCACGAGCCGTTCGGCCCCGATACGGCAGAGGCGATATGGAAAAAAGCTAACGCGAAGCTGTCCGGCATGAAGGTCGGCGACATCCTCCGCAGATTCAAGGTGCGGTACGTCGCCACGACGGACGATCCCGTTTCGCCGCTTTCCTACCACGGCACCTACGGGAATACGAGGGTCTGCCCGACCTTCCGCCCCGACCGCATCCTGTCGCTCGATCCGACGGCGCTCGACGATCTGTCCGCCGCATCCGGCATCGCGGTCGATACGCTGGACGGTCTCAAGGCCGCCCTGACAGCACGCCTCGACTATTTCGTCGCGCACGGCTGCGGCATCACCGACCACGGCATGGACTTTTTGCCCGGTCCCGACGTCGGCGAGAAAACAGCCGCCGCCCTGTACGCAAGAGGATGTGAGCTCAGCGGCAGCGAGAAGGCCGTCGTGTCCGCCCACCTTCTGCACTTTCTCGCAGGGCTGTACAAAGAGCGTGATCTCGTGATGCAGCTGCACTTCGCCACCTTCCGCAATGTCAACAGCGCCGCCTTCCCAGCCGTCGGGCGCGACGCGGGCTATGACATCATGCGCGGCAGCGCGGACATCGATGCGCTCGTGCGCTTCCTCGATACGCTGAACAGCCGCGGACATCTGCCGCGCACCGTGCTGTATTCGCTCAATCTCGCCTGTGTCCCGGCGCTGGCGACGCTCTCAGGCGCGTTCCCGGGGGTACGGATCGGTGCGGCATGGTGGTTCAACGACACCCTGCAGGGCATCCGGAAGCACCTGGAGACAGTCGCCGAGTACGCTGTCCTCGGCACCAACCTCGGTATGCTGACCGATTCCCGCTCCTTTGCGAGCTACGCGCGCTTCGACTTCTTCCGCCGGATCCTCGCCGACATGGTCGGCGGGTATGTCGAGCGGGGAGAGTACGATATGCGGCACGCACAGGCACTGATGTACGACGTCTGCTACGGCAACGTGAAGCAGTTCATGAAGCTGTAAATCCATAAGAAAGGAAGCGATACCATGAAAATGACATTCCGCTGGTACGGAGAAAAGGACTCCATCCCGCTCTCCTTCATCCGGCAGATCCCCGGCATGAGCGGCGTCGTCACGGCGGTGTACGACATCCCCGTGGGCGAGGTCTGGCCCATGGACCGCATCAAACGATTGAAGTCACTGTGTGACAAAGCGGGACTTGAGATGGAGGTCATCGAGAGCGTGCCCGTCCACGAGGACATCAAGCTCGGCCGCCCAACCCGCGACCGCCTGATCGCCAACTACGCCGAGACGATCCGCCGGCTCGGCAAGGTCGGCGTCAGGTGCATCTGCTACAACTTCATGCCCGTGTTCGATTGGCTGCGGACCAACCTGCACACCCCGCGCGCAGACGGCTCCAACGCGCTGTCCTACTGTCACGAGGAACTGATGGCGCTCGATCCGCACAACCTGCATCTGCCCGGCTGGGACGAAAGCTACACGCAGGACGAGCTGGAAACGCTGCTGTCCGCCTACGCCGACATGACGCACGAGCAGCTGTTCGACAATCTGGTATACTTCCTGAACGGAATCATGCCCGCCTGCGACGAGGCCGGCATCAACATGGCCATCCACCCGGACGATCCGCCGTGGGATATGTTCGGTCTGCCGCGCATCATCACGGGACCGGAATCCTACGAAAAGCTGTTTGCGGCGGTCCCGGACCTCCACAACGGCATTACGCTCTGCACCGGCTCCCTCGGCGCGGCACGGGAGAACGACATGGTGAAAATGGCCGGCACGCTGGCCAAGCGGTCATACTTCGCGCACCTGCGCCAGATCGGCTTCGCGGGCGAGAAGGACTTCTTCGAGTGCGGACACCAGACGGCCGAGGGCAGCCTCGATATGTACGGCATCGTCAAGGCGCTGGTAGAAAACGGCTTTGACGGTTACGTCCGCCCCGACCACGGGCGCAACATCTGGGGCGAGGACGGTAAGCCGGGATACGGGCTCTACGACCGAGCGCTCGGCGCGTGCTACCTGACGGGATTGTTCGAGGCGGTGGAAAAAGCCTCGGCATTGAAGTAACGAAAGGATGGAAACCGATATGAAACTTCCCTTCAACATTGATCTTTCCGGCAAGGTCGTCGCGATCACGGGTGCGGGCGGCGTGCTGATGAGCGAGTTTGCCCGTGCGCTGGGCGCGTGCGGGGCCAAAGTCGCGCTGCTCGATATCAACGCAGAGGCCGCCGGGGCGGTCGCCGCGTCCATCGGGGACAACGCGCTGGCTGTTACGACCGACTGTCTGAACAAGGCCGAGGTCGAAAAGGCGCTGGAGACCGTCCATGCCGCGTTCGGTAAGGTCAATATGCTGATCAACGGTGCCGGCGGCAACAATCCCCGCGCTACGGCGGACAACGAGTACATGACGCCCGATCTTGAGGGTGCGAAAACCTTCTTCGACCTCGAGGAGAGCGGTCTCAAGTTCGTCTTTGACCTCAACATCACCTCCGCGTTCCTCGTGACGCAGGTGTTTGCCAAGGACATGATCGAGACCGGCGGAAATATCATCAACATTTCGTCGATGAACGCCTTCCGCCCGCTGACCAAGATCCCCGCGTACTCCGCGGCGAAGGCCGGCATCTCCAACTTCACGCAGTGGCTGGCCGTCCACTTCGCGCCCTGCGGCATCCGCGTCAACGCGATCGCCCCCGGTTTCTTCGTGACCAACCAGAACCGCGATCTGCTGTTCAATAAGGACGGCACCCCCACCGCGCGCACGGGGAAAATCCTCGCCGCTACACCGCAGAAGCGGTTCGGTGAGGTCAGCGATCTGATCGGTACGCTGTTGTGGCTGGCCGATGACACGGCTTCCGGCTTCGTGACCGGCGTCATCGTCCCCGTGGACGGCGGCTTCAACGCTTACTCCGGCGTCTGACGAGGTGATCCGCATGAGCAAACTGCATATTCCGTCTCCCGACTCGATCCTCCCTGCCTGCCGGGTCGTCCCGGTGGTGGTCATCAAGGAGCTTTCGGAGACCCTGCCGCTGCTGTCCGCGCTGAACGAGGGCGGCGTTCCCTGTGCGGAGATCACTTTCCGCACGGCGTGCGCCCCCGACGCGATCCGGCTGGCGGTCAAGAGCTTCCCCGATATGTGCATCGGTGCGGGGACCGTCATCAACGAGGCGCAGGCCCGTGAGGCGATCGCCTGCGGCGCGAGATTCATCGTGTCTCCCGGGCTTTCTGAGGCGGTCGCCCGCGTCTGCGACGAGGCGCAGGTCCCGTACCTGCCCGGCTGCGTGACGCCGACCGAGATCATGGCAGCGCTGGAGCTGGGGATCACGACGGTCAAGTTCTTCCCTGCCGACGTATACGGCGGACTCAAGGCGATCAAAGCGCTGTCCGGACCGTTCCCGCAGGTAAAATTCCTGCCGACCGGCGGCGTGGACCTTTCCAACCTCGCCGAGTTCCTCGCCAACCCGAAGATCGCCGCCGTCGGCGGCAGCTTTCTCTGCAAGGGAGACATCCGGGAGAACTGCCGGAGATTGTACGAGGTGTTGTGAGGTCCCCGGGGGAGGAGAAGGACTTCTTGAAAGAAGTCCTTCTCCTCCCCCGGACCCCCACCTCATTTCAAGAACTTTTAACAGAAAGAA
Source organism: Clostridia bacterium (assembly GCA_024404505.1). GTDB lineage: Bacteria > Bacillota > Clostridia > Oscillospirales > CAG-272 > CAMEON01. The sequence goes on from JAKSPU010000005.1 coordinate 19,033, forward strand.
GAAAAAGATATGCGTATTGTGACGTTTGGTGAGATCATGCTGCGGCTGTCCCCGGAGGGGTACACGCGGCTGCTCCAGCGCGATCGTCTGGAGGCGACCTTCGGCGGCGGCGAGGCCAACGTGGCCGTCTCGCTCGCCAACTTCGGCATGGATTCGGTCTACGTGACTAAGCTGCCGGATAACCCGATCGGGCAGGCCTGCCTCAACAACCTCCGCTCCTTCGGGGTGGATACATCGAAGATCGTGCGCGGCGGCGACCGACTCGGCATCTACTACATGGAAAAGGGCGCGTCGCTGCGGAGCAGTCTCTGTATCTACGACCGCGCGCACTCCGCCATCGCCGAGGCACAGCCGGAGGATTTCGATTGGGACACGATCCTTGACGGCGCGGATTGGTTCCACTTCACGGGTATCACGCCCGCGCTGGGCGGTCGGCTGGTCGACATCTGCCTTGACGCGTGCAAGGCGGCGAAGGCGCGCGGAGTGAAGGTCTCCTGCGACCTGAACTATCGCGGCAAGCTGTGGACTCGCGAGCAGGCACGCGAAGCGATGACGAAGCTGTGCAGGTACGTCGACGTGTGCATCTCCAACGAGGAGGACGCCAAGGACGTGTTCGGCATCGAGTCCAAGGACTCGGACATCGGAGGCGGGAAGCTGAACAAGGAAGGGTACATTTCCGTTGCCTCCCAGCTGACGGAGAAATTCGGCTTCAAAAAGGTGGCGATCACGCTGCGGACCTCCCACTCCGCCTTTGATAACGATTGGGCCGGCATGCTGTACGACTGCGGAAAAGCGTATTTCAGCCGTGAGTATGATTTGCATATCGTGGACCGTGTGGGCGGCGGCGACAGCTTCGGTGCCGGGTTGATCTATTCCCTGCTGAACGGATACGACGATCAGTCCGCGATCGAGTTCGCCGTGGCGGCTTCCGCGCTCAAGCACACGATCGAGGGCGACTTCAACCGAGTGTCGGTGAAGGAAGTCAAGAAGATCGCCGGCGGCTCCATGTCGGGACGGATCGAGCGGTGAGGAGAAAAAGGGGCAACTCCGTTGGTATATGGCGTCGGGAACCGGGCGAGATGACGTCGCCGGAAGTCCTGTGAAAATTTCTGCCCCAGCTCGGCGGGAGGAGAACGCCTCGCGCCTCCGGCACTCGGGGACCTACCCCCCGCCCCCCTCCCGTGCGCGGGAGGGGGAGAAAATCATATTTTTCACCGAGGAGAGGGGCGCTGCGGCGCCCCCTCTCCTCGGTCTCCTCATCCCGGGGAAGCGCGCCTGCGGGCGCGGGACGCCTCGCGCTGCGCGCTCGGGGACGCGCGCGGCGTTCCCCGGGTCTGCACGGATCGGGCAGATGCCATCTGCCCGATCCCGCGCGGGGTAAGGGGCCCCCGCGTAGGCGTTTATAAGAACAGTGGGTGCCCATGACGGCACCCACCTATCTCGTTGAGCGTAAACTCAACTTCGGACAATAATCCTTTTTTGAAAGTTCTTGGGATCCTTAAGCCCTTCTTTCAAGAAGGGCTTAAGCGGAGTCCGGGGCAGAGCCCCGGCGTTCTCCGGGTCCGGGGCAGAGCCCTGCACGTTTCCTTATGTTCCTGCTTTTTTATCCAGCCTTCGCAGCAGCGTAGCAAGCGGGATGATCAGCACCCCGAGACAGAGGTTGCCGATACATTGTGTCAGGTCAAAAGGGAAGCCGGCCGCGATCCACGCGAGCGTGGCCTTGAAGCTCATGTGCCACGCCAGCGCCTGCCACGGTGCGAACAGCGTGCCGTAGGCAAGTCCGTGCAAACCGCAGACGACGCAGTACACGATCGGCGCAAGCCATTTCGGCATCGACTTCGGCAGCAGCATGGTCACGCCCCACAGCACCGCCCAGATGTACAGGTTCGGCACCCACCATACCCCCGCCCCCTCGAGCAGCTCGAGGAATACGTATACGTAGATGGGAAACAGCGCCTTCCAGCGGTAGACGAGCGTGTAGGCCATGATCAGAACGCCCAGCAGGTGGATGTTGGGGAGCCCCTCCATGAGCAGCTTGGAGCAGAACATGATCGCCCCGAGCATAGCGAAGATGACGACCTCACGGATGGTGAGGCCTTTTTTACTTCTCGATCTTGAAGCCATAGACCGTTCCCGGCACGATGTCGGTCATATCCGCGCCCGTCAGCGCGTAATCGTTCCCGATGTAAAACGCCCAATAGGTCTTGGTGGTGTCGTAATCGGCGGTGATCCCGTTGACCTTCTTGATGTAGAGTCCGTAGGGGCCCTCATCGCCCTCGATGAGTCCCAATTCCATGAGGGCTTCGCCGACGGTTTTCTTGTCGGTCCTGACCGAGAAATTCGAGGTGTTCCCGTCGCCGTCCGTGACAGTCACGATGAACTGTGTCTGCCCTTCACCGATCTCGGTGACGGCCTCTATGCCCGGGGCGGGCGGGTCCTTCTCAGCGCATCCGTTCAGCGTCACAGCCATAGCCGCAGTCAGCATGACGCACAGGATGCAGGCAAACAGGCGTGTGATGATGCTTGTTTTCCTCATAATGTGTTCTCCTTTTGTGTTGTTTTCATCCCGCCGGCACTCGCGGACCATGGGACGTTGGATTTACGTGAGGATATTTCGACTGACCGCCCTCGCTTCCGGGCCTTCTCAACGTCCGGGGACGCCAATGACCGATTCCCCGGCTTGCGGCAGCCGGGTAGGAAGGAGGTGCCGCGTCTCGGACGCGGCGGGCGGAACACGGCGACGGGCTCGTGCGGGATTCTCACCCGCTTCCCCTCACTGGGATCATTATACATCACTTTGAAGCGAAAATCAAGAGGTACGAACAATTTTGTAAGGTTGAACGGTTTTGCGTCAAATCCATTGACAAGCAGAGGCAAAAAAGGTATAATAAGGATAGTTCATGATGATATCATACGGAAAGGATTTTCGGAATGCCTGAACTTCTCTCCCCTGCAGGGAATTTTGAAAAGCTGGAGACCGCGCTGCTCTACGGAGCCGACGCCGTCTATCTGGCCGGTCAGAGCTTCGGCATGCGCTCGCAGGCCGGCAACTTCACCGTGGAGGAATTATATAAAGCCGTCGACCTCGCCCATTCCATGGGCAAAAAGGTCTACCTGACTCTCAACACCATGCCCAGAACGCATGAGTATCCGGCCTTGTACCGGTTCCTCGACGATCTGCGCGGCTGCGCCCTCGACGCCATGATCATCGCCGATCTCGGCGTGCTGGCGACCGTGAAGGAGATGCTGCCCGGCATGGAGATCCACATCTCGACGCAGGCATCCATCATCAGCCCTGCCGCCGCCCGGGCGTATGCCGCCCTCGGCGCGAAGCGGCTGGTGCTGGCACGCGAGCTTCAGTTCTCCGAGATCAGGGCGATCAAAGCCGCGCTGCCCTCGGATATCGAGCTGGAAGCGTTCATCCACGGCTCCATGTGCGTCAGCTACTCGGGACGCTGCCTGCTCGCCAACATGATGAACGGACGCGACGGCAACCGAGGCACCTGCTCGCAGCCCTGCCGCTGGCATTATCATCTCATCGAGGAAAAGCGCCCCGACTTCCCGATCCCGATCGAGCAGGACGATCAGGGGACGTTCATCCTGTCCTCCAAGGATATGTGCATGATCGAGCATATCCCCGAGTTGATGGAATCCGGCATTGATTCCTTCAAGATCGAGGGGCGCATGAAATCGTCCTATTATACCGCCGTCGTGACCAATACCTACCGTATGGCCATCGACGCATACAAACGCGATCCCGCCGGGTATCGCTTCGATCCCGCGTGGATGGACGAGCTGGAGAGCGTGTCCCACCGCGAATATGCGACGGGCTTCTACCTCGACGACCCGATGAAGCAGCCGCAGCTCGTGCAGGGCGGTCATTATATCCAGGAAAAGGCATACTACGGCACCGCGATCGAATATGATACCCCGGAGGCGCTGGCCGAATTGGAATTGATCAAGGCGCGCGGCATCGACGTCGAGAACTGCGACGGACGCCTGTACCGCTTCCGCGAAAAGAACAGGGTCATGGCCGCTGACCGCGCCGAGATCATCTCCCCCGGGCATACGGGCCGCTTCTTCTACGTCGGCGAGCTGTACGACACCACGGGCTGCATCCGTGCCAGTGTCCCGCATCCCGAAATGACCTTCTGGGCGCGCGTCCCGCACGAGGTCACGCCCGGCGACATCATGCGCGTGGGAAAGGACAAGAGGTAACGGAATATGGTCATCATCGAGTTATTGAAGGCTCTGCTGTACGGCATCATTGAAGGCATCACGGAGTGGCTGCCCATCAGCTCGACCGGGCATCTGATCATCCTGCAGGAGCTGATTCCCTTCTCATTCTCCGACAATGCGGAGTTCATGGCGGAGTTCTGGGCTATGTTTGAGGTGGTCATCCAGCTCGGAGCGGTTTTCGCCGTCGTCCTTCTGTTCTGGAACAAGCTGTGGCCTTTCGGACGCAAAAAAAGCACGGATGAAAAAAAGCAGACCTGGCAGCTTTGGCTGAGAGTCGTGGTCGGCTGTATCCCGGCAGGCTTCATCGGAGTCGTTGTCGATAAGCTGATCGAAAAAGCAACGGGCAAGGACATCAACGGCTGGCTTGACAATGCGACCGTCGTCGCCGCGGCACTGATCGTATACGGTATTGCGTTTATCGTCATAGAACGATTCAACCGGAACCGGAAGTACAAGGTCACCTCCGTGCATGACATCAGTTATGCGACGGCTTTTGAGATCGGGTGCTTCCAGGCATTGGCCTTCGTGCCGGGCACTTCCCGCTCCGGCTCGACGATCCTCGGCTCCATGCTGATAGGCATTTCCCGTCCCGCGGCTGCCGAATTCACCTTCTTCCTTGCGATCCCCATTATGGGTGGAGCAAGTCTGCTCAAGGTCATGGACTTCATCGTCTATCTGTCGGAAAGCAGCGTCATCGTTCCCTCTGTCGCGTGGATAACGCTGGCCGTCGGGTGTCTCGTATCGTTCCTCGTCTCCATCGCCTCCATCCGCTTCCTGATGAACTTCGTCAAGAAGCACAGCTTCTCTGCCTTCGGCTGGTACCGCATCGCGCTGGGCCTTCTGGTGCTGGTCTGGTTCCTGGTTCGCTGATATGGCAGATAAGCTGCGGATCCCCTATCCCGTGATCGTAGAGGGCAAGTACGACAAGATCCGGCTTGCCAACGTCATGGAGGGACAGATCATCACGACCGACGGCTTCGGCGTGTTCAAAAAGCAGGAGAAGCAGCAGCTGATCCGCCGCATGGCCGCCGCCTCGCCGCTCATCCTGCTGACAGACAGCGACGGCGGCGGAAAGGTCATCCGGTCGCACCTGACGGGCATGGTCCCGAAGGACCGTTTGATCCAGCTGTATATCCCGCAGATCAAAGGCAAGGAAAGGCGCAAAGCCGCCCCCTCCGCCGCCGGTACGCTCGGCGTAGAGGGCATGGAGGACGGTCTGCTGCGCGATCTGCTGCGGCCCTACGCCGTCGATGTAGTTGGTGACACCGTCACGCGCGGGTTGAACAATCCGCTTTCCAAGGCCGATCTGTATACCGACGGTTTGACCGGCAGGCCGGATTCGTCCGCCAAACGGGACGAGCTGTGTCAGCGCATCGGTCTTCCGTCCGGCATGACGTCCGGTGCGCTGCTGGAGGCGCTGCGGATGCTGTACACCTACGAGGAGTACCTCGCGCTGGTCGGACGGGAAACGGAATAAAAGCACACATTGGGTCATTATAACGAGGCTGAAAGCCGCGAAGGGAGATTTCCGATATGAACGCATCCACAGATACAGGCATCCGGACACGGAAGATCGTATCCATCGTCCTGTTTATCGTCTCCATTTGCCTGCTGTCTCTCTGTATCGGCTTCGGCGTGGTCGGGCTGGCTGCGGACGCCGAGATCGGGCGGCAGGCCAAGATCGCCGACATCATATACACCGATCTCGTTCTTGATTTCGGTCGGATGGCTCTCGCCGTGTTCGGCGGCATCCTGCTGTCCTATGCTATGATCCGCCTGAAGGGAACGCCCTTCACCGCAGCGGCAGGCAAGGTCCTGTCCGTATGCTTCGCGCTGATTCCCGCTTTCTTCTTGTTTTGTCGGTAAGAATAAAAGAACGCCTGCGGGGCTCTGCCCCGCGTCCCGCAGGATGAGGGTGCAGGGAGAAGGGAGCGGCATCGCCGCTCCCTTCTCCCTGCTTCAATAACAGATTTCCCCGTCCGCCGGGCGGAGGATGTGTTTCGTGAAATGTGACACCGAGCAAATTTTTCTTGACAAAACGAAAAAAACGGGGTATAATATATTTGTATGATTATTTTTACCGTGCGGATCGGTCTATGCATCGTGACAGACATGGTGAAAAGCACACCGCAGCACAAACCTATACCGTGAAAGGGTTACCGAGTATGCAAATCGATGGCGATCAGTTCCAAAAAATGTGTGTGTCGGCTGCCAACAATCTCGACAGCCAGAAGGAAGATATCAATAATCTGAACGTGTTCCCCGTTCCCGACGGCGACACGGGCATCAATATGAGTCTGACCATGAAGCCCGTCCGTGAGCTGCACGTCGAGCCGGGTCCTCTGTCCGAGGCTGCCATGCGCGTCGCGGACAAGGTCCTCCGCGCTGCCCGCGGCAACTCCGGCGCGATCCTGTCCCTGTTCTTCCGCGGCATGGCCAAGTCCTTCAAGGGACTTGACAAGGCCGACTCCGAGGACATCGCCAAGGCGATCCGCAGCGGCACCAACGAGGCGTACCGCGCGGTCAGCAAGCCCTCCGAGGGCACGATCCTGACCGTCATGCGCGGCACCGCCGACACGGCCGAGGCGGAGAGCGAGATGTATCAGGGCGATCCCGAGGCGTTCTTCGAGCGTCTGGTGGATTCTGCCGAGGAAGTGCTGCGTCAGACCCCCGAGATGCTGCCCGTGCTCAAGCAAGCCAAGGTGGTCGATGCCGGCGGCAGCGGATTCGTCGCCATGCTCAAGGGTATGCTGGCATCGCTCAAGGGGCAGGACGTATCCGTCGCCGACGATGAAGCCGCCGAGACAAAGGCTGCCGCCGATTTCAGCGGGATCGACACCGAGTCCATCAGATTTGCCTACTGCACCGAGTGCATCATCGGCAAGTCCGACACGTACCGGGGAGAAGGCGGCGGTGACGCGTTCCGCGACGCCATTTCTCCGCTCGGCGATTCCATGGTCTTCGTGGACGACGAGGAGATCATCAAGGTCCACATCCACGTCAACGATCCCGGGCGGGTGCTGTCCGAGGCGGTCAAGTACGGCTCGCTGGAGATGGTCAAGGTCGAGAACATGAAGAAGCAGCATTCCGCATTGACGGCAGCCGGAGAGGCTGCCGCGGTCGAAAAGACTGCTGCGGAAAAGAAGGCTGAGCTGGCTCCCGTTGTGATCGACAAGCCGTTTGGCTTTGTTGCGGTCTGTCTGGGCGAGGGAACGGCGGCGACCTTCCGCGACTGCGGCGTCAACGAGATCGTCACCGGCGGCCAGACGATGAACCCCTCCACCGACGACCTGCTCGACGCGGTCCGGCGGACGGGCGCAGAGGTCGTCTATATTCTGCCCAATAACAAGAACATCATCATGGTGGCCAATCAGGCCGCCGAGATCCTGACCGACGAAGGTCAGCAGACCACCGTGGTGCTGGAGACCCGCAGCGTGCCCGAGGGGTTAGCTGCGATGCTGGCTTTTGACGAGTCCGCCGACGTCGAAACCAATCAGGCTGCCATGACAGAGGCCTTTGCCAACGTACACACGCTGTCTGTGACCCGCGCGGTCAAGGACGCCGCCATTGACGGCATGAGCATCCGCTCCGGTGAGTACATGGGCCTGTGTGACCGCCGCATCGGCTATACCGGCATCAGCCGCCGCGTCATCGTGCTGGAAATGCTCAAGAACTTCCCTCGTGCCTCCTTTGTGACCGCCTTCTACGGGTCCGACGTCACCGAGGAGTGTGCCGCCCGCCTGCTGGCGGACGCGCAGGAACTGCTGCCCGACGCAGAGATCTCCATGATCTCCGGCGGTCAGCCGCTGTATGATTTCGTGATCTCGGTCGAATGACCGTATATGGAAAAGCGTCTGCCTTCACGGCAGACGCTTTTTGGATTTAGCGGGGCGGCGTCCCGCGCCCTGCGGCTGATGGGGAGCCGATGACGGCTCGACGGCAGTTCGACTTAACTGTATTCCCCCCATCCGGCGGGCGGGGGGAATACACAATTTTATATCAGGGAGAAGGGAGCGGCGCTGCCGCTCCCTTCTCCCTGCACCCTCATCCTGCGAGATGCGGGGCTGCGATAGACATAGCTTCAAAAAAAGCGGGCGCCCATGACGGCACCCACCAATCTCGTTCAGCGTAAACCGAACCTCTGTTTATTCATTGCCCAAAAAGTTCTTGGGATCCTTAAGCCCTTCTTTCAAGAAGGGCTTAAGCGGGGCGTGGGGCAGAGCCCCACACGCGTCCTCAGGGCGTGGGGCAGAGCCCCACACGCGTCCTCAGGGTGTGGGGCAGAGCCCCACACGCTTCTTTTACCGCTTGATCCGAACGAGGCGGGAGCAGCCCTCGCGCAGCGCGGTCAGGAGCGCTTGGACGTCCTCCGCTGTGTTGAACGCGGACAAACTGACACGCAGGGAGCAGTCTGCCTCGTGCGGCGTCAGACCGAAAGCGAGCAGCGACCGGCTGGTCTTGCCGCCGTGGGCCGCACAGGCGGAGCCGCTCGACACACAGATGCCTCTCTCCGACAGATAGTTCAGCATTGTCTGCGATTTGATGTCCGGCAGGGTCAGGTTGACGATGTGCGGGGCGCGCCGCCCGGCAGGGACGTTGACCTGTATGCCCGCCTCACAAAGGCCATCGACCAGCGCGTCCCGGAGGGATACCATGTGCGCGATATGCTCGTTCAGACGCGCATACCCCGCTTCGGCAGCCGCGCCGAAGCCGCAGATGCCGACCATGTTCTCGGTCCCGGAACGCAGACCGCTCTCCTGCCCGCCGCCGATGAGGTAGGGCTGCAGAGCCTTCTGCCTGATCAGTGCCGGGCTGACGTACAGCGCACCCACACCCTTCGGACCGTGGATCTTGTGTCCGCTGACCGTCACGAGATCGGCACCGATGGATGCGGGCGTGAAGGGCAGCTTGAGGAAGCCCTGCACCGCGTCGCAGTGCGTGATCGTGGCGGGATTTTTGCGTTTGGCCGCCTTGAATACGTCCGATACGTCAAAGGCAGCGCCCGTTTCGTTGTTGACCATCATCATGCTGACGAGCAGCGTCGGGACCTCCAGCGCGGCAAGCGCCGCTTCCCTGTCCAGCACACCGCCCTTCGTCGGGACGCGGACGACGTCAAAGCCGCCCCCCTCCAGCCGCTTCATGACCTCCTCAACGGAGGGATGCTCGCAGTCGGTCGTGATGATGCGGTTGCCGACACGGTGCTTTTTTGCGTACACGGTGCCGAGGATGGCGGTGTTGCTCGCCTCGGTGCCGCACGCCGTGAACAGCACTTCACCCGGCACGGGATTGCGGACGCCGAGCGCCCCCGCGACCTGCCCGCGCGCGGTGCGGAGCAGCATCGCGGCCTCCTGCCCCGCGGCGTGGAGCGACGACGGATTGCCATACACGTCCATCGCCCGGAGCATGGCCTGCCGGGCCTCGTCGCAGAGCGGCGTCGTGGCACTGTTGTCCAGATACCGGCGGACGACCTGTTCCCTGTCCGGCGCGGCGGCGTTCATTGCCGCCATACGGTCACGAAGACTCTCCAACGGTGACCGCCTCTTTTCTTGCAAACGGCGAACGGAAGGTGAGGGACTGCTCCATCCGCTTCACGTCGTCCGTATGATTGTCGAAATGCTCCGGCAGCGCAGTATAGGTCATGATGTACACCATCGTGGTGTACACGCACATGGATTGACGGGTCTTGTATGACACGCTGCCGATCTTGTACGTGTACTCATAGGTCACGGTGCTGCGACCGCCGAGCTTGCTGTCCGACGTGATCGACGTGACCGTGAAGTCCTTCAGCGTATCCTCGTAGTGCAGCGCACACATTTTCCAATAGTCGTCGGCGGAATACCCTTCGTCCTCCGGCATATAGGCGGTCATGGTCACATTGGACCTCGAGCCGTCCGCCTCGGTGACGAACACGGTGTTCAGCACGCTGGAGGGATCGGTTTCCCATGCCTCGGGCGCGTAGAAGCGGAACGCGACCTCGTCGGTGGAGATCAGCCTCATACCGGCAGGGGCGTCCTCGTCATCGGGGACCTTGCGGGTAGGGATATCTTCCCCCTCAAAGGGCGTGGCGTAGAATTGGATGTTCTCGACGATCTCACCGACGATGTCGACGTAATTGTCGAATTTGTCGGCGGGAGCGGAGTAGGTGAACAGGAAGAAGCGCCCGCCCACCTTGCACAGCATCTGCCGGTATTTGACCGGTATGCCCGCAACGGTGGCCGTGTACACCAGATTCTGCGCCTTGTATCCGCTGACGTTGGAGGCGTATGCGGATTCCTCGACGTAGTCACGGAGCGTCGACACCTCGGCACGGTGTGCCGAGCGGAAATCGTCCAGCGTGGCGTCCTCTGTATCCGCACCGAAGGCACTCTCGCACATGGTAACGGCGATCGTGGCGGACGGATCGATGCTCAGGTACGCGCCGGAGAGACCGCTTTCGGTGTTGACCGTCCATTGCGTAGGCACGAACAGGCGGAAATACTCGCCCGCGCAGGTCGCGTATTGATAGCCGTCCGGGATCTCGTCGCCGCCGGAGCAGGCAGTCAGGCCGACGCACAGCAGACAGAGTGACAGCAGCAGGCAGACGGTGCGGAGGCATATGGTTTTGAAGCTCATAGTATGTTTCCTTTCAGAGTCGGTCGGACGCTTCACGCCTTCAGGATCGCGTCCGCAGCCGCCATGATGCCGATACGGCCGGATTCATAGGTCAGGCCGCCCTGGAAGTACGCGGTATAGGGCGGGCGGATCGGACCGTCCGCGGACAGCTCGATGGAGGAGCCCTGCGTGAACGCGCCGGCAGCCATGATGACGGGGTCGGTGTAGCCGGGCATCGCCCACGGCTCGGGCGTGACGTAGGCGTCCACGGGGGACGCCGCCTGAATGCCCCGGCAGAACGCGCACAGCCCCTCGGCGGAGCCGGTGATCACGGTCTGGATGATGTCGTGGCGCGCCTCGTCCCACGCCGGCTCGACGGGATAACCCAGCGCGCTGAAGAGGTATGCTGCCAGATGAGCGGTCTTGAGTGCCTGCGCCACCGTGTGGGGCGCGTAGAACAGGCCCTTATACATGGGCTTGTTCTGTCCCATCGTCGCGCCTACCTCGCCGCCCACACCGGGAGAGGTCAGCCGGTAGGACACCAGCTCGACGGCCCGCTTGGTACCGCACAGGTAGCCGCCGGTCTCGGCCATGCCGCCGCCCGGATTCTTGATGAGCGATCCGATGCACAGGTCGGCTCCGACCGCGCACGGCTCGACCGTTTCCACGAACTCGCCGTAGCAGTTGTCCACGACTACATAGGTCTCCGGCGAACGCTCCTTGATAAAGCGGACCAGCCCGCCGATCTCGGCAACGGACAGCGTCTTGCGGTTGAGGTAGCCCTTGGAACGCTGGACGAACACCATTTTCAGGTGTCCCTTATACTGCTCCGTCTTCGCAGCGATGGCGTCCCAATCGAACGTGCCGGCAGGAGTCAGTTCGACCATGTCGTAGTTCACGCCGAAGTCGCGCAGCGAGCCGTTGCCGGGCGTACCCGTCAGGCCGATGACCTCCTCCAGCGTATCGTAGGGCTTTCCGGCCACGGACAGCATCACGTCGCCGGGACGGAGCAGGCCGAACAGACCGATGGTCAGCGCCTGCGTGCCGCTCACGATCTGCTGACGCACGAGCGCGGCCTCCGCACCCATCACGTCTGCCCAGATCAGGTCCAACACGTCGCGGCCCCTGTCATCGTAGCCGTAGCCGCTCGTGGAATCAAAATTCGTCATCGCAACGCGATGCTCGCGGAAGGCATCCATCACCTTCTGCGTGTTCTCAAACGCTATGCGGTCGATGCGCGCGAAGTGCGGGGTCAGCGCGGCCTCAGCCTCCGCGGTCAGATTGAGGATCCTATCGGAAAATTGCATGGGTCTTCCCTTCCTTCAATCACTTGTTCAGCCACGCCACGGTCAGGTCTGCGCAGGCCTCTGCGTCGGCAAGATCCAGCAGCTCGGTCCCGGAGTGGATATAACGGGTCGGAATGGACAGCGCGGCCACCTTGATGCCCGCACCCGTCATCTGCATCGCGGCGGTATCGGTGCCGCCTGCCAGCAGGATCTCAAACTGATATTTGATATCGTTTGCCTTGGCGATCTGTGCCAGCTCGTCCGCAAAGTCTCTGTCGCATATCAGCGAGCTGTCCTTGAGCTTGATGGCAGCGCCGCCGCCGACCGAACAGACCATGGGACCGGCGCCGAGAGCGTCGCCCGTACCGGTCACGTCGTAGGCAATACCGAGGTCAGGCATGATGCCGAAGGCCGCGGTGCGCGCGCCGCGCATACCAACCTCCTCCTGCGTGGAGAAGACGAAGTAGACGTCATCCTTGCAGGGGGTGTCCTTGAGCTTTTCGGCAATGTCGACCAGCACGGCACAGCCGATGCGGTCGTCGAGCGGGCGGCCCGCGATCTTCTTTCCGCACAGACGGATCAACTGACCGTCCAGCGCACACTGATCGCCGATCTTTACCTTCTTCTCGGCTTCCTTCTTGTCCTTCGCGCCGATGTCGATGTATACCTTGGACGCGTTGATGTCGTTCGGAGCGGTTCCGAGCTCCGGGATCAGGATGCCGCGCGTGCCGTTGCCGAAGGTGACGGCTGTGTACGCGGCAGCGGTGAAGTTGATGCCGCCGATGGGCTGGACGCGGATAAAGCCGTTGTCCTCGACCATGGTGACCATGAAGCCGATCTCGTCCATATGGGCGACCAGCATGATCTTTTTGCGTTCACCGTCGGGGGCGGTGCCGTTCTTTACGCAGATCAGGGAGCCCAGCGCGTCGTTATACACCTTGTCGCACAAAGGGGCCATGGTCATCATCAGCTTGTCCGAAACGGCCTTTTCAAAGCCGGAAATGCTCCTTACGGAGACGAGCGTTTTCATCAGATTCAACATATTCGTTTACCTTCCTTTCACTGTTTCAGCATCAGGCCTTCCAATTCCGCAGCGCGGCGATCAGGAGGTCACGGGCAGATTCGTAGTCGGCGTACCGGGCCACGGACGCGGCCGAGTGAGTGTAGCGCACGGGTACGGACAGGAGTGCCGTCTTCACACCGGCCATCGAACGCTGGATGAAGCCGCCGTCGGTCACGTCGCCGGTGCCCTGCTTGATCTGGTACCTGACGCCCTGATCCTCGGCGGTATGGCGGAGGAACGCGGTCAGGGACTGGTCGTAAAGTGCGGTGCTGTCGACCAGCGTGAGGACGCAGCCGCCGCCGAGGGACGCCACGCGGGACGCGCCGGGGACGCCGGGCAGATCGTTGACGGCGCACGCCTCAACGAGCAGCGCCATATCGGGCTCTACGGTGAAGGCGGCGACGCCCGCGCCGGAGATCCCGATCTCCTCGTTGCAGGTGAAGCAGAAGTACACGTCGAACGGCAGGTCACAGGGGCTGTCGTGCAGATCGCGAATGGCTTCGATCAGGGCGGCACAGCCGAGTCTGTCGTCAAGTGCCTTGCCTTTAAGAAAGGCACCGTCCTTGCCGAAGGTCATGAAATCGGAGTCGAAGACACCGCAGTCACCGACGGAGACGGCCTTGAAGCCCTCCTCCTTCGTGCGGGCGCCGATGTCAAAGTACATTTTCTTGGTGGGCGTAGCCTTGGCCCTGTCCTCGGCGGATTGCAGGTGGATCGCCTTGGTTGCGATCATCGCCGGGACCTCCGTACCCTTGTCGGTATGGATCATGACGTGACGGCCGCACAGGACGCGCGGATCCATGCCGCCTATGGGAGAAAACTTTAAGTATCCCTCGTCGGTGACGTCCTTGACCATAAAGCCGACCTCGTCCATATGGGCCGCGATCATCATCCGGGCAGGCTTCGAGGCGTTATAATCCAGCCCTCGTCCCTTGACACGGACGATCAGGTTGCCGACTCTGTCCTCGGTGATGCTGTCGGCTGCTTTGCCGATCTCCTCACGAATAACGGCGCGGACGTCGTCCTCCCAGCCGGAGGGACCGAACGCGAGGGACAGCCGCTTGATGAGTTCAATTCCCTTTGTCATTTTCCGAACACCTCCGCGATTTCTTTGGATCTGATGAACGCGCTGACACCGGCGGCGAGCGCCTTGGCGTCCTCAAGGGCAAGCACCTCGGCAGCCGAGTGCATACTCTTGATGGGCAAGCTCCACAGGGTGGTGGGGATACCCTCGGCGCAGTTGTTCAGCACGTTGGTGTTGGTCCCCGTGCTGCCGGTGGCAGCCTCAGGGATAAACGGGATCTTGCCGTTCCGGCACAGATCCATGCTCATGCGGGTCAGTCTGCGGTTGCAGATGACGCCGGTCGTGATCGAGATGCCGCTGCCCATGGGGGACAGAGTGAGGTCCGGCGTGTCGGGAATCGCCGCGTGGGTGACGTCCATGCAGAGCGCGTAGTCGGGCCGGACACCGAAGCCGCCGGTGCGTCCGCCGAGCATCCCGGTCTCCTCAAAGGTGGAGAACAGGAAATACACGTCCCCGGCCAGCTCGCTGCGCGGTACGGCGTCGATGCCCCAGACGGCGCAGGCGCCGCACGCCTTGTCGTCAAAGGCTTTGCCGTAGATACGGCCGTTCATGAGTTTTCCGTAGACGGGCTTGAAGCCGACGGGCGTGCCGAGCGGAGCCAGCTCCTGCAGCTCCTCCTTGGAGTACCCCGTGTCGATCAGCAGCTCGGTGATCTTTTTGAGCTTTTCGGTGTCATCGGGGGGCAGAAGGTAGGTCGGAGAGGTGGCTACGACGCCGTACAGCGTCTCTTTGCCGTAGATCACGACCTCGCCCGCAGGCAGGATGCGCGTATCCACGCCGCCGACGTTGACGACGCGGAGGAAGCCGCCGTCCTCGTATCCGCTGACCATCATGCCGATCTCGTCCAGATGGCAGTCGATCAGGATCTTGGGCGCGTTCTTACGGCTGCTCTTCTTGAGGAACAGGTGGTTGCCGACCGCGTCCACCTTCATCTCGTCGAAGGTCGGGCCGATCAGCGCCTCCAGTTCCCGGGTCGCGTGTCGTTCGTTTCCGCTGACGGTCATCATGCCGCACAGCTTCACGATCAGTTCGTTGAGTGTCATATTTGAGGATTCCTTTCTTTTGAAATCGGGATTGACTTGAAGATCTCCGGTATGCTTTAAACTATAAGCTATAAGCTGTTTACGATGGTCCGGAAGCGCTCGCCGCGGGCCTCGAAGTTCTTGAAGGCGTCGAAGCTGGTGCAGGCCGGGGACAGCAGCACGGCGTCTCCGGGGACAGCCGAGCGGCAGGCGGAGGTCATGGCCTCGGTCCAATCCGGAATGACCGTGACAGGCAGCCTTTGCGCGTCATAGTCCCGGCACCGTTCAAGTGCGGACAGTATCTGGTCCCGTGCCTCGCCGGTCAGGATCACGGCCTTCGCCTGACGGCACAGCGCCGCGGCCAGCGGGTCGAACGGGACGTGTTTGTCCTGCCCTCCGCAGATCACGATGGGCTTCGGGGGAACGACGCCCTCTGTCTCCGCGCGCTGCGCGTTCAGGTCCTCCATAGCGGACAGTGCCGCACAGGTGCGGGAGGGGCTGGAGTCGATCGAACTGTTGTAGAACCGGATGCCGTTCCATTCCCGGACCAGCTCAAGACGGTGCGGGACGCCGTTGAAACCGTCCGCGACACGCCCGGCGGCGCGGATCAGGGCTTCGGTATCCATCACCCCCATCGAAAGGGCGAGGGCGGTCATGAAGTTTTCCTTATTGTGAAGACCGGGCACGCGGATGCGCCGGGTATCCAGCAGCGGGACGGACTCCGCGTCTGTCGCGGGCTGATACACGATGAAGCCGTCACGAAGGAAAACGGCGCTGTCAGGACAGCCGGTCTCCCGTCGTCCGGCGGGAACGACCTCCTCCCACGAGGTCCCGGATGAGGAAAACCACGTCACCGGAATGCTGCGCGGCAGGTCAAGGCCGGCACGTCGGGTATAGTCGTTGCCGGCGTTGAGGACAACGCTCCGGCAGGGCTCGTGGGTGTAGATATTGGTCTTGGCCGTCAGGTATTCGGCCATATCGATGTGCCAATTCAGATGGTTGGGCGAGAGGTTGGTGACAGCCGCACGTTCGGGCGACTTTTTCATGGTCATCAGCTGGAAGCTCGACAGCTCCAGCACGGCGACGTCGTCGGCTGTCATCTCATCGACCAGCGGAAGCAGCGGCGTGCCGATATTGCCGCCGAGGTACATCCGTCCCCTGCCCCGCTCCGCAAGGAACGCGGACACAAGCAGAGAGGTCACGGTCGTGGTGGTGGTCTTGCCGTCCGAGCCGGTGACGCCGAGCAGCGCCGCGGGCGTCAGCTCGAGGAACAGCTCCATTTCGGAGGTCAACAATCCCCCGGCAGCGACGGCTGCCGCGATGGACGCCTGGTCGGGCCGGATGCCCGGAGAACGGAAGATCACGGCATCGGGTCCTTCCGCGGCCAGCCCTTCCATGTAGGCGTCTCCGCCGACGTAGGTCACACCGGGCGCTTCGAGGATACGCACCTCGTCCGGCGTCAGGCTGTCCCGTGTCCGTTTGTCACGGACGGTGACCGTCTGTGCGCCGTGCGACAGCAGCCACGGCACCAGCGGGCGGTTGGATACGCCGAAGCCCAGCACGACGCAACGTCCCTTCCGGACCCTCGTCATGACGGGTGATTCATTCATTCCCGATCCCCCCTTGCGGCATACTTTCCCTTATACTCTACTATTATAGTATGTTTTATGCGTATGTGCAAGTGATAAATGGTAAATTTTTTTGAAATGATGCGGTTTCTTTCGACAAAAAACCCTGCCGGGGCAGGGCAGCGCGGCATCGTCAGCCCGATAGCAGGGAGAAGGGAGCGGCGATGCCCTGCCGCCCTTGGGCGGCTCTTCTCCCTGCGCCCTCATCCTGCGGGACACGTAATAACCGCGGACGTATACAAAAAAGGCGGGTGCCCATGACGGCACCCACCAATCTCGTTCAGCGTAAACCAAACCTCGGTCAATTATCCTTATTTAAAAGTTCTTGGAATCCTTAAGCCCTTCTTTCAAGAAGGGCTTAAGCGGGGCGTGGGGCAGAGCCCCACAAGCGCGTCCCCGGGTCCGGGGCAGAGCCCCGGCGCATCCTCGGGGTGCGGGGCAGAGCCCCGCACACTTATTATTTCTGCTTCTTGGCCTTTGCCTCGAGTGCCGCCTTCTTTCTGGGCGGAACGGGCTTCTCCTTGATCTCGCCGGCCTTGTCCAGCGCGATCTTGGTGAACAGCGGGCCAACCAGCTCATAGATCAGCACGGCAAACAGCGATATGCTGCGGATGACCAGCCCGACCTCGGAGTGTCCGGCAGCGGTCATGGCGGTCAGGGCCGTCAGGGACATCCCGAGCGAGACGCCCGCCTGCGGCAGCAGCGTGATGCCGAGGTACTTCTGGATAGTCGGCTCGCACTTCATGAACTTGGAGGACACACCAGAGCCGACGATCTTGCCGATCGAACGGACCACGATGAAGGTCACGCCGATGAGGATGACCTTCCAGCCGGTGAAGACGTTCAGCTCAAGTCCTGCGCCGCTGATGACGAAGAACAGCACCATGAGCGGAGCCGTCCAGCGGTCGATGTACTCCATCAGCTCCTCGGAAAAATCGCAGAGGTTGCAGAAGATCGTCCCGAGCATCATGCACACGAGCAGCGAGGAGAAACCGATCTCCACGGGACCGATCCTGAATTTCAGCATGGACAGCGCCACGCCGAGGAAGACCATGCACACGGATATGGACAGACGCTTGCTGCGGGAGTGGAAGAAGCGCTCCAGCAGGTGGAAAGCAAGACCGAGCAGCGCACCGAGCGCGAAGGAGGCGACGACCTCGATGAGCGGGTTGACCAGCACGGAGAACAGGCTGATCTGGCCGTCCTCCAGCGCCTGCGCGATGCCGAAGGAGACGGAGAACAGGATCAGGCCCACCACGTCGTCGAGCGCGACGACGGGCAGCAGCATTTTGGTCACGGGGCCTTCGGCTTTGTACTGCTTGACCACCATCAGCGTCGCGGCGGGTGCGGTCGCGGCGGCGATGGCACCGAGCGTCAGCACCGCGGACAGCGGGAGTGCGTCCGGAATAGCCAGATGCAGGAGGAACAGGGCAAGGTCCACAGCCAGCGTGGCAACAACAGCCTGAAAGACAGCAACGACAACAGCCTGCCTGCCGGTCTGCTTTAGGTCGGACAGGCGGAATTCATTGCCCATGGAGATAGCAATGAAGCCGAGCGCGGCTTCACTGATCAGTGAGTAGCTGCTGACGTCGGCGGCGTCGACAAAGCCGAGGCCGTACACGCCGAACTGCCCGAGACAGTACGGGCCGATCAGCACGCCGGCGACCAGATAAGCCGTGACAGCCGGCAGATTCCATATTTTCGTCAGGCGGGACATGAGCAGGCCTGCCAGCAGAGCGACAGACAAGGTAAGCAAAGTTTCCATTGAAAAAGCCTCCGGAGTAAGCCGGGTTTCCGGCAAATACCTACCTATTATAGCGCTTAAGGCCTGCAAAGTCAAGAGACAATCCGACCAAAAAAGAAGTATTTTCGTTTACACGGCTATTCATTTTTCGGGTTTTTCATAGAAAAGGCGGGCGCCCATGACGGCACCCACCCATCTCGTTCGGCGTAAACCAAACCTTTCTTTTATGCATTGCCCATAAAGTTCTTGGGATCCTTAAGCCCTTCTTTCAAGAAGGGCTTAAGCGGGGTGTGGGGCAGAGCCCCACACGTTCCTCGTCCCCTCACTGCTTCATCTTGGCGAAATAATCATCCAGACCGTCGGCGATGCCTTTAGCGGCGATCGGTTTGAACTCATCGGACGCCATTCGCTCGTCGTCCTCTCTGTTGGTCATGAAGCCCATCTCGAGGATCGTGGACGGCACGGAGCTCCAATTCGTTCCGGCCTTGGTATCCGTCTCCCACAGGCTGTAACGGGCAAAGCCCGTCGCCTCGCAGTAGGCGGACAGGATACACTCGGACAAAAGCCGGCTCTCCTTGTAAACGGCGGCACAATCCGGGTAGGGATTGGCCGCGGTCTGGCAGACCGTCATGGCACCGTTCGTTTTTTCATCATTCCAGCCGTTGGCGTGGATGCGGATCAGCGCGGCAGCCTTGTGCCGGTTGGCGATCTGTGCCCGCTCGGCGTTGCTGACGTCGACATCGTTGGTCTCCCGGATCATGACCACACTGTACCCGCGGGCGATCAGCTCGTCCCGGAGCGCCAGAGCGACCCGAAGATTCAACTCAAATTCATAGTCACCCGTGAACGTGCCCGTCGTCCCGTAGGATACCTTGGCCTGCGTCTGCTCCGCGCCCGGCCCCACAGGCTCCTTGTCGGAATTGCCGCGCGCCTGATGGCCCGCGTCGATAACGATGATACGGTCCCGGTTCGCACCACTGCCGACGTAGTATATATCGGTCCCGGCGTGAGCCTCGCCCGTGTATGGGACGCCGTTTCCGGGATCGGAGGCGGTGTCCGCTCCGCTTTCCGCGGTCGCAGGCTCGACGTCGGTCTCCGGCACGCTGCCCGTGATGTGGATGACCATGTTGCCCGTATCCTCGGCGGCCTCCGAGGTCTCATCCAGCCACGGCACGACGTCGGGCAGGTCGAGGCTGCAGGCGGTCAGACCGCCCGCGATCAGGAGGAGGCTCACGGCAACAGCCGTCAGCCTCCCTATGCGGGAAATTCGTTGATAACTCATAAAAACCTTTCTGTATCTAAAAATCGAAGGGAGATCAATGGATCTTGAACTGCCGTTTGCAGGAGGTCACCGCGGTCTCCTCAAAGCCCTCCTCGACCAGCACCGGGCAGTCAAGCCCCGCCTTGTAGGCGGCGATATAACCGGTCAACCAGCGGTAGTAGTCGTCTCCGTGACCGCCCTCCATGGGCTCGATGTCACGGCTGTACTCCTGCGTGTACTCGTCGGTGAAGTTGTAGCCGCCCTTGCCGTCCGGGATACGCTGGGCTGTCCACTCATTCCACCAGCAGACGGTGACCACCTTGGGATGCTCCATAAAGGCGTAGAACCACTGCGCGTAGAAGGTGATGCCGTGGCGGCGTCCCACCGCGTCGGACGCGCTGATATAACTGCGCTGGGACGCGACGCAGACACCGACCTGCTCCGGCTCGCCGTCAGGTCCTATCGACGTGACCTTGGAATCGGGGTTGAGGTAGCTCCAGCCGTAGGTGGAAGCGCCGTTCAGACCCCACATCCGGCGGACGGTGAACAGATCCGGCAACGGGAAGTCCTGCGGGAAGATATGCGTCGTCAGGAGGAACGGCTTCCCGTCCCAATAAACGAAGCAATCCGCCCAATCGCTGAGGATATAGCGGTCAAAAAGCTCCTGATACAACGGGCCCGCACTTACCCCTGCCCAGAACACGACGTACGGCGTCCCGAGGCCCTCGGCACGCATAGCCATGATGGTCTCGCAGATCGCGTCCATCGGATATTGGATGTAGTTGAGCCAGTTCTGTCTGTTGCCGCTCAGGTAGCCGTCGCCCGCGTTGGTCAGGTCAACGATGATGAAGTCCACACCGGCGGCATACAGCTGATTCATGTGGTCGCGGATGACCTGCTTGTCGGAGGAGCGGTAGTAGCCCTGCGCAGGCTTCGACCAGTAGTGAAATGCGTTGGCCGGTCCCCAGCCGGAGGTACCCGCAAGCGCTTCCTCTACGTTGTACCAATGGTCGACCTTGCCGTCGGCATGACCGAGGATGGCGTCAAACCACACGGAATAGCATATGCCGACAAGATCCTTTTTGTCCGTGATGTCGAGACCAAGGTCGGTGCCGTCCACGGACGTCGCACGGACGGACACGATCTGCCCGTCGTCGTCATAGGTCGGCTCGTAGGCGATGTGTCCCTCGTTGAACACACCGGTATCCGGGTGCCAGAGCGGCGGCTCGGTCACGGGCTCGGTCTCGGGGACCGTTTCCGGGGCATCCGTTTCGGTCTCCGGCTCGGTCGGCACGTCCGTGACGGGATCCGTAGGGGCCGCGGACGCTTCCGTGTCGCTCTCCGCAGGCACGTCACCGCCGGCGCAGGCGGTCAGCGTCAGCGCGGCTATACCGAGGACGAGCAGCAGGAGCAGCACCCACCGCGTTTTTGAAATGAAACTGTCAGTTTTCATAATGATTTTTTATCAGGATCACTTCAGACCGGCCTTGCGGCGCTGGACCTTGTAGGTATCCTCGGCTTTCTCCTCGAAGCCCTCCTCGACGAGGACAGGGCACTCAGCATGGGACTTGTACGCCGCGATGTACTGCTTCATCCACTGGTAATACTGATCGCCGTGACCGCCCTCCATGGGCTCGATGTCGCGGCTGTACTCCTCGTTGTAGGCGTCGGTGAAGACGAACTGACCGTCCACGCTGAGCCGCTGCGCGGCCCACTCGTTCCACCACGTCAGGCCCACGATCTTGGGATGCACCTCAAAGGCGTACGCCCACTGCGTGTACCAGAAGATACCGTGGTTGCGGCCGTGTGCGGTGGAGGCAGACATATAGGTCTCCTGCGTGGCGACCGTCACGCTGATCTGCTCCGGCTTGCCGTCGGGCGTGCAGCTTTCGGTGCCGCAGTTGTTGACGTTGAGGAAGCCCCAATGGTACGCCGTATGATCATTGTTGAGGCCCCACATCATACGGACGGTGTACAGGTCCTTGAGCGGGAAGTCGGCGGGATCGGTATGGGTGGTGATCAGCAGCGGCTTGCCGTCCCAGTAGACGAAGCAATCCTTCCACTTTTCGACGTTGTGGAACTTATCGTAGAGAGCCTGATACAGCGGTCCGTCGGAGGAGCCGCTCCAGAAAGCAACGTAAGGCGTACCCTTGCCCTCGGCGCGCATCTCCATGATGGTATCGAGGATGGCGACCATGGGCGTCTCGATGTAGGACGTCCACGCGGAATTGCCGATGTAGCCGTCGCCTGCGTTGGTCAGGTCGATGACGATGAAGTCCACGCCTGCTTCATACAGCTGCGTCATGTGCGTGCGGATCACGTCCTTGTCGGAGGAGCGGTAGTAATACCCGCAGGCGGGCTTGGCCCAGTAGTGGAAGGACGGAGAGCCGCCCCAATCCTGACGTCCCGCGAGGATCTCGGTGATGTTGTTGAAGTACGTCACCTTCTCAGAGCCGGCGCCGAGGATCGCGTCAAACCAGACGGAGTAGTTGATGAAAATGAGATCGGTCTTGTCGGTGACGTCAAGGCCGAGCGTCTGCCCCTCGGCAGGCACAGCGGTGACGGTCACGTTCTCGCGGATCTCGCCCTTGGACGCGCCGTACAGATCCAGATCGTCGATCCAGACGCCGCCGCCCGCGTGTGTAAACAGGGAGAAATTCTCGCCCTGCAGGGCGTTGGTGGTGCAGTTGTCTTCCTTGAGCATGGTACCCTCCCCGTTAAAGATGCGGATCTTGCCGTCCTCAAAGCGGACAAAGCCCGCAAGGACGCGGTCCTCGCTGCCTTCGGCAGTGACGTAGATATAGGTGGACTTATCGTCGCAGCAGACGATATCGGTATGGATCATGCCGCTCAGAAGGCCGCTGTCCACGGGGATCTCGCCCCACGCGGCCGGCCACGAGGCGGCATCGGGATGGTAGACGCGGATCATATTCGCCATCGGGTTGAAGGACAGCCAGAGGCCGTCGCCGGGGCCGTCGGGGATCTTGCCGGCGTAATTGCTGACGTAGCAGCCCCATGTGGCCGTCATCCACGCGCCGGAGCCGCGGGCTATGATCGTCCAGTCGAGGGACAGATCGACCTGCTTGTAGGTTTTGACCGACGCGGGCGTGACGACGGAATAGGTGGACCAGCCGTCACTGATGATATGGTCGGAGGTCTGCTCGCTGTAAGGGAAGTACAGCACGCCGTCCATGATCTTGGCGGTACCGCCCGCACGGACAGCCATTTTGCCGCCGCAGGTGACGTCATCGCCGTCGAAGTCGGTGGAGAACAGGGTGACCACGCCCTTATCACCGGCGCCCATAGGCTCGCCGATCTTCACGTCGGGGTACTCGTCGACCTTTTCGGTCTCGACGGTCTTGGTGTAGGTGACCTTGCCGTCGTTGAACTTGCCCATATCCGGAGCCCACATCGTGGCAGCCTCGGTGGGTGCTTCGGTCGGGGCCTCAGTCGGAGCCTCGGTGGGACTGTCCGGCTCGGTGGGCTGACCGGCGTCGGTGGTGCTGTCGACGGTCGTATCGGTGCCGTCAGGGTTATCGTCCTTGCAGGCGGCTGTCAGGAGGCAGCACAGCACGAGACAGATCGCGGTCAGGCACAGCCAGAATACTCTTTTTTTCATGTGTTTCAGACCTTCCTTATGTTTTTTGGGAGACGGGAAGCGTTGATTTCCGACAGATATACAAGGATATTATATCACATCGGGGTATGCTTGTCAAGCGGGAAAAGATGTCGGAAAGCCGCGGGCGGGAAGACAGCGGAAAAGGCGGCATGAGCCGCCTTTTCCGCATGGTATGAAGATTTACTCTTTATACAGGTAGTTGAAGCGTCCGAACGGGGCAGCCGAGCCGTTGGCGTAGAAGTCCATGACGGTCTTGTCCTGCATATTGTCGCTCCACTTGAACTCGAAGTTCAGCTTGCCCCCGAGGCCGGCCAGCGCGCGGGGAAGCCCGATGGTCAACGTGTCACCCTTGACGTGCAGCGACGCCTTGCCGATCGTCTGCCACGTGAAGCTGCCCTTTTCCATCGTCGGCAGATACGCCTCGACGGACGCCTTGCCGGGAGCGGCAGGCAGGCGGTTGATCACGAGGTCATATCCCTCCCAGCCGGTCTTCTTGCTCCGGTCGGTGTCGAGGAACAGCGTCATCCAGCCCTCGCCGTCACGAGATGTGATGCCGGCGGCGCATCTGACGTGGAAGTATACGGTATCGGCGTCACGCGTGACCTTGGCCTCGATGATGTCGTTGCGGCCGGACTCGTTCACGTAGTGATGGCCCTTGAAGCCGTCCCAGTCACGCTTCATCGTCAGGCCCTTGGGATTGCGGTAGACGGGCGTGACGTCCTTCCACTGCTTTTCACCGCCCGCGACGCGGACCGTCTGCGGAGCGGACACGGGCTGGCGCTGTCCAGCGCCCTTGAAGCGGCGGATGTTATGCGCCAATTGCAGGTAGTAGGAATCCAGATAGCCGTCCTTGTCCATCTCGATATCGCGGCTGTGCTCGCGGTCGTATTGGTCGACCATCGCCAGCTGCGTGGAATCGTTGTCGGAGAGCCACGGCTCATGCCACTGCCCCATGATCCACTCGTTCCAGCCCGTGATGAACACGAGGTCGGGGTCAAGGTCGATGGCGCGGTCCCACTGCTCCTGCACGTTGTAGCCGTACTTGTAGGAGTCCTTGGTGAGATGAGCAAAGCCGTCCTTGCCGGTATAGCTGCGCCCGAAGGTATCGACGTCGTTGAAGTGCGTGCAGATGCGGTCGGCGTTCGCGTTCTGGCCGACGCCGACGCAAACCATTTCGCAGCTGCCGTCCTCACGCGTGACGTACTTGTTCTGGGGGTATACCTCCAGCCAGCCCCACTGGTCAGGGCGCTTGGGGCCGCCCGCGTAAATGGGCTGGCCGGGCCGGAAGGTGAAGAACTCACGGATCTCGTTCAGGAATGCGGTATCCGCCGCGCAGGCGCCCTCCTTCGGCAGCGACTCGGGGTATGCCATGACCACGGGCTTGCCGTCCACACGGTACCAGAGGTCGGAGTACAGACCGGGCTTATACAGATTCTGATACAGCGCCCGAAGCATATATTCGGTGGTCTTCATCGGGGCAAAGTTCATCATGAACGCGACCTGCGGGGTCTTGATCCCGTCCTCGCGGGCCTCGTGCAGACCCTTCAGCAGCGGCTCGTAGGCGTCACGCCACAGAAGTGCGCCGTTGGTGCAGTCGAACATCAGCATATCCACGCCCGCAGCGGCCAGCAGTGCCGCGTGGTGACGGATGATCCACGGGTCGGAGTTGCGGTAAAAGCCGTAGAACGGCTCGTGCCAGTGGCACTGGAACCGGCCCTCTCCCCACGCCGGATGGTCCTTGCGGTACTCGGCGGCGGGGTACTTGTCCAGTACGTCCACGACGTCCACGGTACGCAGATTCGCGTGGGACTCGCGCCACGTCCAATAGAAAATGCCGACGTGCTTTTCCTTCTTTCTGGCCTTGACGTCTTCGACGGACGCGACCTTGCGGCCCAGCATATCCGTGGCCTCCCAGCCGTCGTAGTCGAAGTTGACGAAACGGTCCTCGGGCGTGGGGACGTAGTCCGGGGTCCCGAAGGCAGGCTCGGACGAGAAGGACAGGTCAAACAGCTTGGCGCTGCCGTTGACGCTGACGGTCACCTCGTGTACACCCTTCGTATCGTCAATGGTGAACAGCGCCTCGTTGGTCGGTCGTGCGTCGCTCGACAGGGCGGCGGTGCCGATGGGTGTGCCGTCCGCGCAGACGACAGCCAGCGAGGTGTTGCCGGAATCCGTAAAGATCAGCTTGCCGCTGATACAGCCGGCGCCGAAATCATAAGAGCCGATGCTCCACGTTTTTGTCTCTTTGTTGAAGATCATGTCAGCCATAAGTTCAGTCTCCTTTTGGTGATATGGAATTCGAGGCGTTATGCCGTCCCTTCGGGCGGCTGCCTTAATGGTAGCACACAAAGGCGCAAAAGTCAACAACTTACCCGCATTTTTCCTTGACTTTTTTGCATAATTGTTATATAATAAGCGTAACAAATCCTTTCCGGAGGTATCGAACATGAAAATGAAGATCGACCGCCGCCGTGTCCCTGCTCTGGGACTGGCACTCCTGATGGTGCTCGGCACCGCCGCCGCGGGTGCCGCGTTCATGCTGCCCGCCGCTGCGGGACAGGTGAAGCAGGCGTCTCCCGTTCCGAACGAGACAGCCGCCGCAGAAAAGCAGACGGACATCGACTTTGACGAGAACATCATGCTCTCCATCTTCTGGCCGCCTACACCCGCGTACATCAACGAGGAGCAGTACCGGCTGATCGCGGACGCGGGCATCAACTGGGTGCTGGGCGCGGGCGAGGAGACACTCGCCACCCCCGCCAACCAGAAAAAAATGCTGGAGCTGTGCGAGGAGTTCGGTCTGCATCTGATCCTCAATGACGGCCGCTTCGGCGGCTCGCTTCCCTCCAAGAGTGAAAAGGTCATCGCAAGGCAGGTCGAGGACTACACCTCCTACGGCTCACTCGGCGGCTTCTACATCCTCGACGAGCCGTTCAACCCCAACGCATACGTCGACTCCTACGTCCGGTTGAAGAAGGCCTTCCCCGAAGGCCTGATGCACCTGAATTTCCTGCCCTCCGGCGTGTACGGCTCGTCCGCGCTGTATCAGGCACAGATGAACGACTGGTGCCGCCTGTGCGCCGCCAACGGCTACCCCGTCGATTACCTGATCTACGACCGCTATCCCTTCGGTCTGGCACCCGGCAGCATGGACCGCGCCGGCTTCTATGCCAACCTGCGCGTCGTCCACGACACCGGTCTCGAGAATCACGTCCGCACGGGCACCTACATCCAGACCATCGAGCAGTCCGTCGCTTTCCGGCGTCCGACCGATTCCGAGATCCGGTACGAGATGTACTCCGCCCTCGCGTTCGGCTTCAAGCAGCTGTCCTTCTTCACCTGGTTCACGCCGGTCAACCGCTCCGAGCCCTTCGCGGACGGCATCATCTCCGCCGACGGCAAGCCCAACGCTCACTACGAAACGGTCAAGACGATCAACCACGAGATCCTGACCATCGGTCCGACGCTGGCCAAGTGCGACGCGCTGGAGGTGTACCTGAACGGCTCCGACACGTGGGGCCAGCCCAAGATCCCCGAGGACTTCTTCGTCCAGCCCGGCAAGCGCAACCAGCAGTACACCCTGTCGTGGCTGCGCCACAGGGAAACGGGACGCAACTACCTCATGATCGTCAACAATAACTACTCCAAGGCCCAGACCTTTGATCTGACCTTTGATCCCAAGGTCACCGCCCTGTGGGAAATGGATCGCACGAGCGGCAAGCTGATCCCCCTGACCATGGACGGGAACAAGCTCTCCCTGCACCTTGAGGCCGGCGACGCCATCTTCATGGCACTGCCCGAGGGCGTCGATTTCTATCAAAAGGAATCCGGTCAGCCCTCCAACGACCAGAACCTGATGCAGAACGCCTACGTCACGACGACGCAATCCGCCGGTGACGGCGGCTACTACATCAGCCTCCTCTCCGACGGCAAACGGACGTCGGACGGCGTGCTGAACGGCTGGCGCTCCACCTCCAAGAAGGACGTCAGCCTGCTCATCGACCTCGGCGAGAAGCTCTCCTTCAACCGCATGGATCTGTATCCGGACGGCAATCTGTTCAACTACGCGCTGAACTTCCCCACCGGCTTCTCGATCCTCGTGTCCGATGACGGCGAAACGTGGACGAAGTGGACGGAGATCACGTCCGCCGTCGAACTTGCCCCTCCTTCGGGACCCGTCAAGGTCACCGCCAAGACGGCATCCGCCCGCTACGTCCGCATGGACATCACCAGATTCCGCGGTGATTACGCCTCATTTGCCGAGATCGAGTTGTACTACGACGACGGCTCCGTACCCGATCCCGAGCCGTACAATACGTTTGATGACAACGTCGTCATCACGTACAAGGACGGCATGGACCTCTGCAAGGGCCGCAAGGCTTACTGCTCCTCCACGACGCCCGACGAGGCCGGCTACAAGAGTTGGGGCTGGTCGATAGACTTCATCAACAACGGCGATCACGCAACCGGCTGGACCTCCAACGTCAAGCTGCACAACTCCCCGAACGCGGAGGAGTACGTCATCATCGACCTCGGTGATATGTTCGACGTGGACTCTGTCGTCGTATGGCCGCTCGGCTGCTTCCCCGAGGACTTCCGCATCGAGTTGTCCTCCGACGGCCGCAGCTGGACCACCTTCTGCGAGCAGACGGGCTACACGCCCGACGGCGACGAGCTGGTGTTCACGCCCGATACGGAGCTCGTCCGCTCGGGCCGCTTCCTGCGCTTTATCGGCACCAAACTGCGCGGCACCGCCGCCGACGGCTATATGCTCCAGCTGAGCAATATCTCCGCCTACGGCACGCCCACGCCGCCCGACCCCTCCGTGCTGACCGATGCGATGACGCGGTACCGTGAAGCCGGTCTTGACACCTCCATCAAGGAGTACACCGCCTGCGAAGCGGCGCTCACAACGGAAAAACTGACGCAGTCGCAAGCGCGTGCGTTCGCCCGTGCCCTGCTGGCGCTGATCCCGGAGCCCGAGACCGAGGCACCGACAGAAGCCCCGACCGAACCGGCCACCGAGCCTGAAACCGAAGCACCGACCGACACGCCGACCGAAGCGCCCGACGCCGAAACCGGTACGGAGCCTGCCGGCGCCGAGCCCTCTGCGGATAAGGGCTGCGCGTCTGCGGCAGGATGCGCTGCGCTGCTCTGCACGATGGCTGCTGCCTTCATCCTCGCGGTCAGGAAAAAGCATTGACATATGTACCAAAGGGGGGGGACGCCTCGCGCCTCTGGCGCTCGGGGGCCCACCCCCTGCCTCCTCCCCGCCCCACGGGCGGGGGGAATATTTTATATAGCAGGGAGAAGGGAGCGGCTGCGCCGCTCCCTTCTCCCTGCACCCTCATCC